>NC_008343.2:832500-1132500 GCF_000014285.2 Granulibacter bethesdensis CGDNIH1 | reverse complement strand
GGTGGCGTCCAGCACGTTCATGTTCAGCGGGAAACGGCTTTCCAGCGCGGTGGCACGGAACATCGTTTCCATCAGCACATCGGGAGCGATGGTGCGGGATTTAGGCTCCAGCACGATACGGACGGTTTCGGTGCTTTCATCACGGATATCGGCGAGCAGAGGCAGCTTTTTCTCCTCCATCAGTGCCGCCACCTGCTCGATCAGCCGGGCCTTCTGCACCTGATAGGGAATTTCGGTGATGATGATACGCCAACTGCCGAGACGACCATCCTCCTTGTGCCAGCGTGCCCGGACACGGAAGCCACCCCGCCCGGTCTCGTAGGCCTGAAGCATTGAGGCACGATCTTCCACCAGAATGCCACCGGTCGGAAAATCCGGGCCTTTCAGATGATCCAGCAGCATCGCCGTATCGGCCTGTGGGTTCTCGATCAGCGCCAGAGCGGCATCACAGACCTGTCCGGCATTATGGGGCGGGATCGACGTTGCCATACCAACCGCAATCCCTGCCGCCCCATTGGCAAGCAGATTGGGAAAAGCAGCGGGCAGCACGGCCGGTTCGACTTCTTCAGCATTGTAGGTCGGGCGGAGATCAACCGCATCGTCATCAATGCCTTCCAGCATGGTGCGGGCGACTTCGGTCAGTCGGGCCTCGGTATAGCGATAGGCTGCCGCCCCATCGCCATCGATATTGCCGAAATTGCCCTGCCCATCGACCAGCGGATAACGGGAGGCGAAATCCTGGGCCAGACGCACCAAAGCCTCATAAGCCGCGGAATCGCCGTGAGGATGATATTTACCGATCACATCCCCGACGATACGGGCGCATTTCTTGAAGCCGGCATCGGGATCAAGCCGCAGCTGATGCATCGCGTAAATCAGCCGCCGATGCACAGGCTTCAGCCCATCACGGACATCCGGCAGGGAACGCGCCATAATGGTGGACAGTGCATACGCCAGATATCGCTCCGACAAGGCATCCGCCAGCCTGGTATCCTCAACCCGGCCTATCATGTCGTCAGGCATGTTCACGTTCCGTTTCCGTCAGTGCCGCGATACGGTCGTATAGCGACATGCGCGCCGGGGGAAGAGGGCGATGCCGGGTTCCGAACACATCCCGCGATAAAAAATACCCGGTGAGCCGTAATCCGTCCCGCCAGGCGACCGGATCACTGTCGGTTTCCGCCTGATGCAACAGGAAAGCCGGTAGCGGCAAAAGCCGGTCCAGCCATGGCTCTGCCGCGTCTGATGAGACAGCGCGGCCCGTACGCGGCGAGACGTAATGCAGACCGCTCACCTGCCCCGTTACAGCACAACGCTGAAGATCGAGGCCGTAGCCAAGCTCCCGCAGCAAGATCGCTTCCCATCGTATGGCATCCTCAACCACCTGCCCCCCGCCAAGCGAGAGGCGTGTCAGCAGACCGGGCAAGGGTATAAAAGCGGCGGGATGTGCCTCCCGGTCTGGCAATGCGCCTTCCGCAACGGTGCAAAGGGACCGCAGCACGGCCAGATTAAGGGGATCATCCATGGCCAGCGCAGCAGCCGGATGGATCAACTCCGCCGTCAGGGAGCCAAGCTGATCGGCCAACCTCGCCGTCCAACGTGCCATAACGAGGTTGCCCGGCTGCCAGATACCGCCGCGCTGCCGCGATGTACCACCACGGACCAGTCCTCTATACAGTCCTTGATCCTCGGAAAAGACCGCAGCCAAACAGTCTGCCTCACCGTAAGGCTGGGCACTCAACACGATACAGGGCGCCGTCCATTCCATCAGGCCATCCCTCTGTAACCGGTCTGCAACCGGAGAGACACTCAGCCCGGATCTTCGAGGCCAATCGCACGCAGCCGGGCGGTTTCCTCATCCCAGCCAGCCCGTTCCTTCACATTGAGGAACAGATGCACCGGCCGATCCAGCAGAGACGACAATTCCTGCCGCGCCCGTGCGCCAATCTGCTTGATGCGGCTGCCCCCCGCCCCGATCAGGATTGCCTTATGGCCGGGCCGCGCCACATAAACTGTCGCCTCAATCCGGGCGGAGCCGTCGGGACGCTCCTGAAACGCCTCCGTCTCGACAGTGGCGGAATAAGGGATTTCCTCATGGGTTTGCAGGAAAATCTGCTCGCGCACGATCTCGGCGGCCAGTAGACGGTCCGGCAGATCGGTCAGATCATCATCCGGATAGAGATGCGGACCAGGCGGCATGGCCTGGGCCAGCGCTGTCAGCAGCATGTCCAGCCCATCCCGCTTCGCCGCGCTGATGAAGAAGGTTTCCTCGAATTTGGCCAGATCGCTCAACGCCTGTGCCAGCGGGAGCAGGCTCGGCGCGGGAACCAGATCAACCTTGTTCAGCACAAGCCAGGTGCGCCGGTTGCCCAGACGCTCGATAATCGCCCGCACATCCTCGGTCAGACCGGCACGGGCATCGACCATCAAGAGACCGAGATCGGCATCCTGAACACCGGTCCATGCCGCGGCAACCATGGCCCGATCCAGACGGCGACGCGGCGTGAAGATACCGGGCGTATCCACCATCAGAATCTGGGATGTCTCTCCGGCTTCCGTCTGGTGCATGGCGATGCCGAGAACGCGAAAGCGGGTCGTCTGCGCCTTGGGCGAGACGATCGACACTTTGGCACCGGTCAGTGCATTGACCAGGGTCGATTTACCCGCGTTCGGTGCACCCAGCAGAGCGGCGTAACCGCACCGTGTCTTGCCAGAGCCGCCCAGCCTGTTTTCAGCAGAAAATGTCCCTTCATGGAGGTCTGACCGGGTGGGATCAGGGGGGCTCATATCGTCTGCACTCTCTTTACCGCCGCTCATCCGTTCCGATCCCGATCTGGTCCTGTCTTGTCTCGTATACGGCCCAGCAAGTCCTGCGCCGCCAGTTGCTCGGCGGCACGCTTGCTGCCCGCCTGCCCCTGCCCGACATGATCACCTACCAAAACCTCCACCCAGAATACCGGGTTATGCGGCGGTCCCTCGCGACGTGCCAGACGATAGGTGGGCAGATGAAGGCCAAGACCCTGCGCCCATTCCTGCAAAGCTGTTTTGGCATCTTTCGGCGGTTCTGTCTGCCGCTGCATCACCGGCTCCCAATGGCGCCGGATAAACTGCCGCACCGGGTCCAGGCCCGCATCGAGATAGAGTGCGCCGATCAGAGCCTCCATCGCATCGGACAAAACAGTTGCCAGCTTGCGGACACCGGCCTTTGCCTCACCGGGCGCCACAGACAGGATTTGCGGCAGCCCGGATTGTTCGGCGATCCCGGCCAGAACCGGCTGGGATACCAGATGCGCTAAACGGCGCCCCAATTCGCCTTCCTGCTCCAACGGAAAACGCTCCACCAGCCATTCGGCCACCACCAGTCCCAGGACCCGGTCGCCAACGAATTCCAGCCGCTCATTGGACCCGGCGCCACGCGGCAGGCTCTGCCCCGTTTGGCCATGCATTATTTTGACGGCGGAGCGATGTGTCAGCGCCTCGGCCAGCAGATCACGCCGGGCAAAGCGATGGCTCAGGAGAGCCTCAGCAGCCTCCAGGGAACGGTCAGCAATCCCGGCATATTTCGATTGACTGGCTGATGTCGCGCTCATGGATGCCTCATCTGAACCGACCGGACGGCGTTCAGTGGATGCTCCTGAACAAACGATTCCAGCGGATTTCCAACGGCCATTCCCACACCTGATACCAGGGGGCGGTTGCATGCACGGAGAAGAAAATAAACTCTGCACGGCCAATCAGGTTTTCTACCGGCACAAATCCGACGACCGACATGACCCGGCTGTCCTGACTGTTATCCCGATTATCACCCATCGCAAAGAAATGCCCGGCCGGGACTTTGAATTCCGGCGTATTGTCGAGCATTTCATGATCCGAGCGTTTCAGGATCAAATGATCCACCCCGCTTTGCCCGCTCTTACCGGGTAAATCCTCGACATATAATTTGTCTTCTTCCGGTACCGGAGAGCTGCCCTCACCCTCAATGGTGTAAACGCCATGTTCCTTACGCGGAACCTCTGTGCCATTGATGAACAGGTGGCCCTCGCGCATCTGCACCGTATCACCCGGCAGCCCTATCACGCGCTTGATATAGCTGGTCGACGTATCGGTCGGCAGGCGGAATACCACAACATCCCCGCGATGCGGCAAGCTGCCGAAAATGCGCCCGGAAAAAAGATCGGGCGAAAATGGCAGCGAGAAGTGCGAATACCCGTAAGCATATTTGGAGACAAACAGATAATCACCGACCTGCAATGTCGGGATCATCGATCCGGAGGGAATATTAAAAGGCTCGAAAAGGAAAGTCCGAAAACCAATGGCAATGAGAGCTGCGTAGACGATCACGACTACATTGCTCCAGAAGCCGGATTTGCGTTCTGACATCGTTATGGTTGTCCGGATATTATTGTAAGCCGCATGGATAGGGCGCAAGGGATGCCGGGCGCCTCCCCGCCTGTCAAGGCAGCCCCCGGCCACCAATGAGAGAGGTCGGAAGAGGCACAGCCGAAATCACCACCTGCGCATAGGCGTACGGGTATTCATCCGTCATCGTCAGCAGGACCTGCGCCCCCATACCGGACGGCGTCATAGCACTCAGCCTTGCCGCCGCCCCGCCTGTCAGACGCAGTGTCGGCTGGCCGGAAGAAAGGTTGACGACCCCAAGATCAGACATGAATACCCCCCCGGCAAAACCGGTGCCAAGTGCCTTGGCGCAGGCTTCCTTGGCCGCGAAACGCTTGGCATAGGTTCCCATGCGCATACGGCCATTACGGCGTTCGGCCTTGGCCCTTTCCGCCGTGGTAAACACCCGGCTCAGAAACCGCTCCCCATGCCGTTCCAGCACTGTTTCGATGCGTCGGATGTCACAGATATCCGAGCCAATGCCGATGATCATGCCGTCATCATCCGTGTATTCAACTCCGTGCACGCTCGACCTGGGTGATGCTCGACGCAGCACGCAGACCCGCAATCACATGAGAAAGATGGCGTACATCACGCACATTCACATCAATCAGAATTTCAAAGAAATCCTGCTGCCGATTAACGATTTTTAAATTCATCACCGCCCCGTCCTGCTTGGCGATAGCGTTGGTGATATTGGCCAGAGCATTTCCCTCATTGGAGGCGATCACGCTGATACGTCCCGTATAAAGATCACCGCGCTTGCCCTCATTGCCGCGTTCCATCATGGCACTGTCCCAGTCCACATCAATGAAACGCTCAGGCGTGGACGCAAAACTTTCCAGCGTCGGACAGTCCCGCGTATGGATGGTCACACCCTTGCCAGTGGCAACGATGCCGACAATACGATCCCCCGGCAGAGGATGGCAGCATCCGGCATAATGAACCGCCATCCCGGAGACCAGGCCGGTAATAGCCATACCGCTCTCGGCACGACCAGCCGGACGGGAGGACGGACGCGGCGGCAGGCCATGCAGCATACGCGGCGCACGCGCAGCGGGCCGCAATTCCGGATAGGCGGCATGCACCACCTCCTTCGGCCCGATATTGCCATTGCCAACAGCGGTATAAAGATCATCCAGCGTAGGCTGCTTCAGCGTTTTCAGGGCTGCATCAAGCACCTTCTCGCTACCATCCAACCCTTCCTGCCGGAAGGCCTTGGCCAACATGGCACGGCCTTCATCCACATGGAGTTGCTTCTGTTGCTGATGCACATAGCGGCGGATGCGTGCCCGCGCCTTGCCGGTGACGCAGAAGCGTTCCCATTGCGGGCTGGGGGTGCCGCCACGGGCCGTCAGAATTTCGACCTGATCACCATTCTGCAATTCGTGCCGCAACGGCAGCAGACGGCCATTCACACGCGCGCCTACACAGGTATCACCGATCTGACTATGCACAGCATAAGCGAAATCCACCGGGGTCGCCCCGCGTGGCAACTGGATCAACTGACCTTTGGGCGTAAAGCAGAAAACCTGATCCTGATATAATTCGAGTTTGGTATTCTCCAGAAACTCGTCAGGAGCTGCGGAATTGTCGAGAATTTCGAGCAGATCCTGCACCCAGCGGAAACGCTGCACTTCGCTGGGCAGCATCTCCTGCCCGTCTTTATAGGCCCAGTGCGCGGCCACGCCGTTATCCGCGACGTCATCCATATCACGGGTGCGGATCTGCACCTCGATCTTCTGGTTGCGCGGCTCCCGCAGGGTGACGCCGGTGTGCAGGCTTTGATAGCCATTTGCCTTGGGGGTGGAGATATAATCCTTGAACCGTCCGGCAATCACCGGATAGGTCGCGTGCACCGCACCCAGCGCGGCGTAACAATCCGCCCGCGTCGGCACGACGATGCGGAACGCCATGATATCGGATAACTGCTCGAACGCCACACTGCGGCGCTGCATTTTTTCCCAGATCGAGAAAGGGGATTTTTCCCGTCCCGTGACTTCGATCACCGTAACGCCATGATCCTCGCACACACGACGAAGCTCGGCCTTCACTTCCTCGATCACATCGGCCCCGCGGCCACGCAGGAAGTTCAGCCGTGCCATGATGGTGTCGTAGGCTTCGGTCTCCAGCTGTGCGAAGGCCAGAGTCTGAAGCTCGGTCTTCACCTCCTCCATACCGATGCGGTCGGCGAGAGGGGCATAGATTTCCATCGTCTCGCGGCTGATGCGCTGGCGGCGCGCGTCGGAGCGCACGAAATGCAGGGTGCGCATATTGTGCAGCCGGTCCGCGAGCTTGACCAGCAGCACGCGGATATCCTTGCTCATGGCCAGAACGAGCTTACGGAAATTTTCCGCCTGCTTGGTGCGGTCGGACTGGAGTTCCAACCGGGTCAGCTTGGTCACACCATCGACGAGGCCGGCGATTTCAGTTCCGAAACGCTCCTCGATCTGGGCAAGGCTTAGCTGTGTATCCTCAATCGTGTCATGCAGCAGCCCGGTGATGATGCTGCCGACATCCAGCCGGTATCCGGCCAGAATATCAGCCACTGCCAGAGGGTGCGTAATATAGGGATCGCCATTGTCGCGTACCTGCTGCCCATGCGCACGCATCGCCAGCACATAGGCGGCGTCGATCAGATCCGTATCAGCATTGGGGGCATAACTGAGGACTTTTTCGGTCAGCTCGAACTGCCGCACGATACGGGGACGGGCCGGCTGCCCAACCTCACCCGCCACGCCGTCAGGAAGGCGCGTCAGGCGGCTGAAAAAGCCGGCTCCCATGCTCTGCGTCATTCTGTGGCCCCGCTCTGGCCCAGGCCGGACGAGACTCCGTACGACTCAGGACACCCGTTGAACATTTATTATAAGGGTGTCCCTTGCACGCGACGCAATGATTTCAGCAAATCAGGGTTAATAATGCCGTAATCAGCCCATCAATCAGCGACGACGACCGCCAAGTTCGGCCTCAATCGCAGCTTCCATCTCATCGGATGAGAGATCGGCCGCACTGGAATGAGCTTCTTCCTCGGCAGAAACATCCTGCAGGCCAAAGATATTCTGCTCGGTCGGGATCAGATCGAGGACTTCTTCATCCGCGGGTTCCGGCTCCGGCGCGCGGGAAAGTGACTTCATCAGATCCTGATGCAATCCAGTGGTGGTCACCGTCTCATCAGCAATTTCACGGAGTGCGACCACCGGGTTCTTATCGTTGTCACGATCAATGGTCAGTTCCTCGCCACGGCTGATGCAGCGGGCACGATGGGCGGCCAGCAGAACCAGTTCGAACCGGTTGGGCACCTTTTCGACGCAATCTTCAACGGTGACGCGCGCCATGCGGCGACCTCCCAAAACACAAACTTACTGAAGCGAAGGGATTACCTATAAAGCAGCCTCCCTTCCCAGGCAACCGGAGCAGGCATCTGCTGACGCGGATCAGCCTTTCCGCTGAAACGGATCAGTCAGAATCAGCCGGTCTTATTCCCTGTGGCGGCAACGCATCCAGCAGATCATCAACCGTTTTACCACTGACGGGATCAATCCAGTCTGGACACACATCCCGCAGCGGCGTCAGGACAAAAGCACGCTCTGTCGCCCTTGGGTGGGGCAGAATAGGATCAGGGGCGGACCTGACCATCCCATCCATATCGATAATATCAAGGTCAAGTGTGCGAGGAGCATTGGGAACCGTACGGACACGGCCATTGCGCGCCTCGATCTCCTGCAACCATGCCAAAAGGCGCTCGGGATCGATTTCACCGGACAGGCGGGCTACACCATTTACGTAATCAGGCTGACCGGAAGGCGGCATCGGTGCCGTCAGATACCAACGGGAGCAGGCTTCCAGAGTCAGACCGGGCAACTCGCCCAGCCGTGCCACCGCCTGGCGGCAGGTTTCGATGGCTGGCATACCATCTGAATTCGGCAGATTTGCCCCGAGTGCTATTAAAATCATTTTTATATGCTCATCAAATCGCCGTATGCTGCAGGCTTGTGCATTGTAAATGCCCCTCATTGTCGTTTAAAGGTCAGCATAGCACCGATACATGGTAAAGATTCCGCCACACGGCTGAACCTCATCATGCCGTCTTATAAGCCAAGGATATTCAAGAGTATGCATTTCCTACCGACCGAGAGAATAGCGCTCTTTATAGATGGCGCTAACCTCTATTCGGCATCCCGGAACCTGGGCTTTGAGGTCGACTATCGCAATTTGCTGTCAACTTTCCGCAGTCGCTCTCAACTTGTGCGTGCATATTATTACTCAGCTGTTCTTGAAACGGAAGAATATTCTCCCCTCAAGCCGTTGACAGACTGGCTTGCTTATAACGGCTATAATCTGGTTACCAAGCCGGCCAGAGAATTCACGGATTCCTCCGGTCGCCGCCGAATCAAGGGCAATATGGATATCGAGCTGGCCGTCGATATGATGGAAATCGCCGACCGGATTGATCATGCCGTCCTGTTCAGCGGCGATGCTGATTTCCGACGCGTGGTCGAAGCCGTGCAACGGAAGGGCGTGCGGGTTTCCGTCGTTTCCTCCATCCGAACCTCCCCCCCTATGATCGCCGATGATCTCCGCCGTCAGGCTGATGAATTTCTGGAGCTTGCCGATATCGCCACCTTCTTCACGCGGCGACAGATGGAGCCGCGGGCAAGGGCACCCCGTGCCAGCGGCAGCGGAAACGAAGAACGCAGCTGAGGCTTGACAGCACGGCCCGAACTGAGGCCCCACTTAAATTGGGGGCTGATGCCTCTTCTTCCTGTTTCGTGTAGGACCATGGTATCTGACTAAATGGTCCATCGTAATCTGTCGAAAGGAAGATTCGTGCAGCGTCGTGCCCTGATGAAAGGCTCTGCCTCTCTTACAATGATTGCCGCCCTCGGCAGCCATTCCAATCCCGCCGCAGCAGAATCCGCTCCTCATCAGCCCGCTTCCACCCCGTTCGATGCATCAACTGTACGCCGGATTGCGCAGGAACTGAGCCGAAAGCCCTATCAGCCCCCCGAGACCAATCTTCCAACTGTTGTCAGCAAGCTGAGCTGGGACCAGTGGCGTAGCATTCGCTTTCAGAAAGACCGCGCGCTGTGGCGGAACGACAATCTGCCGTTCCGTGTAGAACTGATCCATCGCGGATACCTGTTCGAGCAGAAGGTCGAGATCAATGAGGTCTCGGATGGGCAGTCACGCCCTGTCGCGTTCAATCCCGACCTATTCGAGTATGAAGACCAGAAACTGCGCGTGACCGGCAATCTGGGTTTCGCCGGGTTCCGTATTCATGCCCCGATCAACCGCCCGGATTATTATGATGAATGCGTGGTGTTTCTGGGGGCAAGCTATTTCCGTGCGGTCGCAAAAGGCCAGGTTTACGGTCTTTCAGCCCGTGGTCTGGCAATCGGCACTGGCAATCCCAAAGGCGAGGAATTCGCCGCCTTCCGCACTTTCTGGCTGGAAAAGCCGCGCCCGGACAGCCACAGCATCGTCGTTCATGCGCTGCTTGACACACGCAGTACCACAGGGGCTTACCGCTTTACCATCCATCCGGGTGATACAACGGTGTTCGATGTGGAAAGCACCCTTTATCCCCGCGTCGATATTACTGAGCCCGGTCTGGCGACCATGACCAGCATGTTCGATTTCGACTTCGACGACCGTGAAGGCGTCGATGATTGGCGGCCGGCGGCGCATGACAGCGAAGGTCTGTCGATCTGGGTCGGCAATGGGGATCAGATCTGGCGTCCTTTGGTGAACCCCCGTGATCTTCAGTTCAGTGCGTTTGCCGATGGCAATACACGCGGCTTCGGGTTGATGCAGCGGAAGCGTGCCTTTGCCGACTATCAGGATCTCGCCCTGCGCTATGAAAAGCGCCCCAGCCTGTGGATCGAAACCATCGGTGACTGGGGACAGGGATCGATCGATCTGGTCGAAATCCCTACTCCGAATGAGGTAAACGACAATATCGTCAGCTTCTGGCGGCCCAAGGAAAAACTGGCGGCCAAGGGCGAGTATAACTTCACCTATCGCATGCATTGGGGCTGGGATACGCCCTGGCCCACCAAGCTGGCGCGGGTTGCCGATACACGTTCCGGCCTGGCCGACGACAAGCAGGGGCGCGAATATGTGATCGACTTCACCGGCGATGCGGTCAAATCCCTCACCACAGCCCAGCCGCCGAATGTGGAGGTGCATGCCTCTGCCGGACAAATCCGCAATATCTTCTCTGAACCCAATCCGGATATTGGCGGTTGGCGGATCGGTTTTGAGCTGGTCCCCGGCGGTGAGAAACTGGTCGAGGTCACCGCCAGATTATCCAAGGATAATCAGCCTCTGACCGAAAGCTGGATGTTCCGTTGGACGCCGTGATCATGTCGGCAATCGGCTCGCCCCCCTTCTTACCGTCAGAATCCCCCATTGATATGCCGGTGCAACGGCTGGACTCACCCGCAACCGGCCCTCTGGCCGGGCAAAGGCCACTGACCGCACCGCGTGGTCTGGCGCTGCGGCGTCTGTTCGTTTTTCTCGGCACAGTGCTGCTGACCATTGGCGCGGCCTATGAAATGAATCGCGTGCTGAATGCCAGTGTTACAACCACACTCGGTGTCGTGCTGGTCGTGCTGTTCGTGATTCTGTTCGCCTGGATCGCATTGTCTTTCATGAGTGCGCTGGGTGGTTTCGCCTCCATGCTGGGCCGCGATGGCGGGCTGGGACTGGGCGTACATCGTGATGGACCGTTGCCGGAGCTGCACCATCGCACCGCCATTCTGATGCCCTGCTATAATGAAAGCCCGGCCCGCGTGACCGCTGGCTTGCAGGGAATTTATGAGAGCCTTCAGGCCACCGGACGCATGGCGGCTTTCGATGTTTTTATCCTGAGCGACACGACCGACCCTGACGTGTGGATTGAGGAGGAACAGGCTTTTCTGGCCCTGCGCCAACGGGTGGGCGGCGGCGAAAACATCTACTATCGCCGCCGCGCCAAAAACATCGAGCGCAAAGCCGGCAATATCGGTGAATGGGTCCGCCGCTGGGGCGGTGCGTACCGTCAGATGCTGGTGCTGGATGCCGATAGTGTGATGGAAGGCGACACCATCGTCCGCATGACCGCCGCTATGGAACAGCATGATCGCATCGGGTTGATCCAGACCCTGCCCGTGATCGTCAATGGCCGCACTCTTTTCGCCCGCATGCAGCAATTTGCAGGCAGGGTCTATGGTCCGCTGATCGCTCATGGCATTGCCTGGTGGCATGGCTCCGAAGGCAATTACTGGGGCCATAATGCGGTGATCCGCACCAAGGCCTTTGCCGAACAGGCAGGGCTGCCGCATCTGAGCGGTCGCAAGCCCTTTGGCGGCCATGTGCTGAGCCATGATTTTGTCGAAGCGGCGCTGATGCGGCGCGGCGGCTGGGCCATTCACATGCTGCCTGCTCTGGCCGGAAGCTATGAGGAAAGCCCGCCTTCCCTGACCGACATCGCCATTCGTGACCGTCGCTGGTGTCAGGGGAATCTACAGCACGCCAAGATTCTGCCTGCCCGTGATCTGCACTGGATCAGCCGGGTGCATATGGCAATGGGGATCGGCTCCTATATCACGGCACCTTTATGGTTGCTGTTTCTGGTGCTGGGCATTCTGATCTCCCTGGAGAGTATTTTTGTGCGGCCAGAGTATTTCCCGCATCAGGGACGGGCTCTGTTCCCCCACTGGCCTTCCGTCGACCCCGTGCTGGCCATGTATGTGTTCATCGGCACCATGGGATTACTGCTGGCCCCCAAAGTTCTGGGTTGCATCGTCACCATGCTGAATGGTTCCGAGCGACGCGGCTGCGGCGGGGCGATCCGTCTGGTCCTCAGTATGCTGATCGAGACGGTCATTGGCGGCCTGATCGCCCCCATTGCCATGCTGATCCAGTCCATGGGTGTCGCCTCCATTCTCGCCGGGCGTGATAGCGGCTGGAACGCACAGAGACGGGACGACGGCAGCATTCCCCTGCGTGTGGTCATTCAGACATACTGGCAGCATACCGTCTTCGGTCTGGTGCTGGGCGGGGCAGCCATGCTCGTCTCCTTCCCGCTTTTTCTGTGGATGACGCCGGTTGTGGTCGGCATGGCGCTGGCCATCCCCCTTGTCAGCCTGACCGGAAACCGCGCCGCCGGGATGGCTCTGCGTCGGCTGGGCCTGCTGCTGATCCCCGAGGAATGCAATCCTCCTCGTGCTCTGGTTCGCGCCGGAGAGATCTATCATTCCCTTGCCGATGCTCCGGAGATGGAAGCCGTCATCCGTCTCCGTACCGACCAGACCCTGCTGGCCGCACATCGGGCAATGCTGCCCCCCCCGCGCCGACCGCGCATTGATCCAGTCGATGCCAACATCCTGGTGGCCCGCGTCAAAATTGCGGAGGCCGATACACTGACTCACGCGCTTACCTCTCTCAGTCGAGCAGAGAAAAGCGCTGCTTTGAATGATGTTGACGCTCTGGATGGCCTGGTTTCCCTGCCGGATCGCCAGTCCTGAACCCTATCCGTCTTTGAAGAAGTGAATTTTACGATGCCCGATCAGAACGAAGATTATATCTATGACGAGGCCAGCGGCGAGTGGATCAGTGCCGCAGAAGCCGCCCGGAAAGCTGCTGCCCCCGTGCAGGATGAAACGGTTCAGGTGAAAGATGCAGTCGGCAATATTCTGGCCGATGGGGACAGCGTGACGCTCGTCAAGGATCTGAAAGTCAAGGGTGCCAACCAGACCCTGCCACGCGGCACCGTGATCAGATCCATCCGTCTGACCGGTGACCCGCAGGAAATCGACTGCAAACACGATACGATCAAGGGATTGGTGCTCCGCGCCGAGTTTGTCAGAAAGCGCTGAGGCGCCGCTTTTCTGCATCCATAGTTGACAAGAATGGCGGCGGGATCATTGCATGACCCCATGCCGCCATTCTTTCTTTATCTTCGTACCATCCCGCGCAGCATTCTCCTGCTCCATACCGCTTTGATCGCCGTGAACGGGCTGGTCTGGCTGATCGCCTGGCAGGCTTTTGCCACCCGACCTGTACTGCTTGGAACAGCATTCCTGGCCTGGATTTTCGGGCTGCGGCATGCGCTGGATGCCGATCATATTGCCGCCATCGACAATACCGTACGCCGTCTGATGCAGGCGGGCATTCAGCCTCACCGCACAGGATTATGGTTCTCGCTCGGGCACTCCACCATTGTGGTGCTGGCCTGTGCGCTGATTGCAGTCTCGGCACAGCAATTTCAGACTTTACTGGAGAATATTCGCTTTTTCGGCGGCACTGTCGGCACACTGACCTCGGCCGTATTTCTGCTGTGTATTGCCGTTGCCAATCTGATGATCCTGCGCACGCTGTGGCAGCAGTTTCGTAACGCTCGCCAGCAAACAATGAGTCAGGCGGCATTGAATGACGCGCTGGACAAAAGCAGCCTTCTAAGCCGCCTCTGCCGTCCGGTGTTCGAGCGCATCAGCCAGCCATGGCACCTCTATCCGTTGGGGGTGCTGTTCGGGCTGGGATTTGATACCGCCACCGAAATCGGGCTGCTCGGCATCACCGCCACACAGCGTGCGGGAGGTATCCCGGCTTGGGAAATCATGATCTTTCCAGCCCTGTTTACCACCGGTATGACGCTGGTCGATACGCTCGACAGCAGCTTGATGGCTGGTGCTTACGGATGGGCTTTCAGCAATCCGCAGCGGAAACTATGGTACAATATTACCATGACGGCCATATCCATCACTGTAGCCCTGCTCATCGGATCGGTTGAAACACTCGGTCTGATCGGCGCGCATCTGCATCTCCGCGGGACGATCTGGCAAGATATTGCATCCCTGAACGATGATCTGGCCGATTTCGGCTTTCTCATCGTTGGCGTCTTTATTGTGATCTGGCTTCTTTCTGCCCTGGCCTACCGTCTTGCCGACCTCGATAACTCTGCCCACAGGCAGGAAAGATCGCCAGGCAACTAAAAGCTCCGGTCGAAGGGGGAAAAGATAAGTCTTCCTCTCTCTTCTCTTACAGCCCAGCGCTGAACAGCAAATAGAGAGCTGCCCATATCGGTGTCTGAATTGCAAAAACAAACAGCAAAGCTTGCTTCAGCGCGTCTTTCTGTTCCGGAGAAGACGCTGTCACACTGCTGCGCACGGGGCTGTGCATAAAACCGGAAGCGTAAGAAGAAAGTTGCATGGCCATCGAATGGCACTCCCTTGCTGGAACCTCATCCATTTGTCCGGTGGCAGTAGGGGAAGGAATATTCCTTCCCCTGTTCCGTCACTGGTCGGGACGAAGCGACAAGGGGAGCATGAGACTATTTAGGAGAGGCATTCAATATCAAAAATTCATGCATGCATTGCGTTTCATTTATTATTGAGTTTCCGCATGGGACATTCGTCCTGACCCAATAACACGCAATAAAATTACCCAGCGCCTCGACTCCATCTGAAACGAGTCTGTGATTTCAGCGCCCGCGCCAGGCCGACGCCCCCAGAAGACCTGTGTTGGAGCGCATTACCTGCATGATCGGTACATCATCCAGCAGGGCACGAAACCGCCCTTTTTCCAGAAACGCCTCAATCAGCGCATCGAAATCCATCATGGCGCGCAGACTTTTGCTGACATTTCCAATCAGATACACCCCGCCAATAGCCACTAAATTCAGCACCGCATCCGCTGCCACCGAGCCGAGCACGGCAGAAAAAACCTTGATTGCTTCCCGGCAGACAGGACAGGCCGCCTGCTCGGCCAGCCTTGTGACATCGGCCGGTTTTCCAAGCGCCAGAGAAATGCCCGCACGCTGCGCCAGTGCTCTGGCCATAGCCAGCAAACCCGGACCGGACAGCAGCCGCTCCGACGAGACATGGCCGTATTCGCGCGCCAGTTGATCGCGAATGAAGGTCTGGGTTTCATCACGCGGGCTGAACGTGCAGTGGCCGCCTTCGCTGGCCAAGATCTCTTCTCCATCCTTGCGACGCAGGATGAAGGCCATACCGAGACCGGTCCCCGGCCCAATCACTACTGCGGGATGATGCTCCATGACCTCACCTGATTTGATGATCGTCATTTCCTCATCAGGCGTTACCCGGATGGAGGCCGCCTGGGCTACGAAATCATTGATGATTTCCAGCCTCTTCAGCCCCAGTGCCGCTTCAGTCGAACGAATCGAGAAACGCCAGGGATTGTTGGTAAAAGCGATTTCATCGCCCTTCACCGGTGTCGCAACGGCAAACACCGCTTCCTCCACCTCCTGGCTGAGCGAACCACGTGCCTGCAAATAGGTTCTGGCCGCCAGTTCCAGACTGTCGAATTCCGCGACAGGCAGCTTGTGTTCATGCACAATAACGCCTTCCCCCATCGCCAGGGCGAAACGGACATTCGTGCCCCCGATATCGCCAATCAGACGAGGCGGAAATTCGGTCATGATGTGATCAACCCTGCTAGAAGAATGTCCTGTATCGGACTGCTTTGACGCCAGCACAACAAGCATCGGATTATTAAAAAATCTTATATAAAACAATCTGCTGAGAGCATTATATCTTTTGAGCAGACTGAGGAATGCGTTACACTCACTCCTGTGAACATGCTCGCCCCTCCCCGCGCACTTCTGGCGATCGCCGTCGTGTTCGATCTGATATGCCCCTGGAGCTATCTGGGTGTCAGGCGACTTCGTGAATGCCTTGCCAGACGAGCGGATATCAGCCCCGTGATCGAGTGGAGGCCTTTCCTGCTCAATCCGGACATGAAGCACAGCAGCGCGGGACGCGCCGACCATATCATCCGTAGACCAGGCACAGAAGACCGCACGCAACGGCTGCACCGCTCCATCACCGCGTTAGGGCGTCGGGAAGGGATCAGTTTTCGCTTCGACCTGATCAACACCCTGCCATCCAGTTTTGATGCCCATCGGCTGGTGCGATGGGTCGCGGAGCAAGCCACGGCTTATCACCTCTCCCATAGCAGCGCGGGCCTGAGTAATTTCAACACATCATTTTCCGCCCGTCCTGCCGATGCCGCCGGAGGCATGGTAGAACGCCTGTTTGCCGCCTGCTTCACCGAGGGGCGGGATATCGGGGATCTGGATGAACTGGCGCATATCGCTGCCGAGGCCGGATTCAGCCGGACCGACGCCCTGTCCTATCTGCGCGGCCCGGAAGGGCGCAGCGAAATTCAGCTTGCCACGGCACAGGCTCATCGGCTCGGCATCACTGGCGTACCCTGTTTTGTGTTCGACCATCATCATGCCATTGCAGGCGCACAGGAACCGCATGTGATCGATCGGCTTCTGGATGTCACGATAGCAGCGTTGGAGACCGCTTCAGCCTGTTGACACCGTGAAGCTGCTGGATGTGCTTCCTGAAAGCACGCACTCGGAGGCTTATGTAAGGTGCTGCGCAGCCCGGCTGGCTTTGCCGCATGCCCTTCAGATTGATGAAACAGCGGGGATGCCTCAACAGGGCCGATAGCGTCATCCCTCAGCAAGCGTATCGCGGCTGGCTCGTAGCCGGGCGACCCGGCGACCATCCATCTCCAGCACCTCGAACGTCCAGCCGGCAAAGGCGATCCGGTCCCCGGTTTTGGGCACCCGTCGCAAGATCGCCAGCACCAGCCCGGCTGCCGTGTGATAGCTGCCCTCGGCAGGCAGTTCCGGCAGGGAGAGACGGGATTTCAGCTCATCCGCCGCCATCATCCCGTCCAGAACCATCGTACCTGGCAGCGCATCAGGAGTCTGGGAGGATGTTCCGGTGCTGTCTCCGGCCTCACCGACAATGGCTTTCAGCACATCCGCGGCAGTGACCACCCCCTCGAAACTGCCATACTCATCCATGACCAGCGCCAGACCCAGAGTATCGCTCTTCAGCCTTTCCAGCGCGCCCAGCGCTGTCACGGTATCAGGCACCACCATCGGCTGACGCAGGGAGGCACCGATGGACAAAGGCTGCCCCTCCAGAAGGCGATCGAGAATATGCTTGGCCTGCACCACGCCCACCACATTGTCGATCGAACCCTCACAGACCACCAGGCGGGAATGAGGTGCTTCTTTCACTGCGGCGATGATATCTGCCTCCGTATCGCTCCGGTCGATCCAGGCAATTTCGTTTCGCGGCGTCATCAGGGCGCGGATGGGTTTGTCAGCGAGGCGCAGCACACGCTCGATCATGGCACGCTCTTCGGTTTCCAGTACACCTGCCTGCGTGCCTTCCGCCAGAAGGGCTTTCAGCTCCTCTTCCGTCACCTGCGGCTGGGAAGAACGGGTCAGACCGAACAGGCTCAGGACGACAGAGGATGAATAACCCAGCAGCCACACCGCAGGCCCCGTCACCTTCGCCAGCCACGCCACCGGCCTGGCCACCCTGACTGCAACCTGCTCCGGCCCCAGCAGGGCAAGCTGCTTCGGTACCAGCTCCCCCAGCACCATGGTCAAATAGGTGATGACAACCACCACGATCAGCAGGGCAATATCATTGGAAAAACGGGCCAGAACGGGGATCATGTCCAGATATCTGGCCAGATGATCAGCGATCCGCGCCCCGCCAAACGTGCCGGACAGAATCGCCACCAGCGTAATCCCTACCTGCACGGTCGGCAGAAAACGGTGGGGATCTTCCGCCAGTTCCCGTGCCAGTGTCGCGGTGGGAATTCCTTTCTGTTCCATAACCGACAGCCGGGCGCGACGGGCGGAAACCAGCGCCAGCTCCGCCATTGCAAATAACCCGTTCAGCAGGATCAGCAACAGGACAATCAGAAATTCAACCAGAATGGTCATCAAGAGAGGAAAGATCCTTACCAGGCGGGTAGCATTCTCATCGGGCCGTATTTTAACGCTTCATCCGATTTTGGCGATGTTACCAATGACAGGAAGCAACAGGATTTGCCAAATTATCATAAAAATGAGTCGTCAGCCGCACCGCTTTATAGCCTGATAGGGGATATCCTTTATCTTTCTCCTGCCATAATTGTTCTGTAAGAAGAATAAATCGCCTGATCGAAGAAAGTATGTCAGGCCTGTTTTGGTTGGAAATCGGTTCTCTCAATGGCACAGACTCCCCATCGTGAAGGTAGCAAGGTCGTCCGCACCCACTCCTTTGCCTTTGCCGGGATCACTGCCATCCCTGTGGAAATTCAGGTCCAGATCTCACCCGGCCTTCCCGCTTTTCAAGTGGTGGGTCTGCCCGACAAAGCGGTGGGAGAAGCACGGGAGCGGGTACGCGCAGCCCTTGCCTCCATGGGGCTGGCTCTGCCGCCACGGCGTATTCTGGTTAATCTCGCGCCTGCCGATCTGCTCAAGGAAGGCAGTCATTTCGATCTGCCCATTGCACTGGGTGTGCTGGCAGCAATGGATATCCTGCCAGCCTCCGATAGTGCCGGATATACCAGCCTTGGCGAGCTTTCACTGGATGGAGCCTTGCAGCCGGTGAACGGGGTGCTGCCAGCAGCCATCGGTGCGCATGCAGGCGGTCTCGGCCTGATATGCCCGGAACGGCAGGGCGGAGAAGCCGCATGGTCCGGGGCGGAACGCATCATTGCCGCACCCAACCTGCTGGCCATCATCAATCATTTTCGCGGCACACAGACGTTGCCCCGACCAGAACCGGCTGGTCAGGCGGAGGGATCGGCACTCCCAGACCTCGCCGATGTCAAAGGGATGGAGACAGCCAGGCGGGCACTCGAAATCGCCGCCGCCGGACAGCATAACCTTCTGCTGATCGGCCCGCCTGGCGCAGGCAAATCAATGCTCGCCGCCCGTCTGCCCGGCTTGCTGCCGCCCCTGACGCCATCGCAGATTCTGGATGTCAGCACGATTCACAGTATCGCAGGCATGCTGCGGGATGGCAGGCTGATCACCCGTCCCCCTTTCCGTGAACCGCATCATGGTGCCAGCCAGGCGGCCATTGCCGGGGGTGGACCGCGTGCCAAACCGGGCGAAATCTCCCTCGCCCATCATGGCGTCCTTTTCATGGACGAATTCCCGGAATTTTCCCGTCAGGTGCTGGAAGCCCTTCGAACGCCCATGGAAACCGGACAGGCAACAGTGGCGCGGGCTGCGGCACATATTACCTATCCCGCACGGTTTCAGCTCATTGCCGCCATGAATCCCTGCCGCTGCGGCTATCTCGGCACTCCGGATCGTGAATGCGTGCGCGCACCCGCCTGCGGCGATGGCTATCAGGCCCGGATCAGCGGCCCGCTGCTGGATCGTATGGATATCGTCGTCACCGTCCAACCTGCCACTCCGACAGAGTTGATGCGCGCTCCGCCTGGTGAAAACAGTGCCTCCGTGGCGGTACGGATCGAGGCAGCACGACAGTTTCGAGCCGCACGCCTCCAATCCGGCAAGCGGCAGAATGGTGCAGACCCTTCCCTGTCCCCCGAGGTAGCCGCTTTTGCAGAACAGGCCAGCCTACGCCTGAAATTATCGGCGCGTGGTTTGACGCGCATGATCCGCGTCGCCCGCACAATCGCCGATCTGGCACAGGAAGCAGACATTTCCCGCCTGCATCTGGCCGAAGCTCTCAATTTTCGCGTCCGGCAATGGCGTGGCTAAGGCCACCCCTCCTCATCCAGCCTGAACGCATCCGTAATCCTGCGCACCTGCCCGGCCATATCAACCACAATAACGTCGAATCTCACGCCTTCCGTACCATATTCCGGGTGTTGTGCCAGCACATACGAGGCGGCAGCAATCAGACGTTTGCGCTGGCGTGGGCCCAGCGCATGGGCTGCCTCGCTTAGGGTTGGCCGGTATTTGACCTCGACAATCGCCAGCAATCCGTCCATCTCGGCAAGAATATCGATCTCGCCTGCGGATGTACGCAGTCGCCGACCTAAAATCTGCCAGCCATCTGCTTCCAGTGCCTGTGCAGCGATACGCTCTGCCTCCAGGCCGTCACGGCTCGCCTTACCGCCACGGAGGACCTTTTTATCATGCTGCCAGATACTGTCGTTTGCATGTAAGCTGCAAAACACGCTGTCAGAAGGTAATGACAGACCACCACAGTCATCTTTCTTTTTGTTCATTGGCAGTGCTCAATCATGACAGTCACACGGAAACTGCGGCAGGTATGGGACAGGCTGTTTTTCACAAAACAAAGCCTGGCACGGCTCGCGTTCTGCGTGGCTTTCATAATGCCTTTTTCCCTCGCCGCCGAGACACCCGCACATCGGCCCTCCGCCCCTCATTCGTTTCCTCCGCTGGCCCGGGATGTAACCGCCGCCCATATGATGGTGGTAACGGCCAACCCGTTCGCCAGCCGGGCAGCATTGGATGTGCTGAAAGCAGGTGGCAATGCCATTGATGCCGCGGTTACCGCACAGGCGATGTTGTCACTGGTGGAGCCTCAGTCTTCCGGTCTGGGTGGAGGCGCCTTCCTGCTGTACTACGATGCAGCCACCCGGCAGGTTACCAGCTGGGATGGACGGGAAACCGCCCCTGCCGCCATCCCCCCCACCATTTTCCAGGATGCGACCGGCAAACCGCTCCCGCTGGACAGCGCCGGAATCGGAGGACGCGCCGTCGGGGTACCTGGCGCGCTGAGAATGCTCGAAGCTGTGCACAAGCTGCATGGGCAGCTGCTCTGGAAAGATTTGTTTACCAGCACCATTACCCAGGCGGAAAACGGTTTTCCGGTTTCTGCACTGATGAGCCGGGAAATCCGGGAAGAACAGAACAGCTTGATGGTACAGGAAGCCGCAAGGACTTATTTCCTGCCCAATGGCTCAGTTCCTGAGCCGGGTTACATATTAAAAAATCCCGCTCTGGCAGAAACGATGCGGAGCGTTGCCGAGAAAGGGGCAGATGCCTTGCTGACCGGTCGGATCGCCACCGACATTGTGACAGCGATCCGGCAAAGCCCGGCCTCCGGGACCATGACGATGGATGATCTGGCCTCCTATCAACCCCGTCAGCGCCCGGCCCTGTGCATGCCTGTCAAAATGCGGACAGTGTGCAGCATGGGACCGCCTTCCTCCGGAGGTGTCGCCGTCTTGCAGATACTCTCGATGCTGGAGGGCTTCGATCTGCGGCATCTGCGCCCCGACAGCGCCGAAGCGGCCGATCTGATCATTCAGGCCGAACACCTGGCCTTTGCAGATCGCAACCTGTTTCTGGCTGATCCCGATTTTGTAAAGATACCACTCCGCGGTCTTCTCGACCCGGCCTATCTCCGGCAAAGAGCCAGAATGATCCATCCCCGCCATGCGCCCTCCACGGTAGAGGCGGGCAATCCATCATGGTCCATGCCCGACCTACCCCCCGCCCAGGGTACACAGCCACCAAAACCGGAGCACGGTACCAGTCATATCAGCATCGTCGATGCGCAAGGTAATGCCGTGTCCATGACGACCACGGTGCAAGACGTATTTGGCTCCAAGCTTTTGGTTGACGGATTTATTCTGAACGATGAACTGACCGATTTCGCATTTGTGCCTGAAGAGGCAGGTAAGCCTGTTGCCAACCGGGTTCAGGCGGGCAAAAGACCACGCAGCAGCATGGCGCCAATCATTGTGCTGGATCAGAATGGAAAGCTCGACATGGTTACCGGATCGCCCGGAGGTGGCCACATTATCAGCTATGTCAGTCAGGCCATGCTGCTGTCCATGCGATGGAACCTGTCTCCTGCCCAGGCCATCTCGGCTCCCCATATCGGCACAACGGGTCTGAAATCCGATCTGGAAGCAGGGACTGAAGCCACCTTACTGGCTGATCGCCTGCTCCAGTATGGTCATCATCCTGCGATCATAAGGCTCAATTCAGGTCTCTCCATGATTATCAAAAAAGCAGACGGGCATCTGACAGGAGCAGCCGATCCACGGCGGGATGGTATTCCTTACGGAGAATAAAGAAGTATTAATTATACTTGTTGTCACAAAAATAAATCAACCGGATAAATTTGAAACTAGCATGTGAAACAAATTTTCACAATTCATCGGTTCATTACAAACGCTTCATTACTTAACGCATCATCCGAGTTGATGTTTTAATTTTAATCCCAACAAAAATTCGTTGTTGATCCATATCAAAATCCTGGTACGGTTTTTCTGACATGTTGTCTCTCTGCGCCAATCTTTCTTTTCTGTTTACTGAATTTGATTTTCTGGAACGCTTTCAGCAAGCTGCTTCAGCCAGTTTTTCAGGTGTGGAATGTCTTTTTCCTTACTCTGTACCAGCGGATCATATCGGCTCGATATTGAAAAAAACCGGACTGAAGATGGTGCTTATCAACGCTCCGGCAGGAAACTGGGAGAAGGGCGAAAGGGGTCTTGCAGCTCTTCCTCACCGGCAAGAGGAGTTCAGAGCAGGTTTTTTGCTGGCTCTACGCTATGCCAGAACACTGAACTGTTCGTTTATTCATTGCATGGCGGGCTTGTCTGAAACCAGCCACGACAATGTCGCCATGGAACAGTGCTATGTCTCAAACCTGATATGGGCTGCCCGCCTTGCGGCAGAGTCAAACATAACAATAACGATCGAGCCCATCAGCATCCAGACAATTAATAATTACTATCTAAAAACGGCAGACCAAGCTTCAAGAATAATTTCCTTAACAGGAATGCCTAATATTGGCCTTCAGCTTGATCTGTATCATTTATTTTTAACGGACACTATGTGGGAACAATCACTGAGAAAATGGCTTCCCCAAACACGGCATATCCAGATCGCTGATACTCCCGGCCGTCATGAACCTGGAACCGGAAATATCTCATGGACAGAGATATTCTCAATCATCAGAAATGAAAACTACCATGGCTGGATTAGCTGCGAATATAATCCGTTAACATCGACAGTAGATGGCCTGATGTGGCGGGATAATTATAAAATTTAAGCTTCATGGACACGTTTTTAAGAAATGTATTCTTTCCAGAGACACTTAAACAAATAAGTATTTTATCTTATTTTTGTTACAATTTTGGTTTTTAAATCTCATTTTTTTATATCGTATTTTAGTATAGTTTTAAAACTTGATATACTTTTAAAATCTTTCTGTAGCCCCTATTAGCTCTTTATAGCATTATTCTTTCAAAGCGTAGCAGGACACCCGACATTGATTATGCGTTTCTCGGAAATTGGTCAGCGCCTGCGTGCCTATCGCCTGGAGTCTGGATTACGCGCAGAGGAGATAGCAGCACGGCTGGGTGTCTCAAGAGCCGCGCTGTACCGATATGAAAAAGGTGAAGTCATCAAACTGGATACCGTGCAGAGGCTGGCTGAACTCCTGCAGGTTTCTCCTCTTTCCCTGCTGGGTGTCAGCATTGAGTATCAAAGCCGGCCTGTCGGATATTTCGAACGTGCCCGCCAGATTGAGGAAAATGCTGCCCAATTGCAGTTTGTCGGAGATGCGCTGTGCCATCTGACGATGCTGGATGAAACAGAAGCGTTTCTGGCCGAATCCATCATATCCCGCCATGCCGGACGATCGAAAGCAGACCGGCTTTACGTGGAGCAGCTTGTAAAGACGCTGAAAGAAAGGCGTGCAGCCTATGCCGCCCGAAGACCCAACCTCATTGCAATGTTATCCCCTTCTGCCATTTCTATTATGCTGCAACAGGGTATTGGCGGACCCGATTTATCGGAAGAACTGAAAGCATCCGCCCTTGTCGTGGCAAGACGGGAAGTTGAGCACATGGCCAACCTTCTGGAAACGGAGCCAATGGGATTGCAGTTCGGACTACTGTCACCTGGGGAAATCAACAGCCGTATGGTGATCGCACGGTCTCATTCAACAATACAGCTTGTCCTCAATCCGTTTCACACGGATACCGCACCCGACCTTCAAGAAGGGGTAGCGATCATTTCTTCTGCTGAGGAAATTGTGGTGTCCCATCAAAAAATGGCCGAAATGTGCTGGAAAAATTCAATCAAAGGTCATGAGGGAGCTAAAATTCTTCGGAGTATGCTGGGGTAGTCCTGGCCAAACGTCATCCTGCATGAACTGTACGTGGAATTTGTCCATCCGCTATGACGAGAAAATCGCCATTCCCATCCAAGCGATTTTCTCGTCAGCAAAGGCATGCCAGACAATTTTCTCAGCCTACCCTCCCACGCGGATACAAGAATTAAATTCCACAGTATCGTCTGGAAAGGGCGCCATGCTGTGGAGCCGATCTCATTCCTCAACCGGCGCTTCGATGGCGCACGGTTCAGCCTGCAGAATTGGGAAATCTGGCGACGTGGCAAGGCATCCGCAGTTCGACCATAATCCCCACAGGCGATACCCTCATTCTGATCGAATAGATACGGATTGCGGCACTGTCCGCCAGTCTTGACCCGGTCATGACCGAAATTCCTGCCGGTATGAGCCATTCCGGCGGAAATCGCCCGTTGTGAATGTCTGGAGGAGCCCGGTGTCACCCTGAAAAGGCTGATCCATACCAGGACAGGAAGTCTGAGAGCTGAAAACGAGGACATCCGTATCCGAATCGTTCATGCTCGTCAGGCGATTGAGGCCGCCATCCCCGGTCAGTTCAGCAATGTCGTAACGACGGTTGCCCTGCTCTGGCTGGCAGCACAACGTGACCGGATTATACGCGAGTGGCTCGGAAGGGACGAGTAATGGCAACACTGCCTGTTTTGGTCGACGCTGAGTGGCTACGAGAGTCGATGGGCGCGGCTGATCTGATCATTTTCGACGCAACAAAATTTTTACCCAATCAGGGCCGCAACGGTCATGATGACTACAGGCGCAGCCATATTCCCACGGCTATTTATTTCGATATCGACGCCATTGCCGATCAACAGACCAATCTGCCGCATATGGTTCCCCCACCCGGCCAGTTCGCGGCCCAGCTTGGCGCACTTGGCGTGTCCAACAACAGCAGGGTCGTTTTCTATGATCAGAACAGCATGATGTGGGCTGCCCGCGGCTGGTGGCTGTTCCGGCTGTTTGGTCTGGAGGCTGCCGTACTGGATGGCGGGCTTGATGCCTGGGTTCGGGCCGGTGGCCCGACCGAAAGTGGCGAGATTGCTCCCCTACCCGCTGCATCTGCCTTGTTGACCGACTGGCGCCCGAAATACGTACGAGGCATCGGCGATATCAAGGATAATCTGATATCCGGGGCCGAGCTGGTCTTGGATGCCCGCAGCGCGGAGCGCTTTGCCGGCGCTGCTGCGGAACCGCGCCCGGGCGTGGAATCCGGCCGGATTCCCGGCAGTCTCAATCTGCCTTTCAATCAGGTTCTGGCAGCCAATGGTACTCTGTTGCCGCCCGAGACTTTGCGTCAGCGTTTTGCTGCCGCCGGTATTGATGGCAGCAAACCAGTGATTACAAGCTGCGGAAGCGGCGTTTCAGCCTCCCTGCTCAGCTTTGCTATGGCGGTGGCGGGCCTGGAGGCAGCAGCCATTTATGATGGCTCATGGTCGGAATGGGGCAGCCGCCCCGATACTCAGAAGCAGCGTGATGCAATATAATCGTCCGGGACCGCGCACCCCATCTGATGCGCCCAATGAACATCCCGATACCAGACTGGTGCGGGCTGGCCGACCGGTGGCAAAATACACCGGTGTCGTGAACCCACCCCTCATCCGCGGATCGACGGTCCTGCAACCCGATACAGCGACGCGACGTCGTGAGGGAAAGCGCTGGCTGGAACAGTCCCTGACCTACGGGCTGAACGGATCGGAAACTCATTTCGCGCTGGAAAATGCCATCGCCGAAATCGAAGGCGGCACGCATTGCCAGATCGTATCCTCCGGTCTGGCAGCCTGTACAGTGCCTTTACTCGGTTATCTGAGCGCAGGCGATCACCTGCTGGTTCCGGATATGGTTTATGGCCCGACACGCGATTTTTGCGAAGGTCTGCTCAAACAATTCGGTATAGAAACAACTTTCTATACCGCTACGGCGACTGCACATGAACTCGCCCCTCTGTTCAGGCCGGAAACCAGAGTGCTGTTTCTGGAAAGCCCCGGCAGCCACACCTTCGAGGTGCAGGATGTTGCAGCGCTTTGCGCTCTGGCGCATCAGCACGGGGCGGTGACAATGCTCGATAATACCTGGGGCATTCGTCACTTTCAGCCATTCCAGCATGGAATCGATCTCTCGATTCAGGCGCTGACGAAATATGTCGGTGGCCATAGTGATCTTTTGCTCGGCTCTATCACTGTCAATGACGAAGCACATTGGCGCCGGGTGCGCAGCACGGCCGGGATGCTGGGGCAATATGCCAGCCCCGATGATTGCTGGCTGGCCCTGCGCGGTCTGCGCACCATGGCGGTGCGGATGAACCACCAGATGCAGAGCGCATTGCATATCGCTACCTTCCTGAGCGAACGGCCCGAGATTCAGCGCGTACTCTACCCAGCCCTGCCGGGCGATCCCGGTTATGAGATGTGGAAACGGGATTTCACGGGTGCACCCAGCCTGTTCGGTGTGGAGTT
Organism: Granulibacter bethesdensis CGDNIH1; assembly: GCF_000014285.2. Taxonomy (NCBI): domain Bacteria; kingdom Pseudomonadati; phylum Pseudomonadota; class Alphaproteobacteria; order Acetobacterales; family Acetobacteraceae; genus Granulibacter; species Granulibacter bethesdensis. The sequence continues at coordinate 1,105,727 of NC_008343.2, read as the reverse complement.
CAAGAGTTCCTTCACGACAGAGCAGAGCGACCGTTTCATCGATTCTCTCTCGATTTTTGGTCTGGGTGCCTCCTGGGGCGGCTATGAAAGCCTGATCATGCCGACCTACGGCACCATCCATCGCAGCCATGACATTCCGCTCGAAGGACCAACCGTACGCATCCATATCGGTCTGGAAGATCCGCAGGATCTGATCGCCGACCTGACACGGGCTCTGGATGCCATGCAGCGATGAGCGACGTGTTCGACATTATTCGCTTCAACGATCAGGGCCTCGTCACTGCTATCGCCCAGCAGCATGACACTGGCGAGGTGCTGATGCTGGCCTGGATGAACCGGGAAGCTATAGAGGAAACGTTGGCGACGGGTCGGGTCTGCTATTTCAGCCGCAGCCGGAACGGGCTGTGGCGCAAGGGCGAGACCTCCGGACAAGTACAGACGCTGATCGAGTTACGGGTCGATTGTGACGGGGATGCCCTGCTGGTGCTGGTCGATCAGCCCGGGGTTGCCTGCCATACTGGACGCCGGAGCTGTTTCTATCGGGCTATGGGCAAGGATGGCACCGTCACCACCCTGACAGAACCACTGATCGACCCTCATACACTTTACGGCAGCTGACAGAACAACTGACCCTTAGCCCTCGTCGAGGCGTTTCGCAGTTCTGGCGTGACGTCTCGACAGATCAAGGTAATGGGGTACGGTATCGGCGAACATGGCCTTGTCCTGCTCGCTGAGGCAGCGCTGGAGTTTCGCGGGAGAGCCGATCCACAACTCTTCCTCGCCTGTTATCTTGCCCGGCGTCAGCATAGCCCGTGCGCCCAGCACGCTGCCGCGGCCCAGTACGGCTCCATCCATCACCGTGGCTCCCATGCCGACAAAGCTGCCATCATGCAGTTCACAGGCATGCACAATAGCGGCATGGCCGATGGTGACATCATCGCCAATCAAAGTCGGATAGCAGACATGGTTCACATGAACGATGGTGCCATCCTGAATATTGCTGCGCGCACCGATTCTGATCCGGTTCGTGTCGCCGCGCAGGACACAGCCATACCAGACCGAGCTGTCCGGCCCGATCTCAACATCGCCAATGATCACAGCCCCCGGCGCAATCCAGGCCGAGGGATGAATGATCGGTGTTTTGCCTTCAAACGCGATAATCACGCGATACCTACTCCAGCCCCAGCATCAGGCGTGCATTCTGGATCGCCGAACCGGAGGCACCTTTGCCCAGATTATCCAACTTCGCCACCAGCACGGCCTGACGCCTGTTTTCATTGCCGAAAACGCGCAGTTCCAGATGATCCGAGCCGGAGGCATCTTCTGCGCGCAAGGTCGATACGACGTCCAGCACCCGAACCTGCCTCGCCGCGCTGTAATGGGTACGCAAGGCGGCTTCAAGATCGCTCGCTGAGGGCCGTCCCGGCAGATCATCGAGATGGAGCGGCACGGAAACCAGCATGCCCTGCGGAAAATGCCCGACCGAAGGCACGAAAATCGGCCGCCGTGTCAGCCCTGCATAGGCCATGATCTCCGGCAAATGCTTATGCTCCAGCCCCAGCGCATACAGCTCGAAAGCGGGACCGCCTTCCTTCTCATGCGCCTCAATCATGTTTTTGCCGCCGCCGCTATAACCGCTGATCGCATTGATGCTGAGCGGCTGATCCGGCGCAATCAGCCCAGCATCAATCAGCGGACGCAGCAGAGAAATGCTGCCGACGGCGTAACAGCCGACATTGGCGACTTTTCCGGCGCTGCGAATCTGCGCCTCCTGATCGGCCTGTAATTCGGCAAAACCGTATATCCAGCCCTCCGCCACACGATGAGCCGTGCTGGCATCCAGCAATTTGGGGGCGTTTCCTCCAAGAGAATCCGCCAGCGCAACCGTTTCCTTCGCCGCTTCATCAGGCAGGCACAGGATGGCAAGATCGACTTCAGCCAGAATAGCACGCTTGGCCTTCGGATCCTTACGATGCTCTGCGGGCAGACTGCGCAAGGAGACACCGGGCAGATCGCCCAGCCTTTCGCGGATGCCGAGGCCGGTGGTGCCACTTTCGCCGTCGATAAAAATGCTGTGTGTCATCTCGATCATGCCCTTCCATCCGCCGCTGCAGGATAGGCACCCGCCCCGCAAAGAAAAGAGGCGAGATAAAGAAAAGGCCGGACATTGCTGCCCGGCCTTTTTCCCACCAACCAGTGGAACTCAGCGCTTGCTGAACTGGAAGCTACGACGGGCCTTGGCCTTACCGTATTTCTTGCGTTCAACGACGCGCGGATCGCGGGTCAGGAAGCCGGCAACCTTGAGAACACTGCGCAGTTCCGGCTCATAGTTAACCAGAGCGCGGCTGATACCATGGCGGACGGCACCGGCCTGACCGGACAGACCGCCACCAGTCACCGTGCAGTACACGTCGAACTGGTTATAGCGATCAGTGACCAGGAAAGGCTGGGTGATCAGCATGCGCAGCACGGGGCGCGCAAAATAAGTGCCGACCTTCTTGCCATTGACCTGAATGTCGCCCTTGCCGGGCTTCACCCAGACGCGGGCGACGGCATCCTTGCGGCGGCCAGTGCCATAGGAACGGCCCTGTGCATCACGCTTCGGCTCACGGGAAGCAGCGGGGACTTCACCGGAAACGGTTGAACCCTGTGCGACCGCGAGATCCTTCAGATCGGCCAGGGTACGGGTCTGTGTATCGGACATAGAGGTCAGACCCTCCGGTTCTTGCTGTTGAGCGCGCCGACATCCAGCGACTTCGGCTGCTGGCCGTCATGCGGGTGGGATGCACCGGCATAAACGTACAGATGCTTCATCTGCTGACGCTGCAGCGGACCACGCGTAATCATGCGCTCCACGGCCTTTTCGACCACGGATTCGGGATGCTTGCCTTCAAGACGCTGGCGGATGCTGCGGCCCTTGATGCCACCGGCATAACCGGTGTGGTAGTAAAAGACCGACTGATCGGCTTTATTGCCGGTCACGCGGATCTTGTCGGCGTTGATCACGACAACGTTGTCGCCGCAATCGACATGGGGGGTGAACTGCGGCTTGTGCTTGCCACGCAGACGGTTGGCGATGATGACGGCAAGACGGCCGAGCACCAGCCCTTCCGCGTCGATCAATACCCAGTCTTTGTTCACCTCCGCGGGTTTCAGCGAGAGGGTGGTCTTCATCTAGGATGTCCTCGAGAATGGCAGTGGCGGACAAAACCGCATGCGTTCGGGTGGCGGCTTATGGCCTGCAATCCCCCGAACGTCAAGCATTTCTTTGTGTGGTATCATGATACCACACACCCTGAACCCCGGTCTGGTGGCGGTGATCGGCGCCACCGGTCGCACCGGTCTGGCGCTTTGCCGCGCTCTGTCAGACGCCGGTATGCCATTCCGCCCCGTGGTCAGAAACCCTGACAAATGGCTTTCCTGCGGTATCACGCAACCCGCCCATGCAGAAAATGACGTGCAGGTCAGAGGGGCCGATGTCACCCGGCCGGATCAGCTTCGTCATGCATTGGATGGTGTCAGCGCGATCGTCGCTACCAGCCATGCCAGCCATAGCGCCACCATCATCGAAGCGGCCCCTGAACAGGCCAGCCTGATCCTGATGGGCAGCACAAGGAAATTCTCTGCTTTCACGGACCCGCATTGCGCGGGGGTTCGCGCAGGGGAACAGGCTTTTCTGGAATCAGGGCGACACGGCGTCATGCTGCATCCCACCATGATCTATGGCGATCCAGAGGAACAGACGCTGCGTCGCCTTGCAAGGCTGATCCACAAAACACACGTTCTGCCGATACCGGATGGCGGGCGCGCCCTGATACAGCCGATTTATCAGGATGACGTCACACGCTGCCTGATCGCCGCCCTGTCGCACCCATGGAACAATGCCTCCACACTCGTTATTGCGGGGCCGGAGCCGGTCTCCTACGCGGAGTGTATCCGCCTTATCGCCCGGATATCCAAAGTGCGTGCGCCCCTGATCCTGCCGCTGCCTGCTTCGCTGATGCTGCATGGCCTTGCGCTGGGGCAGCGCATTCCCGCCCTCGCCCGCCGCCCTTTCATGAGCAAGCTGGAAGGAGAAATTCAGCGTCTGACAGAAAATCGCTCTTTCGATATCACACCGATGCGCCACATTCTGGGGATCGAGCCGATCAGCCTGAAAGATGGGTTGACGCGCAGCTTCAACCCGGCTCAAGCCTGATCCACCGCCCGGCCACGGAGAGACCCCCATGCCGATCAAAGACCGTATCGCCGCTTTTCAGGATGAAATGACGCAGTGGCGGCATCATCTGCACCGTCATCCGGAGCTGTCGCTGGAGGAAACCGCAACCAGCGCCTTCGTGCAGCAAAAATTGCGGGAATTCGGCGTGGACGAAATCATCACCGGGATCGCCGAAACCGGCGTGGTTGCCGTGATCCATGGCCGTGCGGCGGGGGGAACCATCGGCCTGCGCGCCGATATGGATGCTCTGCCCATCAAGGAAGAAAGCGGCAAACCCTATGCGTCTGCCAATCCCGGTGTGATGCATGCCTGCGGTCATGACGGCCATACCGCCATGCTGCTGGGGGCTGCGCGCGATCTGGCCGCGACAAGGAATTTCGCGGGCACGGCCTATCTGATTTTCCAACCCGCCGAAGAACAGATCGGCGGCGGTCGGATGATGGTCGAAGAAGGGCTGTTCGACCGCTTCCCCATGGAGCGTATCTACGGCCTGCATAACTGGCCGAGTTCTCCGGAAGGGGTATTCCAGATGGCCCCCGGTCCGGTCATGGCCGCGGTCGCCAATATCGACATCATCGTCACCGGCAAAGGTGCGCATGGTGCTCAGCCCCAGCGTGGCATAGACCCGGTGGTCGTGGCCGCCCATATCGTGACGGGGTTGCAATCCGTCGTCTCCCGGATCGTCGATCCAACCGACAAGGCCGTGCTGTCGATCACCCAGATCGCAGGCGGCAACGCTTATAACGTCATCCCGGAACGTGTGGAGTTAAAAGGAACCGCCCGCTGGTTCACGCCCGGCTTAGGTGAAGCCATGGAAGCCGCGGCACGGGGCATTGTGAACGGCATCGCCTCGGCCTTCGGTGCGCAGGTCTCCTTTACCTTCGACGTGCTCTATCCGGCGACCATCAACGATGCTGATGCAACGGAACGCGCCTGGAAAGCCGCCAGTGCCGTTGCCACAACCGAGAAACTGCCTGCTCCCTCCATGGGGGGAGAGGATTTCTCCTTCATGTTGAACGTCAAACCCGGCAGCTACATCATGCTGGGCAGTGGAAAGACGACGACCGATCCCGGTCTGCATCACCCCGCCTATGATTTCAACGATGCGATCCTGCCGCTGGGGGCGTCCTACTGGGTGACACTGGTGGAGCAGGAACTGCCGCTGTCCAACCAGCCTCCTCCTTCATCCTGAGCGGCACTGCAACGGATGCGGAACGATACGCAACGCTCCGTGGACTGATGCGTCTGGTAACAGGCGGCTTCGACCATAGCCGTCTGTTACCAACGGGCTGATAGAAATTTTGATCTTATCAATGCTGTCATCATCGCTGCTGCGCGTTCTTCATCCGGCTTTCTGTCTGGGTCTTTTATTATTGTCAGGGGGGTGTTCCCTGTCTGATTCTCACACCGCGCAACGGGCGAGAACGCGATTTGTCGGTCTTTCGGCGGTTGATCTGCAAACCTGTCTCGGCGCACCGGATCAAAAAAACACCGCAGGCGACACCACGATTTTGACATATTATGCCAACTCTACCGGCAATGGCGGCATCAATATCACGCTCCCGATTATCGGGGGTGGATTAAGCGTCTCTGGCGGTGGATACTGTCATGCGACCTTTCGGCTGGATCATGACCGGGTCACGCAAATTCACTATAGCGGCGAGAAAGATGCCCGTGGGGCACCGGATGCGTATTGCGCACCGATCATGCGGCAATGTCTGAATGATCTGGATGCATCCCAACCGGACGCACAGGCGGAACAGCATGTACCTGCCGCGTGGCGTCGCTACTGAACGGTTCCCGGCAATGCACTGTCGCGCCGTATCTGCCGGATGAGTCCCGCATGATCCAGATCGCCGTCCCCCGCTTCGCAGAGAGCACGGTAGAGAGCGGCCGCCGCTTCCGTCATCGGCAGTGAAAGCCCGAGCATTTTCGCCTCTTGCAGAATCATGCGCAGATCCTTGAGCTGGATCGCGGATTTTCCACCCGGAACAAAATTCTCATCCAGCATGCGTTGCCCGTGTTCACGCAGGATGCGGCTATCGGCAAAACCGCCCGCCACGGCATCCCTGAACCGCGCAGGGGAAGCGCCACCGGCTTCGGCCAGCACGAAAGCCTCCGACACCGCCCCGATCGTCACACCGACGATCAACTGGTTGGCCAGTTTCGCAAGCTGACCGGCCCCGATATCACCGATTCTGGTCATGCGGCCCAGCGCGGCAAAAACCGGAGCCAGACGGTTCAGCACCGCCTCCTCTCCCCCCGCCATGATGGCGAGGGTGCCATTCCGCGCACCGCCCTCTCCGCCGGAAACAGGTGCATCGACGTAAAACCGGGGCGATACTTTCTTTGCTTGGGCACGGGCACGCCATGGCTCGATGGAACTCATCACCAGCACGGTGCCATTCTGTGCCATAGTATCGACAAACCCGGTCTCCAGCACCGCATCGCAGGCCGGACCGTCGGACACCATCAGCAACGCGACATCGGCCCCATGTGCCGCATCAGGGGCTGATGTGGCCACCGGCAGACCGAGTTCAGCCGCTCGGACAGGATTGCGATTCCAGACTGTGACTTCATGCCCGGCATCGGCAAGACGGCAGGCCATCCACCGCCCCATGATTCCGGTACCCAGCACAGCGATACGCATCGGTAAGGCCTCACGCATCCATCAATGATGATATTGCCGGGACTATGCTGCTGATGCAGCATGAAAGGGCACTGGGGCGAGCGACGGGACTCGAACCCGCGACATCCAAGACCACAACCTGGCGCTCTACCATCTGAGCTACACCCGCCATGACCCAGTGCTGACCCCCCGGTTTACAACCGCAACCGGATGGGGCGGGGCGTATTTGACCGATCACGTCGCCCGCGTCAACGCCCCCTGAGCAGAAGAGGATCGATTTATGTCCCGAACACCTGCCTTCACCGACTGAAAAAGGCGCGCATTCGGGCAACTCCCTCATCCAGCACCTCATTCCGCTTGCAAAAAGCGAAACGCACAAATCCCTGAGGTGCATCCCGGTCATAGAAAGCTGCAACAGGGATCGCCGCAACCCCCGCCTTTTCTACAAGCAAACGGCAGAACGCCATGTCATCGGCCTCAAATCCCAGCCGACGATAATCGGCGATCAGAAAATAGCTGCCCTGTATGGGCATGACGTCAAATCCGATTTCGGTCAGACCATCATGCAGCCGGTCCCGCTTCTGTCGCAGACTGTCTGACAGTTCGGAAAAATAGCTGTCAGGCGCATTCAGCCCCACGGCCACGGCACGTTGAAGATTGGGGGCAATCGCGAATACCAGATTCTGGTGCACCCGCATCACGACCGACACCAGCGATTTCGGCCCGGTCACATAACCGACCCTCCAACCGGTCAGGCTGAAGGTCTTGCCGGCACTGCCGATGCGAAGGCAGCGATCAGACATGCCAGGCAAGGTGCGCAAAGGAATATGACGCGATGGAGCATACACCAGATGCTCATACACCTCGTCACAGATCGCATAGGCATCATGAGCCTGAACCAGTTCCGCAGTCAGTGCCAACTCATCGGGACCGAATACCTTGCCGCATGGATTCATCGGCGTGTTCAGCAGGATCGCCTTGGTTTTAGGACCGAATGCCTCCCGCAAGGCCTGCTCCGGCAGTGACCAGTCGGGGGCCTCCAGCCTGACGATACGGGGAACCGCGCCGATCATGCGAATGATCGGCAGGTAAGTATCGAACAGCGGCTCGAACAGGATGATTTCATCTCCCTGATCAAGCAGCGCCATCAGGCTGGCAGCCAGAGCCTCACTGGCGCCTGCCGTCACCAGCACCTCCGAATCGGGGTCTACCGTGATGCCGTAATGCCGGGCTTCCGACGACGCCACCGCCTGCCTCAATTCAGGCACTCCAGGCATGGGCGCATACTGGTTGCGTCCGTCCAGCAGAGCCTCTGACGCGGCACGCACAATGAAATCCGGTCCCTCCGTATCCGGAAAGCCCTGCCCGAGATTCACCGCATCATGTCTGGCCGCCAATGCCGACATAACCGTGAATACGGTGGTTTCAAGGGAGGACATCAAGGCATTCAATGGCTTCACGGCACGGCTCCTGTCTGTGCGCAGACTATGCGCGGCAGGCGAATGGTCGGCAATCACCCGCACCTGACTGGTAAAGACAGGTCATTATCGTCAGAGACCATCATATGCCTTGCAAACAGGCAGCCACCGCCCAATGATCAGGCGTCATAGACTGCACAATAATAAAGCATCTCGATATATCCCGCCAAAATCGTGTCGAGTTGCCGGTTGGCATGATGCATGCAAATCTGTTTCCCGAAGCATGCCTTCCGATTTCGGCAAGGCGGATCAATGTGGTAGAATAAGGCCGGCCGAAAATGGGTCGGCACGAAGCCGTGTGGAAACGCGAATGAAAAAAATCGAAGCCGTTATCAAACCTTTCAAGCTGGACGAAGTGAAGGAAGCCCTTCACGAAGTCGGCCTGCAGGGTATCACGGTAATGGAAGCGAAAGGATTCGGGCGGCAGAAAGGCCATACCGAGCTGTATCGCGGCGCTGAATACGTCGTCGATTTCCTGCCGAAGGTGAAAATCGAGGTGGTCTGCGAAGATGATCAGGTTGAACGCGCGGTGGAAGCAATCGTCAATGCCGCCCGCACCGGTCGTATTGGCGATGGCAAGATTTTCGTGACGCCTGTTGAAGATGTCATCCGGATCAGAACCGGTGAGCGTGGCGCGGCAGCAGTCTGATCCCGCACGCCTTGCCTGCCGGTTAATTTTTCACCATAGCCTGGCGTTTTACGGAGGTTGGTGACGTGTTTGCCCGCGTCAAACCCGCAAAACCCGGTTATGGCTGTCTCAAGCATGCGGTCGGCCCTATGGCCGGGGCATGTCAATCAGAAGCCTAATCTAACAGAGGAACAGGGCGAGTATGTCGGAAAAAGACTCGACGCCGGACAGCGTCTCTCGCGTGATGGACATGATCAGGGAAAACGCGGTCGAATATGTCGACCTGCGCTTCACCGATCCCCGCGGCAAATGGCAGCACACCGCTCAGCATATCTCCACCGTGGACGAAGATTCGTTCCGCGACGGTTTCATGTTCGACGGTTCTTCCATTGCCGGCTGGAAAGCCATCAATGAAAGCGACATGGTGCTGATGCCGGATCCGGAAACGGCCGTCATGGACCCGTTCGCCGCCAAGCCGTCCCTGATCCTGTTCTGCGACATCATCGAGCCGAGCACCGGTCAGTTCTACGCTCGTGATCCACGCGCCACCGCCAAGCTGGCCGAGCAGTATGTTCGCACTTCCGGCGTGGCCGACACGGTCTCCATCGGTGCGGAAGCCGAATTCTTCATTTTCGACAGCGTGCGCTTCGGCACGGGCGGCAATTTCGGCACCTTCCAGCTCGACAGCGTCGAAGGCCCCGGCTCCAGCATGAAAGACTATCCGGAAGGGAATATGGGCCACCGTCCGGGTGTCAAGGGCGGCTATTTCCCGGTTCCGCCGGTCGATGGCGACAGCGACCTGCGCGCCGAGATGCTGTCCGCCATGGGCGAGATGGGTCTGGTCATAGAAAAGCACCACCACGAAGTGGCGCAGTCCCAGCATGAGCTTGGCACCAAGTTCAACACGCTGACCCGCATGGCCGACGACATGCAGATCTACAAATACTGCGTGCACAACACTGCCCACAGCTACGGCAAGACCGCGACCTTCATGCCGAAGCCGGTCTATGGCGATAACGGCTCCGGCATGCACACCCACCTGTCGCTGTGGAAAGCGGGCAAGCCGCTCTTCGCCGGCAATGGCTATGCCGACCTGTCCGAGCTGTGTCTGTACTTCATCGGCGGCATCATCAAGCATGCCAAGGCGTGCAATGCCTTCACCAACCCGTCGACGAACAGCTACAAGCGCCTGATCCCGGGCTTCGAGGCTCCGGTGCTGCTGGCCTATTCGTCCCGCAACCGCTCGGCCTCCTGCCGTATTCCGTACACCACCAGCCCGAAGGCGAAGCGCGTCGAAGTCCGGTTCCCCGATCCGGTCGCCAACCCCTACCTCGCCTACTCCGCGCTGCTGATGGCGGGCATGGACGGCATCAAGAACAAGATCCATCCGGGCGACCCGATGGACAAGGATCTGTACGATCTGCCGCCGGAAGAACTGAAAGACATCCCCACCGTCTGCGGCTCGCTGCGTGAAGCGCTGCAGGCTCTGGAAGCCGATCACGAATTCCTGCTGCAGGGCGACGTATTCTCCAAGGATCAGATCGAGAGCTATATCGAACTGAAGTGGAAGGAAGTGTACCGCTTCGAACACACGCCGCACCCGGTCGAGTTCGAGATGTACTACTCCGCCTGATCGCCCGCGCGATTGGAGCGAATGGGAAAAGGGAGCCGGAAGGCTCCCTTTTTTCGTTATACAGCTTCATGCTGCACCAGATTTCAGATGCACAGGAATTGATGGCCATGACTCATCAGGACGACAAAGAACAGCGTTACCAGCGCGGGCGAAAAATGCTGCACACCCTGCATGGGCAGCACGGCCTGGACATCGTCGACGGGCTTGGTGCATTCGCGCCTGACTTCGCGCGTATGATCTATGAATTTCCATTCGCCGATATTTACGACCGCCCTGCCCTCGACCTGCGGTCACGCCAGATTGCAACGATCTCGGCCCTTGCCGCCATGGGCAATGCGCTGCCCCAGCTGGACGCCCATATTGCCGCTGGACTGCATATCGGGCTGACACGGCAGGAAATCATCGAGATCATTATGCAGATCGCTGTCTATGCAGGCTTTCCAGCCGCCATGAATGGTCTGGCAACAGCCCGCGCCGTCTTTGCCCGACTGGATGAGGAAGCCGCTAAGGTTTAAATCCTGCCGCTTAGCGCAGCCATCAGCACCGCCAGGCGGTCTCCAAGGCCTCGCTGCGATGGGTTAATGCTACCGAAAATGGGCCGGGCCAGATCACGGCGGGCCAGCACTGCGGGCAAAGCCGCCGCCATCCAGCCTCGTCCCACCCGGCCACGGCATAGCCGCAATCGCCGCTGCCCCTCGGTTGCCAATGCCTGCAAAGGGCCGGCAGCAATATTGCCTGCCTCATGCGGCGCGCTGGTCAGCGCCTCCGGCTCCAGCCCGGCTGCATGCAGCTCTGCCACTGGTACCAGAACGCGCCCCTGCGCGGCATGGGCACAGACCCCATGCACAACCCCGGCCAGCCCATATACGGCTCCCAGACGGCGCAGGCGCACCTGTTCCTGCTTGCCTGCCCCAAGGATCTGCCCGGCCAGCACAGCGACCTGTCCGGCTGTCTGCTCCAGATAATGCCATAGCGTCAGGGAATCGGGGAAAGACTCCTCCGTATCGGCTTCACGCGCCTCGATCAGAGCCAGCAGCCCTTCCCGATCCAGTTGTCCCGCTTTCAGCGCTGCCCCCAGCGGAGTCGCCAGTTCGTGGCGTTTTTCCACGCCTTCGACTACCTCCCGCCACCATTGCAGACGGATCAGCGCAACAATCGGCGTGCTGGCCACTTCCCTTGCCCGAACCAGTTCATGGTTCAAAGCGTATAGAAGCATGAGGCTTTCACGCCTGTCCGGGGCGGCAAACAAGGACGCGAAAAAACGATCCGGATCATACCGCCTGACAACGTGGGCAGCAGGGCTGAGAACAGGTTCATTCAGTGACGGGGACATGAAAGACCTGTCTTTCTGTCGCCTGTGTGCTTGACGGCGGAAAGCGGCGACAATAGCTCTGGCTCGACCATCAGAGACACAAAACGGAGACTCTGGACATGGCTTTTGAACTTCCCTCCCTGCCCTATTCGCTGAATGCCCTCGCGGCCAACGGCATGTCGCAGGAAACACTCGAACTGCACCATGGCAAGCATCATCAGGCGTATGTGACTGCTCTGAATGGTTTCGTCGAGAAAAACCCGGAACTGCAGGGCAAATCTCTCGAAGAGATCATCAAGGCCACCTATAACAAGGCCGATGTCGCCCCGGTGTTCAACAATGCCGGCCAGCATTGGAACCATATCGTATTCTGGCAGAATCTCAGCCCGAATGGCGGCCGGATTCCTACCCGACTCGAACAGAAGCTCGTCGCGGATTTCGGCAGCGTGGACACGTTCAAGGAACAGTTCAAGACCGCTGCCACCACCCAGTTCGGCTCCGGCTGGGCCTGGCTGGTGCTGGGTTCCGACGGCAAGCTGAAAGTGACCAAAAGCCCGAACGGCGTAAACCCGGTCGCGACCGATGAAGGCAAGGTTCTGCTGGCGCTGGATGTGTGGGAGCACAGCTACTACGTCGATTTCCGCAACCGCCGCCCGGACTACGTCCAGAACTATCTGGACAAGCTGGCCAATTACGAATTCGCTGAAGCCCAGCTGGGCTGAGCGCGATCAGGCATCGCCAGACGGAAAAGGGCCGGTCTCATGACCGGCCCTTTTTGTATCCGGACTCTGATATCCCTGTTCAGCCGAGCGCCTTTTTCAACGCCTCGTTGACCAGAGCGGGATTGCCTTTGCCCTGCATGGCCTTCATCACCTGACCGACGAAGAAGCCGAACAGCTTGTCCTTGCCGGAGCGATATTCCGCCAGCTTGTCGGGATTGGCCTCCAGAACCTGCGCCACCGCCGTATCGATCGCTCCGGTATCAGTCACCTGACGCAGCCCACGGGCTTCGACAATATCCGCCGGATGCTCTCCGGTTTCGGCCATGGCCTCGAACACTTCCTTGGCGATACGGCCATTGATGGTGTTGTCGGCCAGCAGATCGAGCAGACCGCCCAGCGCCTCCGCTGAAATCGGGCTGTCGGTAATGCTGCGCCCGGTGCGATTCAGCACGGCGAACAGATCGCCAGTGATGTAATTCGCCGCCAGACGGGCATCACGCCCCTTTGCCACAGTCTCGAAGAAATGGGCGCTGGCCTGTTCCGCCACCAGCACGCCCGCATCATACCGGGTCAGCCCGTATTCGGAGACGAAGCGCGCGCTTTTTTCATCCGGAAGCTCCGGCAGGGACGCTTTCAGCCCCTCGATCCAGTCCTCATCCAGAACCAACGGCAGCAGATCGGGATCGGGGAAATAGCGGTAATCATGCGCGTCTTCCTTGCTGCGCATGGACCGGGTCTCGCCGCGTGACGGATCGAACAGGCGTGTTTCCTGATCGACCTCCTCCCCTTCTTCCCAAATCGCGATCTGGCGCTTCGCCTCAGCCTCGATCGCCTGCATCACATAGCGGATCGAGTTGACGTTCTTGATTTCGCAGCGTGTGCGGAATGGCTCTCCGGCACGCCGCACCGACACGTTCACGTCGGCACGCATGGAGCCTTCCTCCATATTGCCGTCACAGGTGCCGAGGTAACGCAGGATCGTCCGCAATTTACGCAGATAGGCGCCAGCCTCCTCCGGGCTGCGCATATCCGGCTCGCTGACGATCTCCATCAGCGCAACGCCCGAGCGGTTCAGGTCGATGAAGCTGCGGGTCGGATCCTGATCATGCAGGGATTTACCGGCATCCTGCTCCAGATGCAGCCGGGTTACCCCGATCTGGCGCGTGGAGCCGTCCTGCAATTCGATCTCGATCGTGCCAGAGCCGACAATCGGATGTGCAAACTGGCTGATCTGATAACCCTGTGGCAGATCGGCATAGAAATAGTTCTTCCGGTCGAAACGGCTGACCGGATTGATATGCGCCTTCAGGCCCAGCCCGGTGCGGACCGCCTGCGCGACACATTCCCTGTTCAGCACAGGCAGCATACCGGGCAGAGCGGCATCCACCAGACTGACCTGGGAGTTCGGCTCCGCACCGAACGCCGTTGCCGCGCCGCTGAAGAGCTTGGACTGGCTGATGACCTGGGCATGAACCTCCAGCCCGATCACCAGTTCCCATGCGCCGGTTGCGCCCTCAATCGTGTAGCTCATCTCGTTTCAGGCTCCAGCATTCAGAGTATCGGCGCGCAAAGCGGGGCGATGAGTGAAGGCAGCCGCCTGTTCCAGCGCGGCCGAGACGGCAAAGACCGTTTCCTCATCGAAAGCCCGCCCGATGATCTGCAAACCGAGCGGCAACCCGGTTGTGCTCAACCCGGCAGGAATGGACATGGCGGGCAGACCGGCCAGATTGATCGGCACGGTGAAGACGTCGTTCAGATACATCGCCACCGGGTCGTCGATAGTCTCGCCCTGCGCGAAAGCCGCGCTCGGGGCGGTCGGGGTCAGCAGCGCATCGACCGAGCGGAAAGCCTCCGCGAAATCGCGGGCGATCAGAGCACGCACCTTCTGCGCTTTCAGATAATAAGCGTCGTAATAGCCGGCCGAGAGCACATATGTGCCGACCATGATGCGGCGCTTCACTTCGGCACCAAATCCTTCAGCCCGGCTGCGCTCATAGAGATCGTTCAGATCCCTGTTATCGCTGGAGCGATGGCCGAACCGCACACCGTCATAACGCGCGAGGTTCGAGGACGCCTCCGCCGGTGCGATGATGTAGTAGGAAGCCAGAGCATGCTTTGTATGCGGCAGGCTGACATCCACCACCTCGGCCCCGGCGGCACGAAGCATGGCGGCACCATTCTGCCAAAGCGTGCGGATTTCCTCGCTCATGCCATCAGCGACATATTCGCGCGGCAGGCCGATCCGCAGTCCTTTGACGCCACGCTGACAGGCGGCCTCGAAATCCGGCACCTCACGCATGGCGCTGGTGCTGTCACGCGGATCATGTCCGGCCATGGAACGCAGCAGGATCGCATTATCCCTCACTGTGCGCGCAAACGGACCGGCTTGATCCAGCGAGGATGCGTAGGCCACAATCCCCCAGCGGCTGCACCGCCCATAGGTCGGCTTGATCCCGGCAATACCGCAATAGCTGGCCGGCTGACGGATTGAGCCACCCGTATCGGTCCCGGTTGCCCCCAGCGCCAGATGCGCGGCCACAGCCGCCGCGGAACCGCCGGAAGAACCACCCGGCACCAGCACCGCATCATCGTCGTGGCGTTTCCACGGATTTTCCACCGGACCATAAGCAGAGGTCAGGTTGGCAGACCCCATCGCGAATTCATCCAGATTGGCCTTGCCGAGGATCACGGCCCCGTCACGCAGCATCCGCTCCGTCACCGCGCTTTCGTAAGGCGGCACGAAATTTTCCAGAATGCGACTGCCTGCCGTGGTGCGGATGCCCTCGGAGCAGAACATATCCTTGCTGGCGACCGGAATACCTGTCAGCGCCCCTGCCTCACCGGAGGCAAGAACGCGGTCGGCAGCAGCGGCCTGTGCGCGCGCCTGATCCGGCGTCACGGTGATATAGGCATTCAGACGCGGATTGAGAGCCTCGATCGCGCCGAGATGCGCATCGGTCAGCTCCCGCGCTGAAAAACGCTTTGCGCGCAGCCCGTCCCGGGCCTCCGCAATGGTCAGATCGGTCAGCGCGCTCATTATTCCACCACCTTCGGCACGGCAAAAAACGGTCCGGCACGGTCCGGCGCATTGGCCAGAACCTTGTCCGACAGATCGCCTTCCGTCACCACATCATCCCTCATCGGCGCAACGGCCAGGCTGGTCTCGCCATCCGCCTGTATATCCGCCGGGCCGGTCATCGGCGCGATTCCATCCACCGCACTGACATCCACCGCTTCCAGTTGGTCGACCCAACCAAGAATCGCGTTCAATTCACCTTGCAGCGCACCCAGATCAGCCTCATCCACATGAATGCGTGCCAGCCGGGCGATGCGCCGGACGACGCCGGTGTCCAATGCCATTTGATCGAAACCCTGTTCTTCCCAGAAGCAGCGGACCATAACGGTGCGCATGTCCCTGTTCAACGTGCCCGATCTGCAAAGCCGACTCTCCCGCAATCAAAGGCTGCTCGGAATCGATCCCGGCAGCCGGATTATCGGCATCGCGCTGTCCGACGTCCTGCTGGGGATCGCCAGCCCATACGGTTCAATCAGACGCGGCAAGCTCCGCGTCAATGCAGAGGAAATCGCCGCGATCGCCCGCAAGGAAGAAGCCGGAGGCATGATTATCGGCCTGCCTTTGTCGATGGATGGCAGCTTCGGGCCGGCGGCTCAGGCGGCGCGGGATTGGGCAATTGCACTTTCTGATGCGACCGGCCTGCCGGCCGCTTTGTGGGATGAACGGGAAACCAGCAGCCGGGTACATCAGCTTCTGATCAGTTCCGCCGATCTTGGCCGCAAGAGAAGGGCTGCCGTAGTGGATAAAATGGCCGCTGCCGTGATGTTGCAATCAGCGCTGGACGCGTTGCCGCCTATTTCTCACGCTGCGTCGGATCGCACGCCGCCGCCGTAACCCGCGCCAGCACCAGCATACGCCGGGCTGCGACTCCGGCACCCGCCATATCGCCCGCAACGTGGCGCAACAATGGATGGGTTCCCAGCGCCTGCAAGGCCGCATTCAGTGCCACATCCGTCGTCACCACCGCTGCCGCTGAAAGCGTCACCCGCCGCAACAGGGCCAACGTACCGAGCAGGCCGGGCCGCATCCCATGCAATGCCGCCACCTGACGCACCAGCCGCACGCCACGCCAGGCCACAAAAAAACCGTCCAGCGCAGGCGACGGAATCGCGGCCGTGGCACTGAACACCTGCACCGCCGCGGCACGGGCCAGCGCATCGCTCTCCTCTCGCAACGCCGCGACCGGGCCTGCCCGCAGCAGGGAGGCAATCGCGGCAGAAGACTTCGCTTCCTCGATGGCAGGCAGAACGTCCGCCCCATGACGCGCATGGCGCGACCAACGGCGTGCTGCTTTCCGCGCGGCATCAACATCATTGCCAAGAATGGCCGCCCGTTCCTGATCAACTGCCTTCAGAGCCAATAATCCGCGTGTCTCCCGCCAGAACCCAGCCCCCAGCAGACCGAAACCGGCGAGCGAAACCGCAAGACTGATTCCACCCAGCCATGCACTGCGTGCGAACTGATCCATCACGAAACCGACCGCCAGCAGGGCCGCAAACCCCACTCCCAGCAGCCCTGCTCCGGACGCCATCAACGTCAGCGTGCCGAGAGCAGGGCCGGGATTGAGCGGAATGGACGGCAATGCCTGTTCCAGACGCTCGGCGGGAAGGTGATCTGTCTCCACACGCGGTGCGATGAAGGGTGGGGTTTCAGGCTCCGCGAAGACCGGCTCCTTCAGTCGCGCAGAGGAAGGGGCAGATGCAGGAGACTCACCCTCTGTTTCCACACGTGGGGCAATAATGGGACGGGGCGTGACCGGATCACTCACAGCACATCCTCCAGCAGCCATGCGAGGAGTGTATCGAGACCAAGATGCGGAATGCCGGCCCGCCCACCCGCCGGCAGACGCATCGGCTCAAAATCCGGGGGAGCGAGAAAACGGTGCGCCCAGAATGATGGCTCAGGCGGCCGGTCAGGCACCTCGCCCGGATAGGACCGAGTGATGCGATCACTGCCGTTCAGCCGCCCGCGCACGGCAGAGACAGGATGGCCATCCAGCGTCCACACGAAATCTTCCGTGCAACGGACCGAGGCCATGGCGAAGGCACGTGTGCGCCCTCCACGCGCCGTTTCCTGCCGGAAGCGCTCCGGAACGCTATCCGTCAGCAAGCCCATCAGCGCCGCCAGATTACCGCGCTGACGCTCCGCGACGTGATCCGCCTTGCTGGCGACGAACGCAGCCCGTGCGATCGCGCCGGGCAACAGGGCCGAGCGGAGCCATTCCGGCAAAAATCGTCCGGCCTCACGCAGCAACGGAATGGAATCAGCCCAGCTACCGCGCCAGCGTAACGCCGAAGCCACCGCGCCCAGTGCAGAAGCCGCATCCGCATAAGCATCCGGTCCGGCATGGAGTGCCGATAGCAGATCAGCCATCACCACCAGCCGATCTACATGACCGAAGGAAGGCGCCATCAGTTCATCCCTGATTGCCTGACGATAACGGTCGTAACGCCCGCTCAGCAGTCCACCCAGCCCGCCACGGGCAAGGCTGGGAAAAAATCCCATCCATGGCGGCTCCAATCCCGGCGGAGGCATCAACATCCGCCCCGGCTGAAGAAAGGTCAGACCCTGCTCCCGCAGGCGATGGAGCATGGCGCGATACAGACGCGCACCCTCCTCCGCAATCGCCTCATCGGCAGAAGCCGAGACCGGCAGCGCCTTGACGAAGCCCAGAAATCCGGCGGCCTCTGCCTGCCCTTCCAGACGCGTCAGCACCGCGCCGGACCATTCCTCGTAATCCTGCGCCAGCATCGGCAGATCCAGCAGCCACTCGCCCGGATAATCGAGACATTCGAGGCGGATACGACGCTCCGGCAACATCGAGGCAAGACCGGAGCGACTGATCGTCAGATCAAGCGCGAGCATGGAAACAGTATCGGTCCGATCCGGCCATGCAGGCGGGTCCATCGCAAGAGACGCCATATGGGCGGCGTAATCAAATCTGGGGATGCTGTCCGTGCCGGATGGGGCGATAGCCACATTCAGAGTACGGCCTTGCAGTGCAGTCTGCAAAGCGGGCAGCGCGGCAAGGCCGGCCCCTTGCGCCAGAAGATTGGCCGCCACCGACGTCAGAAAGGCAGTCTTGCCGGAACGGGCCAATCCAGTGACGCCGATCCGTACCACCGATGTACCACCCAGAGCCGGACCGGCAATATCGTCCCAGCCCGGAAGCCTGAAACCGGACAGCGCCATACCGACTATTCCGGTCAGGACCGCTCGATCAGTTCGATTTTATAGCCGTCAGGGTCTTCGACAAACGCAATCACGGTCGTGCCGCCTTTCACCGGTCCGGCCTCCCGCGTGACACGGCCTCCACCCTGGCGGATCGCCTCACACGCAGCCGCCACATCCGGAACACCGATGGCGATGTGACCATACCCCGTGCCGAGATCGTAGCCTTCATCCTGACCCCAATTATAGGTCAACTCCAGACTGCCATCATCCGGCGTCGCCCCATATCCCACGAAAACCAGAGTGTAGCGTCCGGCTTCATTCTCACTGCGGCGCAAAACCCTCATCCCCAGCAAGTCCGTATAAAAACGAACGCTGGCATCCAGATTGCGCACACGGACCATCGTGTGAAGCATGCGGCCCTTCAGCATGAGCGTCTCCTGTTCAGGCAATGTCCGGTTTAAACGCAGCAGGATCGATTCCGATCAGAAAAAGACCACCTTCATCCGCCAGACGCACCATCTCCGCCTGGGCAGTCAGGATCGTGCCCCCTGCCTCGAACGCAATGCCGCGCAGCCCGGCCTCAGTGGCTGCCCGTACCGTGCGCGGGCCGAGGGTCGGCAGATCGGCCCTGCGATCCTGACCGGGTTTGACCAGCTTGATCAGAACACCACCCGGTCCCGGCCGGGCAACCGTCGCGCTGCGGGCCAGCATCGCATCCGTGCCTTCAATGGCCTCGACCGCCAGAGCAATCCCCTGCTGCACGACGCAGCCCTGTCCGACATCCACCGCCCCAAGCGCCTGCACCACCGCGATTCCACGGGTAATATCAAGCTGTGCGGTTTTATCCGGAACCACTCTGGTCATCACACCAGCCGGACCGACAATATCAGTCAACACATCGTGGGCACCGATGACCTGAAAGCCTTCTTCGGCCAGCACCCTCACCACAGCCGCCAGCAAGCCATCATCCCCGGCAAAGGCAGCCTTGCCAATCCGTGTCAGAATGCGTGCCCCTTCCGCATCCGGACGCAACTGCAGGATAGAAGGACGCTTGACCGGTCCAACCAGCACCAGATCGCGGCATCCAGCCTGTTTCAACAGAGCCAGAATACGTCCTGCCGCTCCCACACGAACAAAAGCATGAGGATAAGGCCCAACCACCTCAGGCTCGGCATGGCCTTCCACAGCGATGATGAAAACATCCCGACCGGCACGCATCGCAGCAGCGGCGACGCGACCCGGCAGATCGCCACTGCCAGCAATGATGCCGAGTGCCGGCGGCGCATCCAATGCCATCTTCATATCCGGCACGAAAGAGCCAGCCATGAGACCTCCTTCAAGACCAGCCTCAGCAACATGGGCAAGGCTGGATCAGGCTGGTTCAGCCCCGTCATCACGCACGCCATTGCGAATCAGACCACGATGGCTGGGAGCCGCAATAAATGCCAGCATCTCCGCGATCAGACGATCCTCGCCGTATTCCGCGGCAACACGCTGCACGCGCTCCTGAAACACCCCGTCATCGACTGAGGTATCACGATACAGGATGCGAAACGCCGCGCGCAGACGGTGAATTTCGGAGCGATCATAGCCCCGGCGCTTCAGACCGACGATATTCAGCCCGGCCAGCCATGCGCGATTACCCATCACCATGCCAAACGGGATCACGTCACGCTCAACGCCGGAAACACCACCCACCCAGGCGCAGCGACCGATGCGGACGAACTGATGGATCGCCGCTGCCCCCATAATGCCAGCATGGTCACCAATGGTCACATGCCCGCCCATAACCACATTATTGGCGATGATGACGTTGTTACCGACCTCGCAATCATGTGCGACATGCGCCACTGCCATCAGCAGGCAGTCGGAGCCGACTTTGGTAAGACCGGTGCCCGTGACCGTGCCACGGTGAATGGTGCAATGTTCACGAATCTGGGTGCGAGCACCGATTTCGGTACGGGTCGGCTCTCCACGGTATTTCAGATCCTGAGGAGCCAGACCGACAGAGCAGAACGGCCAGAGCGTTGCCCCCTCCCCGATCACCGTATGACCATCCACAACCACATGGGAGACAAGGGTCACACCATCCGACAGCTCTACATCCGGTCCCACGGCGCAGAATGGTCCGATGCTCACCCCTGCCCCGATTTTGGCCGAGGGGGATATGATCGCAGTGGGGTGGATCGTGGCGGGCTTCAACTCGGTCACTGGATTCATCATGCCTCAGCCTGCTGGGCAGGAGAAGGCCGCAGGATCATGGCTGCGAAACTGGCCTCTGCAACGATCTGCCCATCCACACGGGCTGTGCCGCGGAATTTCCAGACATTGCCACGATGCTGCAAGCGTTCGCACTCAATACGCAGTTGGTCCCCCGGCACCACCGGGCGGCGGAATTTCGCGCCCTCGATGGACATGAAATACACTACGCGCCCTTCAGCATCCGTCCCCAGGGCATCGACCACCAACACCGCTGCCGTCTGCGCCATGCTCTCGATGATCAGCACCCCTGGCATCACCGGATGATTGGGGAAGTGCCCGGCAAAATGACTTTCGCTGGCTGTGACATTCTTGATGCCGATGCCACGCTCGCCCCGGACGATGTCGATCACCCGATCAACCAAAAGAAACGGGTAACGATGCGGGATCATCTTCATGATACCCGCAATGTCGATAATAGTCCGGCCTTCGCCGGTTTCCGGCTGGTTCTCGGAAGGTACGCTCTGGTCCATCAGCCTCAATTCCCTGGCACGTCTATGTGCCTTATCTGCGGGCAAGCCGCCGTAACGTCGCAATCTGGCGGAAGAAATCCTTTGCCGGCTGAGCCGGAGATCCCACGATCTCGGCCCCTGCCGGGACATCCGCCATCACCCCGGCCTGCGCACCGATACGCGCACCGGAGCCGATCTTCAAATGGCCGATCAGTCCAGCCTGCCCTGCCAGAACCACATGATCACCCAAAGTCGTCGAGCCGGAGATACCAACCTGGGAGACGATTACGCAGGCCCGCCCCATTCGGACGTTATGGGCAATCATCACCAGATTATCGAGGCGTGACCCGGCACCGATCACGGTGTCATGCATGGAACCACGGTCGATGGTGCTGTTCGCACCAACCTCCACATCGTTCTCCAGCACCACCCGGCCAAGCTGCGGGACAGTGACGAAGCCTTCCGAGGACGGTGCAAAACCGAACCCGTCCTGCCCGATCCGCACCCCGGGATAAACATAGACCCGATCACCCAGAATGGCATGGCTGAGGCTGGCATGGGAGCCGATGCGGCAACTACGTCCCATCTTGACGCCTGCCCCGATCACCGCATGCGCGGCAATACGGCAATCCGGGCCGATCTCCACCCCTGCTTCGATCACCGCGAGCGGCCCGATCTGGGCAGAGGGATCAATGCACGCGGTTTCATCCACGACGGCGGAGGGATGAATACCTGGCTGCACCGGCGGCAGAGGATAAAACAGGGCTGCAACACGGGCCCATGCCAGATAAGGCTCCGGTACCACCAGAGCAATCACGCCGGCAGGTACCCGATCAACCATATCCGCCTTGATGATCACGGCCCCGGCACGAGTCTGCTCCAGCGCATCGGCATAGCGCCGGTTATCCAGAAAACTGACTTCGGAAGGCCCCGCAATCTGAAGCGGAGCCACGCCCGTCAGGGATAGCGTGCAGTCAGCCGGGATAGACGCACCCACTGCCTCAGCCACTGCTGCGACGTCATACGGACCGCTCCGCGCAAAAAATCGCGGATCGCCGACAACTTCCTGCACGCTCATGATATTCTTTACTTCTTTGCCGGAGGCTTGGCGGAAGGCTGGGCCGATGCAGGCGCAGCCTGATCGGTCTGCTTCGCCGGCTCAGACGGATCAGCCGCATTCACCTTCACAGCTGCATCCAGAACGCTCTTCGGCAGCTTCGCGTCTTCCTCCGTCGGTACCTTACCCGGCGGCGGGATGATCACTTCCGGCAGAATCTTGTTCAGCTGGTCGATCACCTCCTTGGTGATATCGAACTCATTCACATTCAACGCCACCTGCGCACGGTGCAGAACCAGATTCATGTTCCGGCTTTCTGCCACCTGACGGATGACCGCAATCAGAGTGCGCTCGATCTGGCCAAGTGAAACCTGTGCAGCCAACTGAATGGTGCGGTTGCGGTCACGGAATTTCCGCTGGGCTTCCTGCACACGTTCCTGCAACGCACGCTCACGGTTGCGCAGCTGATCGACCGACAGCTTGCCTCGATCCGCCTGGATCTGCTGCTGCATCTGTCGCCACACCTGCTGTTCTTTCTGGGCATCAGCCGCCAGTTCATTGCGGCGCCCACCGATCACCCGCTCCACCTGCTGGGCAGCGGTCGAGCCACGCATGACTTCCGGGACACCAAGCACACCGACAATCGCGGCGGGGGGCTGAGCGCCCTTTGTCAGCTTGGGAAGCTCCGGCACCGGCGGCAGCGGGATCTGCGGCAGAGGAGGTTCACCCTGCTCCTGCGGCTGCCCGGCCATCTCGTCAGAGGGAGGGGGAGCCTGTACAGGAGGGGCAGCGGGACGGGCACGAGGCCCGGGTCCGGCTGCGGCCCCTTTCTGCTGTCCCGGTATAAAATAGCCCTGCGCCAGAACCGGAGCGGAAGGCAGGATAATCGCCGCAGCCAACAAGGCAGAGGCGAGTGTTTGACGTTTTGTTTGCACTAGAACCTCGTGCCGAAACCGAAGCGGAAAATCTGGGTCTGATCGTAGGGTCCCTTAGACACTGGGGCCGCCACGTCAAGATTGATAAGGCCGAAAGGCGTTTGCCAGGACACCCCGACACCGGCACCCACACGGATGATGCCATCATCGTTCAACTCGCCGGGAGTGCCGCCCATGGAGGCCAACGCAGCAGCAGTGCGCTTGTTGGCCGCCTGTGTCAGACTGCCGATATCGACGAAAGCGCGACCGGACAGGCCGAGATCGGCAGAAATCGGGAGCGGGAAGCGTAGCTCTGTAGACTGGGTCACCAGCAAACGACCACCAAGGCTATCGCGGGAGACCGAGTCATGCGGACCGGCACCCCCCGACATAAAGCCGCGGAGATTGGCGCCGCCCATGAAGAAGTGGTCAATGATGCGTTCATTATCATCCGGAGAATAGAGATATCCCGCCCCGGCCGTCAGAGCGATCCCCCAAAGGTGATTGCCGGAGAAATAATCCAGCGGGATGTAATAGCTGCCATCCAGCTTGCCACGGACATAATTCACGCCACCGCCGATACCGGCATAATCAAGGCCAAACCGCACGACGAAACCGGTATGCGGGTTCACCACACTATCGCGATAGTCAATCGTGAAAGTCTGTCCGATCTGCGACAGCAGAGATGATCCAACCTGATCGCGAATGAAAATACTCGCATTGGTCGCTACGTTATAAACGGAGCGGGTGGTGATCGAGTAATCCCAGCTTTGGCGCAGATGTTCGTTGAACGCATACCCCATACGAGCCGAAGCACCGGTCCTGCGCTCGCTATACAAAGCGATACCGGTGTACCGGTTATCAAGAGAGGTATGATAAAGATCAACCCCCGCGACCAGATTACGATCCAGGAAATATGGATCGGTTACGTTCAAATTGGCCTGGCTCTGCGCCTGCGCGATGACGCCGCTGATACCCGCATCAATGCCTGAACCGATAAAGTTGCGCTCGCGCAGACCCACGTTCAGCAATGCACCGGCCGTGGTCGAGAAGCCGCCGCCAAGGGTCAGTTCACCCGTGGATTTCTCCGACACACGTCCGTTCAGCACGACCCTGTCCGCCGTACTCCCGGGAGACTGGGAGATATCAACCGAGTTGAAGTAACCAAGATTTTCAAGCCTGGCACGGCTGCGGCGAACATTCGCGGCATTGTAGGCATCGCCTTCCGCAAGGCGGAATTCACGACGAATGACCTTGTCCTTGGTGCGCGTATTACCGCTGATATCGATCCGTTCAACATAGACACGCGGCCCTTCGGTCACGTCAAACACCAGATCAACGATATGGGTCTCAGGATGACGCAGGATGCGCGGCTTGACCTGAACGAAGGCATATCCACGGTTCTGCACATCATCGCTGATGGCCTGAACCGACTGCTCCACGGCATCGCCGTCATACCAGTGATGGCTTCGCAGGGAGATATCACCCAGCAGCGTATCGCCTTTTACATGGCGCAGCTTCGATTCAACCGTAATCTTGCCGACCTTGTAGCGTTCCCCTTCATCCAGGACATAGGTGATGAAAAAGGATTTGCGATCCTGGGACAGCTCCGCATGGGCGTCGCGTACCTTGAAATCGACATAGCCGTTCTGGAGGTAGAAGCGACGAAGCAGTTCTTTATCGTAGTTGATCCGCTCCGGATTATAGGTGTCGGAACTGGACAGGAACCTCCACCAGCGTGTTTCACGGCTGTCCACAACTTCCCGCAGGCGGCCTTCACTAAAAGCCTTGTTGCCCACAAAGGCGATACGGCTGATCAGTGTGGCGTCACCTTCTGTGATTTCATAAATCACATCCACACGATTATCAGGCAGCCGCACAATCTTCGGCTCCACCGAGGCCGCAAACCGTCCACTCCCCGCATAGGCGGCCAAAATGGCCTGACGATCGGCCTGAGCCTGAAGCGGTGTGAACACGGCACGCTGACGAAGCTGCACGATCTTGCGCAGCTGCTCATCCGTCAGCTTGTGATTTCCCTCAAAAGCGACCCTGTTGATAATTGGATTCTCGACAAGTTTCACAACCAGCGTATTGCCTTGGCGGTCCAGCTTCACGTCAGAAAATAGACCGGTGGCATACAGGGTCTTAAGGCTGTGATCGATTCGCTCCGGATCGAACGGGTCACCGGGCTGCACGGCCATATAGGACAGAATCGTGCCGGTCTCGATCCGGTGATTGCCATCTATCTGGATCGTTTCAATCAAACCGGAACGGGAGGCGGCTTTAACTGCAGAAGCCTGCCGCTTTCCTCCTGCATGGGGTGGCACGGCTCCTGATGAATTACGGCCAGTCTGCGCCATCGCGACGCGATCCAGCGCCATCGGCAGCAGGCAGGTCGTGGCGAGCAACGCAGCACGATTCAATCTCAAGGCGTACCCCCTCGAACGAGTTGCCGCAGACAGGGCAACCATACAGATAAATCAGCACGGTCGGAACACAGGCCGCCGAACCATCAGCTGGCCTAGCTACCTCAGTGCAGCGCAACACGCCATAGCGACTTCCTTCACACTTTGCACATTCGGAATATTCCGCATCAACTGCGTCTTTGAGAGAACGCTCTCCATACCTTCAACCGATCAGATGGGAAAACCAGTGAAACAAACCCATCCGTGCCAGATCATTCCATGTCACAAAGATGAACAGGGTCGCCAGCAGCAGGAATCCGGCCTTAAGCCCGTATTCCTGCGCATGGGGCGACATCGGCCGCCCCCGGATCGCCTCGATCAGGAAAAAGACGAGGTGCCCGCCATCCAGAATGGGGATCGGGAAAAGATTGATCAGACCAAGATTGATCGACAGCAGTGCCATCAGGGAAATCAGGCTGGGGATCCCCAATTGCGCCACCTGCCCGGAAATACGCGCGATCGCCAGCGGGCCGCCCAGCTCTTTCGCGCTGCGCTGACCAGTCATCATCTGCCAGACGCCGGAGAGGATATTTCCGGTTTCCGTCCATGTCTGCGCCACACCCTGAACAATGGCCTGTCCAGGCGCCATGCGTTCCACAGTCACGGCACCGGCACCGATCCCCAGAACGCCAATCGTGAGGCCGTCCGCCACCTTGGCATGCGGCGTCACCGGAATGGTGATTTCCTTCCCGCCCCGTTCGACGCTCAGAACCAGACGCTGGTTCGGGTGCCCCACCACAGAATGCTGGATATCCTCGAACCGGCTGACCTGCATACCGTCAATAGCAACGATACGGTCATCATGCTGAAGTCCCGCCTCGGCTGCAGCGGATTGAGGCAGCACTTCCCCCACGACCGGCAAAGGAATCTGCCGTCCTGCCGTCATGAACAGCGCCGCAAACAGCACAATCGCCAACAGGGCATTGGCCAGGGGTCCAGCCGCCACCACAAATGCCCGCGAACCAACTGATTTTTCAAAAAAAGCCATACCGGGCCGAGGCGGCTGCACAGGTGGCGAGCCGGTATTGACCGGCTGATCTGCGCCCGGATTGTCGCCCGGACGTTCCATGCCGTACATCTTCACGTATCCACCCAGCGGCAGCCAGCACAGCCGCCACTCACAGCCACGCCGATCCCGCCATTTCACCAATGGCTTACCGAAGCCGATCGAGAACGCTTCAATATAAATACCGCTGATCCGGGCGGCCAGATAATGGCCCATCTCGTGCACGAACACGAGCACGCCCAGAACGACGACGAAAGACAGGACAGTGCGGATGGTTTCAGGCAGCATAAAAGCCTCTTTTTCGTCTCAGGCGGCGCAGGACTGCGTCAAGGATGCGGCAACCCGGCGGGCTTCCGCATCAACCGCGAACACTGTTTCCAGCGTTTCCACGGCAGGGGCGCCCAGATGCTGAAGTGTTTTATCCACTGTCTCAGCAATATCCAGGAAGCCAATACGTTTATTCAAAAATGCATCCACTGCGATCTCATTGGCAGCCGAGTAGATCGCCGGAGCACCTCCCCCGGCACGCAGAACTTCGCGGGCCAGACGCAGAGCGGGAAACCGGACCACATCAGGCTCCTCGAAATCGAGGCGCGACACGGCTGCCAGATCAAGGCGCCGCGCCTGTGTTTCTACCCGCTCCGGCCATGCAAGCGTATGGGCGATCGGTATCCGCATATCCGGTGATCCAAGCTGCGCCAGAACGCTGCCATCCTGATAATAGACCAGCCCATGCACCACCGATTGAGGATGGACAAGCACACTAATACGATCTTCAGTCAAAGAAAATAATCTTGCAGCTTCAATAACTTCCAGGCCTTTATTCATCATGGTCGCGCTGTCGATGGAGATTTTGGCCCCCATCGACCAGACCGGATGTTTCAAGGCTCGTTCCGGTGTGGCTGCTTTCATCTCCTCCAGGCTCGCGGTCCGGAAAGGCCCACCAGAGGCGGTTAATACGATCTTGTCCAGTCGTGTGATGTTACCATCAGCCAACGCCTGAAAAATAGCATTATGCTCGGAATCAACCGGCAGCAGGGTTGCTCCGGCCTGTTCGACCGCACGCAACATCACATCGCCTGCACAGACCAGAGCCTCCTTATTGGCCAGAGCAACGCTCCGGCCATGCTTGATGGCCTCCAGGGTCGGTGGCAATCCGGCAGCACCGGTGATCGCCGCCATGGTCCAGTCAGCCTCCAGCGCAGCGGCCGCGACCACCGCATCAGGACCGCAGGCACTGGCAATACCGCTATCTGCCAGACGTTCCTTCAGCACCGGATAGAAGTCCGGATCGGCGATCACTGCCAGCTCTGCCCCCAGCGCCAGCGCCTGATCCGCCAGCAAAGCGGCATTTTTTCCGCCCACCAGCGCTTTCACCTGATAGCGGCTACGATCACCCAGCAACTCAATGGTCTGTGTTCCGATGCTGCCGGTACTGCCGAGAATGGTGATCGTGCGCGGCCGTGCCGCATCATCGACCCGATCTTTCAGACCTGGAACCACTGCCCGTCTGGTTATTGCCACACCGCCACTCCTCGCCCCAACAACGCCGCCAGCACAGCCACCACTGGCGCCGCCGTCAGCAACCCATCCAGACGGTCCAGAAGACCACCATGACCCGGAATCAGTGTTCCGGAATCTTTGACTCCAAAACGGCGTTTCAAGCCGCTCTCCAGCAGATCACCACCCTGAGACACCACCGCAATCAGACAGGCGACCCAAAGCGCGCCGATAGCAGGACCGGAATGCAGCACCGGTGCAATGGCCAGCCCCGTCCCCATCGCAGCAACAACACCACCGACAGCACCGCTCCATGTCTTGCCGGGCGATATGGAGGGAGCAAGCTTTGGCCCCCCGATCAGACGTCCCGCAAGATAGGCTCCGATATCGCTGGCCCAGACGCTGATGACCAGAAAAAGAACATTCGCTCTTCCCACCACCGGGTCATAGCGCAGCCAGATCAGGGTCAGGAGACAGGCCCCCAAATAAGGCACTCCCGCCCCAAGCGTGAGCGGATGCCGTGCCGCCCTGCCCAGCCACACAATCAAAGCCCCACCTATCAGCAGAACAATCAGACCGGTTATGACATGATGGGCAACGGCGATTCCTCCACCCAGCAAAGTGAACAGGGGAACACCACTGCCCGGCCATGCTCGCTCCTTAGCCCCGCAGAGCCGGACCCACTCAACAGAGATACCGAGCGCAGCGATACCCATCAGGACTGCCCAGAACAATCTGCCTTCATACAGGCAGGCCAATGCAAGCGGGGCCATAACAGCCGCCGACAGCAAACGCAGGCGCAGATCCCGCCATTTTCCAGACGACGATGAGGCCGCATTCATCGCCCGTCCGGTCATCTTGTTCCCCCATCGCTCATATGGTGCTGGTGATCATAGCGGACGGGCACCGAAGCGCCTTTCGCGTCGACCAAACTCGGCCAAGGCCTGCTGAAAATGCACGGACGCAAAATCCGGCCACAGCACATCCATGAACACCAGCTCGGCATAGGCTGCCTGCCAGAGCAGGAAATTGGACAGCCGCCTTTCCCCGCTGGTCCGGATGATCAGATCAGGATCGGGCATGCCTGCCGTGGAAAGAAAAGAAGAAAACAGCGCCTCATCGAGCGCTTCCGGCACCATATGACCTGCCGCCAAAGCCTTTGCCGCGCTGCGTACGGCATTGATAATCTCCGCCCGGGCACCATAAGACAGCGCGATCACCAGATGAAGGACGGTATTACCAGCCGTCCGTCTTTCCGCCTGCGCCAGATCGTTCTGAATATCCTGCGAAAACCGGGAACGGTCCCCAATAATGTGCAGGCGAACCCCGTTTTCCGCCAATTCGTTAATTTCGCTGCGAATATAATGACGCAGCAGCCCGGTCAGATCGGTGACCTCCCCCGCCGGACGCCGCCAGTTCTCGCTGGAAAACGCATAGAGCGTCAGCCAGCCGATGCGGGCCTCAATCGCGGCCTGCACCACGCGGCGCACAGCCTGCGCACCCGCACGATGACCGGCAATGCGCGGCAGGCCACGGGCAGCAGCCCAACGGCCATTTCCGTCCATAATGATGCCAATATGCACCGGTAAGGGCGCAGCACCATTCGACAACACGCCTGTCTCCATCGTGGAGGCAGGCGCGAGATCAGGCGCATGAGCGGTTTTTTTCTGGAAGATCAATGAAGGATGCCCTGAAACAGACCCATCAGACCTGCCGAATGTCTTTTTCTTTTTCGACCAACGCGTCATCCACACGCTTGATGTAATGATCGGTCAGCTTCTGGACCTCATCGGACCATGTTTTAGCCTCATCCTCGCCGATCTCGCTCTTTTTTTCGTGGCCCTTGATCTGATCCATGCCATCCCGACGCACAGCGCGGATCGCAACACGGGTACTCTCGGCATAACGCCCGGCAGCTTTTGCCAGCTCGTTACGACGCTCTTCCGTCAACATAGGCAGCGGCACGCGGATCAGCTGGCCCTCAGTCTGCGGATTGAGACCCAGCCCGCAATCACGGATCGCCTTTTCAACCGCGCTGACCAGAGACCGGTCCCAGACCTGTACCGTCAGCATCCGGCTTTCCGGTACGCCGATATTGCCGACCTGTGTCAGCGGAACCTCGCTGCCATAAGCATCGACCCGCACCGGCTCCAGCAGGGCCGGGCTGGCACGACCGGCGCGAAGCCCGGCAAATTCACGACGCAGCGTTTCCAGCGCCCCATCCATACGGCGGGTCAGATCCTGCTTCAGCGTATTGAGATCGGCGGCCATGGTCGCTTCCTCTTTCATTCTGGGCCTGTTTCCGACCGGCATGACCAGCCAAAAATCAGGCGATGGAGCCGGTAGTTGGTCTTACTGAGTTTCCACGATCCGCGTGAAACGGCCTTCGCCGCGGATGACACGTCCGAAAGCCCCGGTTTCGTGGATATTGAACACGATGATCGGCAGATGATTTTCGCGGCAGAGACTGATCGCCGCAGCGTCCATCACAGACAGGTCACGGCTCAACACATCCAGATAGGTCAGTTCGTTATATCTCTCGGCATCCGGGTTTTTACGCGGATCGGCAGCATAGACACCATCGACCTGCGTTCCTTTCAGCAGGACGTTGCAGCCCATTTCGGCAGCCCGCAGAGCCGCGGCCGTATCGGTGGTGAAAAACGGATTACCGGTTCCGGCAGCGAAAATCACGACGCGGCCTTTCTCCATATGCCGCTGTGCACGACGGCGGACATAAGGCTCACAGACGCTGGCCATTGGAATGGCCGACTGAACCCGGGTGGGCACATTCAGCTTTTCCAGCGCCGCCTGCATAGCCAGCGCATTCATAACGGTCGCCAGCATACCGATATAATCGCCCTGCGCACGGTCCATACCGCTGGCTGCGGCAGAAACGCCACGGAAAATATTGCCACCCCCAATCACCAGACAAACTTCAACGCCGAATGCCACAACATCGGCAATGTCGCTGGCAATGGTCTGCACCATCGCCTTGTCCAGCCCGTATTCGCGGCTGCCCATCAGCGCCTCCCCCGACACTTTCAGGAGAACACGTTTATAAACTGGCTGTTCCGTCATGTCTGTTCCATCCACCGGCGGGGCGAACCTAAAGCGTGGCGGCCCGACGTGAAAGCATCATCACAGGCAAATTCGGCTTTTTCTGACCGAACTTCATTTCTTTCCGGCCGCCTGCCTGTCCGCTTTGCCGACAGACAGGCAGAGAAAGGCACGAAAAAGGCTTCTAAAGCCGTTCCAAAGCGGCACCGAGACGCGCGATATCGGCCTCCAGCGCTGCCAGCCGGTCGCGGTTTTCTTCCACGACCTCCGGCTTCGCACGGGCAACGAAATCGGCATTCTCAAGCTTGCGGACTACTTTCGCGGCTTCATCCCGCGCCTTGTCGCGCTCCCGCGTCAGACGTGTCCGCTCGGCATCCAGATCGATCACCCCCTCCAGAGGAATGACGAGAATGGCTTCATCCAGCACGGCCTGGGCACTGCCCTTCGGCAAGGCACCCTCCAGCGATGTCACGGACGAAGCACGGGCCAGCCGGGCAATCTGATCGCGCCACCGTTCCGCCCGCGCCACGGTCTCCGCCACCGCATCTTTCAGGAGGATCGGGGTCAGGGTTGAAGGCGGCACGTTCATCTCGTTACGGACGGTGCGAACCTCCCCGATCAGGCGTACCAGCCAGTCGATCTCCTGACGGGCGGCCTCCCGCGCCGGATCGCTGACGCCGACCTCCGGCCATGGCGCACGGATCAGGCTGAATTCCGGCCCGTAGCCAAAATGGTCCCACAGCGTTTCGGTCACATAAGGCATGGCGGGATGCAGCAGACGCAGCACCACCCCCAGCACATGGGCGGCAACAGCCTTGATCTCAGCCGCTTCCGGGGTATCAGTGGCCAACAGAATCGGCTTCGCCAGTTCGACGAACCAGTCGCAGAAAGTGTTCCAGACGAAGCGGTAGCAGGTGGCGGCATAGTCGTCGAAACGATACGCTTCCAGCGCCTGCGTCGCCGCCCGGATGGCATCATCCGCGCTGGCCAGAATCCACCGCGACAAAGGTAACGTGACAGTCGCGGGATCGAAGCCCGGCTCCGGCTTCACACCGTTCCGCTCACAGAACACGGACGCATTCCAAAGCTTGGTGACGAAGCGGCTGGCATCTTCCACCCGCTTCGGACCAAGCTTGATATCGCGCCCCGGCCCAGCCAGCAGGCAGATGGCAAAACGCATCGGATCGGCACCATGCGCTTCGATCAATGCCAGAGGATCGATCACGTTCCCCTTGGATTTACTCATTTTCTGGCCACGCTCATCACGGACCAGACCATGAATATAGACGTCGCGGAACGGCACCTGTTTCTGTATGTGCAGCCCCATCATCATCATCCGGGCAACCCAGAAGAAAATGATGTCAAAGCCGGTGATCAGCACATCCGTGGGATAATAGCGGGAGAGGATCGAGTCATCCTCCGGCCAGCCCAGCGTACTGAAGGGCCACAGGGCGGAGGAGAACCACGTATCCAGCACGTCCTCGTCCTGCGTCAGGGTCTCGCTGCCCCCATAGGCGGCCTGCGCTTCCTCAGCGGTTGCTGCCACATAGACGCTGCCATCAGGCGCATACCAGGCCGGTATCCGGTGCCCCCACCAGAGCTGACGGCTGATGCACCAGGGCTGAATGTCCCGCAGCCAGGCGAAGAATGTGTTTTCCCACTGCTTGGGGACGAAACGAGTATCACCAGACTCCACCGCAGCCACAGCCGGCTTTGCCAGCTCGGCAGCATTACAGAACCATTGCGTGGTCAGCAGAGGCTCGATCGGCACACCAGAGCGATCACCATGGGGAACATGATGGGTATGTGTCTCGATCGTTTCGAGGAAACCCATCTCCTCCAGACGTGCCACAATCGCCTTGCGGGCGGCAAACCGCTCCTGCCCCTCAAGCCCGGTGACAAAAGCCGGATCGGCTATATCTGTCGCCTCGGTACAGGTAATCTCGGCCAGCGTGATGCGCCCCTCGCGATCCATGATGGACGGCATCGGCAGATCGTGACGGCGACCGACGGCAAAGTCGTTGAAATCATGCGCCGGGGTGATTTTCACCGCCCCTGTGCCCTTTTCCGGATCAGAATACGTATCCGCAACAATCGGGATACGGCGACCGGTCAGCGGCAGGATCACACATTTCCCGATCAAGGCCGTGTAACGCTCATCCTCCGGATGGACGGCAACGGCGCTGTCACCGAGCATCGTTTCCGGGCGGGTGGTGGCAACGATGATACTGCCCTCCCCATCCTCCAACGGATAGCGGATATGCCAGAGATTGCCCCGCACCTCCCGGCTTTCCACTTCCAGATCGGAAATAGCGGTCTGAAGCTGGGGATCCCAGTTCACCAGCCGGCGATCACGATAGATCAGACCCTGCCGGTACAGCGTCACGAAGACATCCCGTACGGCGGCGGAAAGTCCCTCATCCATGGTGAAACGCTCCCGCCCCCAGTCGAGCGAAGCACCAAGGCGACGAAGCTGATGGGTGATATTGCCGCCGCTTTCCGCTTTCCAGCGCCAGACGCGATCCAGAAAGGCATCCCGGCCTATCTCACGCCGGCCTGGCGAACCTTCGGACGCCAGCAGACGCTCTACCACCATCTGGGTCGCAATCCCCGCGTGATCGGTGCCGGGCTGCCACAATACGTCCCGCCCCTGCATACGCCGCCAGCGGACCAGAGAATCCTGCAACGTAAACGTCAGCGCATGCCCCATATGGAGGCTGCCCGTCACGTTGGGGGGAGGAATCATGATGGTAAAAGGTGTAGCCGATGAGGCGGGGTTGGCGGCAAAAGCGCCCCCATGTTCCCAGCCCGCATAAATACGCTGCTCATTGGCAGCGTGATCGAAATTCTTGCTCAGCATGGCGCGTTCATACACGATGAAATCAGGCTGGGAAACCGGTCCACGTGCTCAGCAGATGGCCCCGGCCATCATGACAGGAGAATGGTCATCAGCCCTCCATATAGATCGGGCGGAACGGCATGATCCATTGCCCTTCCGCCCGCCGGATATGATGGCAGAGAAACTGCCGCAGTTTTACCGACCGGGCTGATTAACCGCCTCATCACCCGCACCAAACCAGCGATTTCTGACGGCCCTGTAATAGGCCGTCTCATCATACAGTGGCACAGGCAGATTGAGATCTCTGGCATTCAGCTGCCCGACCGCCTGCGCCACGCCATAAGATGCGTTAATCAACGAGGCGAGGCTGTTCACCAGATTGGTTCTGGATTGCAGCAGGTTCTGCTGTTGCAGCAGGACGTCATAAGTGGTGCGGCTGCCAACCAGCGCTTCCCGCTCAACCCCCTCCACAGCAATTTCGTTGGCACGGACCTGCGCGTGCTGACTCTGAATTGCGGCACGAGCAGCAATCAATGTCTGCCACGCAGAGGTAGCCTGCTGCACGGCTGTGCGACGCGCATCATCGACCTGCTTGCGGGATTGCTGCTCCGCCTGCCTTGCCTGACGAATGGCCGCATATTCAGAGCCACCTTGATAGATCGGAATCTGCGCTGCCAGAGCAACGGTGCCACCTGTGGACTCATAGCCTTTCTGGGATGAGCCAACCATCTGGAACCCGGTCGTCTGCAAGGCCAGAGTGGGCATCAAGGCCGCGTACTGGACATCAATGTTATCCTTGGCGGTTGCATTATCATACAATGCGGCAATGACTTTTGGATTGTTTACGGCTGCGAGCTTGGTCGCCGCATCCTGATCCCTTGCAGGGAGTTTCAACGGCTGAGGCGCATCGAGTGCTTCAGGCAATGCGCCAACCTGCTGGCGATAGGTTGCACGCGCCGTCTGAAGATTGCCTTCGGATGTCTGCCGCAGGGCACGGGCCTGAGCCAGTGCCGCCTCTGCCTGCGCCACGTCGGTACGGGTGATTTCACCCACTCTGAAGCGATCATTCGTCGCCTGCAACTGCCGGGCCAGAACCGATTCATTATTGATATTGATCGCCAGCAACTGCTGCTGCTGCACCACGGAGGTGAAGGCATTGATCGTGTTCATGAACACGGTCTGTTCGGTATCGATCAGCCTTGCCCGCTCCGCCATAACCGTATCCTCGGCCTGATGGGTGCGCGCCGTCACCTTGCCGCCCTGATAGATCGGCTGGGTGAAAGTACCCTGTACGGTATAAAATGGACGTTCCTGCCTGCGCAGCTGATCCAGGGAACCACCAAAAGCACCGAAAGCAAGCTGACCGAACCCATATCCCGGCTGCGCCGCCACCGTTACCGTAGGCCGCCAGCCAGACAGGGCGGTAGGCACGTTTTCATCAGTCGAACGCAGCTTCGCCCGTTCCGCCAACAGCGTTGGATTGGTAGAGTAAGCCGCCGCAAGGGCCTCCCTGAGCGTCACCGGCGGGCGAGCCTGAGCAGTGCCTGCAAAAGCGGCCAGCCCCTCAAAAATCACCACTCCGAGCATCAAAGCACTACGCAACGTCATCTCTAGACCCTTGTCCTTAACAGACCGCCCGTTATGCGGCTGCTTTTATTCTGCGCACGATATCGGAGACCGCAGATATCCCGTATGTCAAAACGAAAAAGCAGGGGCAGCCCGGAATTGCGGTAACAAGCGCGTCATGCAGTCGAATGATTCCACCCAGACAGGCCCGGATGTTCCCTGCTCCACAACCACAGCCTTGCCGGGACCGCCGTCCGGACGCAGCACGGTTACCAAACGGCCATTCTTCCGCAACTGCGATACGATCGCCTCCGGAATGGACGCTACGGCACCTTCAATCAGAATCAGATCCCATGGCGCATGATCCGGGCATCCAGCCTCCAGCTTCCCTGAAAGCAGATTGACCACCGGGGCATGGCGCCCAAGCGCAGTCTGGGCCACGGCACGCAACGTGTCGTCTTCTTCCAGCGCCACCACGGAAACATCACAGGACGCCAGAATGGCGGTGCCGTAACCAGTACCCGCCCCGATCACCAGACAACGTTCCTGCGCCACGGGAGCCGCCAGTTGCAGCAGGCGGGCCGTGATCAGCGGTTTCAGCATCACCCGGTCATCGGAGAGAGGAATGTCGTCATCAATATAGGCGAACTCGGCCAGATGCCTGGGCAAAAAATGCTCCCGCGGCAGATGGCGCATGGCCGTCAGAATACGGGGATCGGTCACCCGGTTCGGACGTATCTGCCCATCCACCATCACCGCCCTGGCATCTGTCGGAGGGGGCTGAAACTCCATCGGAGCGGCGGAATAAACAGGGGCTGCGCTATCCATGGTGACGATCCGTGACCGTTATTGCATCCTCATGATAGCTGCCCGAACGTAGAAGCGCCATGGCCTGCATGTCACACCTCTGGAATGGTTTCATATCATGATACATCCGGTTTTGCAGAAACCCCTCTTGACCATGCCAGGAGCACAGGACATAAGCCAGCCCCTGCCCTGAATACTTGATGGTCCGGTGGCAGAGTGGTGATGCAGCGGACTGCAAATCCGTGAATGTGGGTTCGATTCCCGCCCGGACCTCCACCCCGCTCAGGCGGGGGTGATTATTCCATATGATATTTTTACTGTTCCAGCGTTATCCGCTCAGCCTATCACCCGTACGCAATCAGGTGCCATAGCAACATGAGCCAGAATTTCCCCTCTCCTCCTCCCGGACTGCGCCTGGCGGTTATTCCGGTAACCCCCTTCGAGCAGAACTGCACATTGCTCTGGGATGAGGAAACGAACCGGGGTGTCGTGATTGATCCAGGTGGAGACGTAGCCTCCATCATGGCGGCCATCGACCATCATGGCGTTCTGGTCGAAGGTATCTGGCTGACGCACGGACATCTCGATCACGCAGGCGGCGTTGAGGAGCTGAAAACAGCTCTTCAGGACCGTTCAGGTCTGGCTGTGCCGGTTTCCGGACCGGATCGGCGTGATCAGTTCCTGATGGATGATATCGCCCGCCAATCCGCCGCCTACGGGATTCCGGGCATGAAAAATGCCACGTCCGACCGCTGGCTGGAGGAAGGGGACACTCTCTCCATCGGCAGGCATGTGTTTCAGGTTCTGCACTGCCCCGGCCATACACCGGGCCATATCGTTCTGATTCATCCTGCGCATTTCGCCATTGTTGGCGACGTCCTGTTTCAGGGTTCTGTCGGGCGCACCGACTTTCCCTATGGCAACACTGATGAGCTTCTGAACTCCATCCACACGAAACTACTTCCGTTAGGAGATGAGGTGGCCTTTCTCTGTGGCCATGGACCCGGCTCGACATTCGGTGCAGAGCGGAAAAGCAATCCTTTTCTGCAATAAGCATTCCGCCAAACGCTTACTATCCCCTGCACAGATGACAACCGGACCACTTCCCTCATGTCGCCTATTGCACTGCTGCTGATCCAAAGCCTGATCATTGTGGCCGGGCCAGTCCTGATATGGCACGGCCTGAAACTGCAACGCATTGTACCACTGGCGGTGTTACAGATCCTGTCCGGTATCGCCCTCGGCCCCAGCCTGTTCGGACGTTTTTTTCCTCACGCCTCTGCCTGGCTGTTCAACAGCACCAGCCTTGGCGCACTTAGTGGTCTGGCGGCAATCGCCGTACTTCTGTTCGGTTTCGTGGCCGGACTACATCTCACCCCCGGCAGCATGCGCGACAACAGTTCACGCGGCCAGTCAGGATTGCTGATCAGACTGATCGCAGGCAGCATTCTGGTTCCAACCCTGCTGGGGGGCATTGCCGGGCTGGCATGCGGGTTTTCCTTTCCGCTGGCTGCCGCCACAGGAATTTCCGCCGGCGTAACCGCCCTGCCGGTTCTGGCGGCAATCCTGCGGGAAAATGGCCTCTCCTCCTCTCGCCTCGGTCAAAGCGCACTGAGGATTGCCGCCGCCAATGATGCCGGATTATGGATTCTGCTCGCATTGTTACTTGCAGCCGGAAGCGATCACCGGTTTCTGCTGATCCTGCTGGTCGGTCCGATCTGGTTTCTCGGGCTGTCGAAACTGATACGCCGCGCTTCTCCATGGCTGCTGGGGCATGAAGACCGCCTTATGGCCGTGGCCGGAACCTATGCGCTGGCTTCAGGATTGCTGACCGAATGGCTGGGGCTACAATATATTCTCGGTGCTTTTATGGCAGGTGCGACGATGCCCGTCGCGCTGCGGGAAGATCTGCTGGTCCGACTGGAGTCCACCTGCATCACTCTGCTGATGCCGTTTTTCTTCATGCTGACAGGGCTTCGTACCTCCATCGACCCGCATGCCACCGAATTCTGGATCGTGCTGACGGTAGCCGTGCTGTCTGCCGTCATCGGAAAAATGGCAGGCGTCACCGTGATGGGACGTATCGGCGGAGAGTCCTGGCGCTTTGGTCTGGCCCTCGGGGCGCTGCTCCAGACCAAGGGGCTGATGGAGGTCATCGTCGTCAACATGCTGCGCACCGCACATCTGATCGATGATGACGCTTTCTCCGCCCTGATTGTCATGGCACTGATCTGCACCGCCATCGCCATGCCGTTGGCAAAGGGAGTGCTGCGCGACCGGTCAATTATGGTTGAAGCTGCCAGCTTCCTCCAGCGTCATCGGTCTTGAAACCGGGTGTTTCGCGAAGAAATCCACCGAGCGCCTGATATCCTCGATCAGCAGGGTCGCCAGATCAAAGCCGACCCCATGCCGTACCAGAATACGCTGGATCACCAGATCGTCACGATTGGCGGGCATGGAATAAGCTGGCACCTGCCAGCCGCGGCTGCGTAGCCGATCCGCCAGATCATAGAGCGTGTAGCCACCGATGCCGGTCCCGTCCTTTAACGTCCAGCACAGGGCCGGAATGCCGGTAGACGGGTCTCCATCATACAGGATGTGGAACGGGCCCATCTGGGCGATCTGCTTCGCCAGATATTGCGCGGTGACGTAACAGGCAGACTGGATTTTCGTGTATCCTTCCCGCCCCAGCCGGAGGAAATTATAATACTGGGAGACAACCTGCCCGCCCGGTCGGGAAAAATTCAGCGCAAAGCTCGGCATATCTCCACCGAGATAATTGACGTTGAAAACCAGTTCTTCCGGCAAATCTGCGGCTTCCCGCCAGATGATCCAGCCGACGCCTAGCGGGGCAAGACCGAATTTATGTCCGGATGTGTTGATCGACTTCACACGGGGTAATTGGAAATCCCAGACAAGGTCCGAGGCGCAAAAAGGAGCCAGGAAACCACCACTCGCGCCGTCCACATGAATGGGGATGTCGAGGCCAGTTTCCGCCTGCAATCGATCCAGTGCATCGCTGATCTCTCTGACCGGTTCATACTGACAGGTAAAAGTCACACCCAGAGTGGGGACCACGCCGATGGTATTTTCATCGACTCGCTTCAGTACTTCTTCCACATTCATCAATAAGCGGTCGCCCACGAGCGGAATTTCGCGCAGCTCGACATCGAAATAGCGGGCGAATTTATGCCAGCAAATCTGCACCGGGCCGCAAATGAGGTTGGGCCGATCTGCAGGAAGCCCCGCCGCCTGCCGTGCCTTGCGCCAACGCCATTTCAACGCCAGACCGCCCAGCATCGCGGCTTCTGACGAACCGACCGTCGAGCATCCCATCGTGCCACGCGGATCAGGCGCATGCCACAAATCAGCCAGCATCGCGACACACCGGTTCTCAATCTCGGCGGTCTGTGGGTATTCATCCTTGTCGATCATGTTCTTGTCGATCGACAGGTTCATCAACTCATGGATTTCGTCATCCACCCAGGTTTGGCAGAACGTGGCCAAATTCTGCCGCGAATTGCCATCCAGCATCAGTTCGTCACGGATCGACGCGAAAACATGACGCGGTGCATGCTCTTGCTGCGGAAATGCATATTTGGGCAACGCCACTGCCAGGTCACCGGATGCATACACATCGTCGAGCAGTTCGCTACGCATATTGTTTTCAGGACTATCCGCTTGCAAAACCCTGCTCCCCTCGCTGGTGAAGATAAAGGATGGCCTGACCCTAACGCATCCCGGGACCGGCTTGCGATGGAGCATAGTCTGAAAACGGCAAGTCATATAATTACATGGCGCGCCACACCGGCATGAACAGCTTGGCGGCGAAGGACGGCGGCTACCCTCTCGGCAGCCGCCGCGCGACATTTACTTGGTCGTATAGCCACCATTGACGAGGATGGTCTGGCCAGTCATCCACCAGCCGTCGGAGACGAGGAAGCGGATATAGGGGACGATGTCCTCGATGTCGGTCAGGCCGGTCTTCGAGAAAGCGGAGAGCGCCGCCGCGGTCTTGTGATAGGCCTGCGCATCGGCGCTTTCCTGACCATAGAAGAACGGGGTGTCCATTGGACCGGGTCCGATGGCCATCACCGAAATCCCGCGCTCGCCGAACTCCTTCGAGGCTGCGCGCGTGAAATGTTCGACCGGCGCCTTGGTGCCGGCATAGCTCGCATAGAAGGGCGTGAAGGCCCCGAGCAGCGAGGTGACCAGCGTTACGAGCTTGCCGTTGTCGTTGAGGTGCTTGCCGGCCTCCTTGATGAAGAAGAAGGCGCTTTTGGCGTTCACCGCGCTCATCTCGTCATATTCGGCTTCGGAAATCTCGACGATCGGCTTCTTCAAGACCTTGCCGACCGTGTTGATGGCGATATCAGGCCTGCCGATGGCGGCGACGGCATCGTTAAACAGGGTCTCGACCGCGCCCGCCGTCCTCAGGTCGGCCTGGATGGCGACGGCTTCGGCTCCGGCGGCCTTGAGCGCAGCCACCGTCGCGTCGGCATCGGCTTTCGTGGCCGCGCTGTTGTAGTGGATGGCGATGGCTTTCGCGCCTTGAGCGGCCAGATCGCGGGCAATCAGCCCACCCAGGTTTTTTGCTCCGCCGGCGATGATGACGGTTTTACCCTTGATGCTGTGATCGGTCATGGGGTGGTTTCCTTTGCCAGTACGCAGCCAAAACAACGACCGCTTTCCCAATGGGACCATATCGTCTGGTATTGGACGATAAAGACGATCATTTTGACATGACTTGTCAGAATTTCAGCATAATGGAGGCTCTCCTACCTGTGGATCGAATCGACCTGTTTCGTATTTTCAGCCGCGTGGTTGAATGTGCGAGTTTCACTCGTGCGGCGGATACACTCGGCATGCCTCGCTCCTCCGTCTCGGCGGCAGTCCAGGAACTGGAAGGGCGTGTCGGCGCCCGGCTGCTACATCGCACCACCCGCAAGGTCGCTCCGACCCAGGACGGGGCAGCCTTCTACCAACGGTGTCAGCGAGTGATCGCGGATGTCGAGGACACGGAAAATCTGTTCCGACAGATGGCGGCGCAACCCTCAGGCAGGCTGCGCATCGATGTGCCCGGTCGGATCGGTCGCCTCATCATCGCGCCGGCGCTTCCGGAATTTCTCGATCTCTACCCACAGATCAATATTGACCTCGGGGTTACCGATCGTGCGGTGAACCTGGTGGAAGACAGTCTGGATTGTGTGCTCCGGGTCGGTCCCTTGAGCGATTCGGGTCTGATCGCCCGCCCAATTGGCAGATTGGCGCTGATCAATGTTGCAAGCCCTGCTTATCTGGCACGACATGGAATGCCACAGGCGCTGGACGATCTCGGGCAGCATTGGGCTGTCAACTATGCATCCCCCTCCAGTGGCCGCGTTGAAGATTGGGAATGGATGGAAGACGGCACCCTGCACACCTTACCCATGCGCGGGCGCGTCACCGTGAACAGCGCGGAAGCCTATATCGCGTGCTGTCTGGCCGGCCTCGGCCTGATCCAGATTCCGGCTTACGACGTGCGAAGCCATCTCGATACTGGCGAACTGATCGAGATCATGCCGGAATATCGCGCCGACCCCATGCCAATGACATTACTCTATCCGCACAGGCAGCATCTCTCTCGCCGCTTACAGATTTTTGCTGACTGGCTTGAGGATCTGCTCAAGCGTTATCTGCTCGAACGGTAGGTTCGTAACGTGAAAGCTTATCAATGGTGACGCGTTCGTGCAGCGATTGAGGAAAATCGGTGGTCAAATAGTTCTCCAAGAACGGCAAAATGAGCCAAGTTGGCGCGCCCTGCTGGATTCGAACCAGCGACCCCTCGCTTAGAAGGCGAGTGCTCTATCCAACTGAGCTAAGGGCGCGCAGACGCAGCGGGAACGGGATGCCCGCGGACACTCAATGAGTCCAGTTATAAATTCGCCCGAACCTGAAATTATCCGAATACTGCTTTGGCCTGACCTTGCGGCCATGCGCGGTTTCAATCTCATAGTCGATGCCATTGGCATCGGCATAGGCAATCGCCGCATCGCGTGTGGGAAAGCGCAGACGCACCTGAGTCTGGGTTTCGGCGCCCCCAATCCAGCCCATCAGGGCATCGGGGGTGCGCTTCTGCTCAGCGGTGTAGACCAGCATCCACACATGGCTCCGGGCACGGCCGGACTGCATGGCGGATTTCGGAGTCTGATAGATACGCGCGCGCATTGGCGTCGATTCCTCATTCCCAGTGCCATGATCCAGAATCGGGGCGGCGGGACTCGAACCCACGACCTCCTGTACCCAAAACAGGCGCGCTACCAGGCTGCGCCACGCCCCGCTGATTCCATGGCCGTCATGAACATGTCCGGTCGGGGCGGACCGTATTGTCAGCCGCGCAATAACGCAAGGCTTATAGCATCACATGGCTGCAGATACTGTCCAACTGACCAGATCATCCGGCGTGTCGATGTCGATCAAACAGGCTCCATCCTCCATGGAAAGGCGGCAGAGCCTATGCTGCCAGCGATCCAGCAGAGAGGCTGCCCCCCGGTCACCGCTCAAGCGACTTAAATCTCTGTAAAATCTGGCACCCCAC
This sequence comes from Granulibacter bethesdensis CGDNIH1, assembly GCF_000014285.2. Taxonomy (NCBI): domain Bacteria; kingdom Pseudomonadati; phylum Pseudomonadota; class Alphaproteobacteria; order Acetobacterales; family Acetobacteraceae; genus Granulibacter; species Granulibacter bethesdensis. Next base: position 1,062,357 of record NC_008343.2, on the reverse strand, counting down.
AGAACCGGATTACCACGTTGTCCTTCCCACACCGGTGCCACGATCGGGGCATGGATAGGATCGAATGCCGCCATCAGCCGGTCCATCACCCTATGCGACACGAAAGGCATATCGCCAAGACAGACCAGAACTGCATCCGCCGTTTCCTCAATGGCCGCTATTCCAGCCCGCAAACTGGCAGACAGACCCTGCGCGTAATCGGCTGCCACCATGATTGTCAGATCGCGGGTCGCCAAAGCGGACCGTATTTCCTCCGCATGATCACCCAGCACAACGACGACCTCCGAAGCCCGGCTTTGCAGCGCCTGATCGACGACATGAGTAATCATGGCTCTGCCATCCGGTCCGGGCTGTAACAGTTTATGCCGACCGCCCATCCTTCGCGATAAACCAGCCGCCAGAATGACCACAGCAATCCGGGGTGTAACGGCGGAAGAGATCTGCATGGGATGATAGTCTTCCGGAGTCATCTCATCCAGATCAGGGATGGACGAGGCTGTCCCCACCAGACCACCGACACCCATCGCCATTATATGCTCCGGGCCAGTTCCGAGACCGGCAAAAATCCGATGCAGGATATGATCCACCCCGTTCAGATCCAGCTTGCGGGCGCAACCAGGCATGATCACCACCGGCATCGACCCGATCCGGCACAGGCACAGCAGATTACCGGGATCAACCGGCATTCCGAAATGCACCACCTCCCCGCCCGCCAAAACCACGGCAGCAGGGGCGACATCCTCACGATCCACCACCGCCGAAGCACCAGCCACGAGCAGCACATCCACCGCTTCATCAGTCAACAATTCTACAGCCCGGGCTATCTCCGTTTCTTCATGCGGCACTTGCACGGGCGGCAGCAGGCATCCGCCGAGGCTTTCAATCCTGTGTCTGGTTGCGGTCTCTACCAGACTGTAAAATGTCTGCGGCGTGCCGGGCATCGTCGTGATAATCAGACCGACCCTGAGCATCCGGAACGGATGGAGTTGTAAGGGCAGCCTGCCTTGCAGAAGGATTTCCGCCTGCCGCAAGGCAGCGTCCGGTACAGCAAAGGGGATGATCTTGATGGTGGCTGCAATATCCCGCGGTCGCAGCACATGCCGCTCGGGCACAGTCGCAACGGTCATACCTGGATGCAGGCGGTTGAGCCGATCGATCACAATCGGTTCAATATCGATCAGGCCATAGGCGGTTGCACGCAGATTGACGCGTCCGGTTGCTGCCCTGCCTGCTTTCAGACCGTTCCCTTCCAGCAGGATACCAATGCGGCGAGCGGCCTCATTCTCTGGAATATCGCCAACCTCCAGTCGCGCGCAGACAATCTCTGACACCCCATGGCGGCACAGCAGAGCAATGTGATCCGACGTCAGTACGGTGCCTTTCCGAAGTACCGCATCCGGCAAACGATGCGTATGTGCCAGGACCGCACCGGTTGCCTCCAGCGGAGGAAAACGTCCGAATTTCATGCCGCATCCTGCCGTATCGCAAGCGCAGCCCCATGACGGACAGCCGAAATTTCAGCCAGAATAGAGAGGGCAATGTCCGTAGCGCGCCGTCCACCCAATTGCAGTCCGGCAGGTCCACGAACCCTGCCCAGTGCGGACTCATTCACGCCTTCATCCCGCAATCGCGCCAATCGTGCCGAGTGGGTACGGGCCGATCCCAAAGCGCCGATATAAAATGCCTGCGTCCGTAAAGCCGCCAGCAGCGCGGGATCATCAAGTTTGGGATCATGGCTCAGAACGATCACGGCCGTTCGAGCATCAGGTTTCATCGCGACGATCGCTTCATCCGGCCATGCCACACACAGATTGGCATCCGGAAACCGTTCTGCTGTCAGCAAGGCCGGTCGCGGATCGATCACCGTGCAGGCGAAACCGATTTTTGTCGCCAGTCCCGTCAGTATCTGTGCGACATGGACCGCCCCCACCGTCAGAAGACGCGCCGGAGGATGAAATGATTGCGTAAACTCCTGCTCCGTCAGCACGACGGATGGTCCGGCCTGCCCGTCCACCGGGAGAAGCTTCCATGTTCCTGTTGCCAGCGATCGGATCAAGGAAATCCCCTCCTCTCCCGGTTCACATGCAGCACGAATGGCATACAGCAGAGGAACATGCTCCTGCTGTATAGGCTCCACCAGAATGCGGACCTTGCCGCCGCAGGCCAGCCCGACTTCCCAGGCCCTCTCCTGCGTAACGCCATACTCAACCATACGCAGACGACCCGTGCTGAATGTCGTCATGGCCTCATCCACCACCGCAGCCTCAACGCAGCCACCGCTGACAGAGCCTGCAATACGGCCGTCATCCGCCACAGCCATCAAACTGCCCGGTGGTCTGGGTGAGCTGCCCCAGCTTTGCATCACCGTAGCCAATGCCACTGAAGCACCCTCTTCCTGCCATGCAACCGCCGTTCTGATGACGTGAAGATCGTCCGCGTTATTCATCCGCCCTCTTTCCGCAATGGGCTGTTTCCTTAATCAGAGATGGGCCTGTCCGCAGCGGGCCGCAATATCCGTCCCCTGATCGTCGGAATGAGGATTACTGGGCCAAGGACATTGGCGCGAAACGTCTGACAGAATAGAACCGTCTCAGATCATGCCGTTATCGGAGAACCCGGATCGTGAAGCGTCGTTTCCTGCTGAGTGTGCTGGCTGCCAGCCCGCTGATTATTTTTGCTCCTCAGGCCCATGCTCTGGATGATACAAAGCCACAGCCGGAGATGAAGCGGGAGCCTCTCATTGTGCATACCCATGATGGCCGGTCCGTGCCCTTTAAAGTCGAGGTTGCTCACACGGTGGATCAGCAGACCATCGGTCTGATGTGGCGTACATCAGTCCCGGCCGATGGCGGCATGCTGTTCGACTGGAACGCGCCGCGAAACAGCCAGATGTGGATGCGCAATACGCTGGTTCCTCTCGATATGGTGTTCATCAACGAGGATGGCACGATCCACGCCATTGCCGAGAACACGGTTCCGCGCAGTCTCTCAGTGATCGACAGCAACGGCCCGGTCCGTGCGACGCTGGAACTGGCCGCCGGCACGACCGAGAAAAACGACATCCGTGTCGGCGACAGGATCACCACTCCAGCCATTGCCTCCATGGCCGAAGCTGCCTCTGTTCCCGCCCGTGCTCCTGCGAAAAAGCCGGACTGAAACCCGGTTTATATAGAATGAAAGATCGCCGTATCCACGTCAGGGAAGATGAGTCGGGCGCACACTATTACGCGACCGACCGCATGCCTCCCTCCCTGCCGCCGGTTCCGGTGCGCGATCTGGCGAATGCCTGGGACGCGGCACGGGATGCGGCAGCCGCTCAGCATTGGGGACCTCCCCGGTTTTTCCGCTTTGCCGGGACGGATGACAGACCAGTGGAAATGGCCCTGACCGATGGGGATGCCCGCTGCTGGGCCTCGGCAATCGACGCAACCACCGGGCTGGACACCACACGGGGTATTTCCCTGCTGATCCGCCTGCTCGCCTTGATCGACCTGATGAGCCGTGCGCCGGCCCTGCGGCCCTATTTCTCGATTCAAAAAGGTGAGGTCAGCCTGCATCCTGCCTTGCTGCATCTGGCTGCTACCGAGATATTGACCGACACGGCCGGATTTGATGCCCCCCTGTTCCAGTCGAGGCTGGCGGCATTACCCAGCGCTCTGGCTTCCTCCCTGTAATCGGGAGAGTTTGGCCGAGACAGCAGCCATGACCCGGTTTACAACGCCGCTGCAGCGGTCATACGTCCGCGTCAGGGAAACAGGAGACGAACACATGACCGCAACGCCGTCAGGGCTGAAACGCCTGCTTCTGGTTGCTACAGGCGGGCTGATGATCAGCGGTTGCGCCGCGAGGATGGATGCCAGGCAGACCCAGGTGGCCGCTGCCTGTGCCAAACAGGCCGATGAAATCTTTACCGCCCAGAATCCTGACGCGGTCTACAGTGCCGATCGTTATCATGGCGGCGTCATGGATGCCCCCTATGCCGGGATCGGGGCACCCGGCGTCATTACCTCCGGCCTGTCCGACAGCTACGGTCATAATCGGAACGTCATCAACTGCATCCGTCGCAATGGCGGCAGTGGTCAGCAGCCGGTTGGCAGCCTTCTGCCCAGCACCAACATGCAGTCCAACTCCATGTAAGCCGCCGTGATCAGGGACGTGGCACATCCACACCTGACCGCGCGACGTTCAGCTTGATCAAGGAAATATCATCATGAGCAAAATCATCCGCACGGAGCCGAACAGCATTCTCTCCGCCGCTGTCGAGTATCACGGTTTCGTTTATCTTCAGGGCGTTGTCGCGGAAGACAGCACTCAGGACATTACAGGCCAGACCCATCAGGTTCTGGACCGGATCGACGCCCTGCTGGAACAGCACGGCACCGACGCCACCAGGCTGCTTCAGGCGCAGGTGTGGCTGAAAAACCTCGCTGACCGTCCCGGCTTCAATGCCGTGTGGGAAGAATGGATTGCCGGGCATGGTGGTCACCCCCCGGTACGAGCCTGCGTGCAGGCCGAGTTGGTAGATCCCAAAGGTCTGGTCGAGGTGATGGTCACCGCCTGCCGGTAACGAGTCGAAAATTTACCGAAAAAGGCAGGCCTGAAATATATTTCAGGCCTGCCTTTTCGATTCAGGCGCAGTCATGTGCCCTCTCCACCCCGATAATGACCGCGAGATGGAGGATTCATGAAGAAGATCGTCATCTGACGCAATTTACGGGGTTGTCAGCGACGCAACTCTGTTGCTAACCCATTGAATAGGTAATGGGGTGAACGGGGGTAGCATATGCTGGCATGGGCAACCGGCAAGAAGGTCTTGGGTTACGGAACAGCTATTGCGCTGTCCCTTCCACTTATGACCGGCACCGCTCAGGCACGTAGCAAACATGTTGCGGGTCGACAAGCAGGGGTGTCACATAATCACCATGCATCGTTGCATATAAAACACAGTCTTCAATACGCCTCCCGTCACCGATCTTTCTCCGCCCTTCAATGCGTTCCCTATGCCCGCTCTGTCTCCGGGATTGAACTCAAGGGGAATGCCGCAAACTGGTGGGATGCCGCTGAAGGCGTGTATGCCCGAGGAAACGCCCCCGAAACCGGCAGCATCCTCAATTTCCGTGCCAACGGTCATATGCGTCTCGGCCATGTCGCCGTCGTTGAACAAGTTATTAACAGTCGTGAAGTCTTGATTGACCACGCAAACTGGCGCGGTCCCGGCGCCCGTGGCGGTGTCAGCAAAGGCATCTCCGTCGTCGACGTATCCCCGAACAATGACTGGACCTCGGTTCGTGTAGCGCTCGGTCATTCCGAAACTTATGGAAGTGTCTACCCGACCTACGGTTTTATTTACGACCGTCCTGAGGGACAGTCTGGATCAGCCACAAGGATGGCATCAGCCTCCGTTCCCGACCTGAATCCGCCCCCGCGTAATCTGGCTCCTGCCGGTGGTCGTGTTGCAGCGGTGGTCGGGGGTTCTGACCAGCCAGTCTATCAGGAGGTTGCTCAAGCTCCTTCGTCTTCCCGCAAGCGGGGCATTGATCTCTCCGTTGGCAAACAGATAACGGCCGATCAGACGACAGGTTCAATGAATTTCGGTGCCGACCTGGCCACAGATTCGATCAACCATAATCTGCGTTAAACTATTTCCGGCGACCTCATAAACTGGCATCGCTGTCACTCTAATCGCCGTCACTCTATATGCTGTTTTTGAAACGGGTCTCGTATGCTTCAAAACGAGGCCCTTTTTGCTGGCATGCCGACATGCCAGAAACCATGACATGAAACTGTTTCTTGTCCTGCGCCATCATAGGCTGGCGTGCCTGTGGGGTGGCCTTTCGTTCTCAGCGATTGGCGACCAGCTCTACCTCGTTGCTCTCTCCTGGGCGGCTGTGCAAGCATTTGGGGCCAATGCAGGATATCTGACCGCCTTTCAGGGATTTTGTATTCTATTGGCCGCTTTTTTTGTCGGCCCCTGGGCGGACCGAAAGCCACAGTTCCGGGTGATGATCGGGGCCGATCTGATTCGCATGGTTTCTCTTGCTGCGCTGATCGGCGCATGGCTCATCAAGGGCGGTGTTTCAGCGCCATTTCTGCTTCAAGCCATTCTTCTGATTGCATTGGGACAGGCGCTGTTCAGGCCGGCCCTTCAGGTTGTCCTGCCGCAACTGGTGCCAGATCAGAGCGAGTTGCCAGCCGCCAATGCCCTGATGGACATGACAGACCGTGTTGCCAGATTGCTCGGACCGGTCATGATCAGCATGCTGGCGGGCTTTCTGCCACTGGTGCATTTTTTTACTGCCGATGCCATCACCTTTGCCATTTCAGCCATCGCAGTCTGGCTGACCGGTCGCAATCAGGTTCGTCAGGATGCCGCACCAACCCGCCACATACCGACGCCATGGCATGCCATTACTGCCAATCGCGGACATCCTTTGCTCTGGTATTCCTTCCTTATCGGCCCGGCAATCTGCGGTGCATGGTATGCGATTGTCTATCTGGCCCTGCCGCTGCTGATTACCCGGTTGCAGCCAGGAGCCACCGGCCTGTCATCCTATGGCGCAGTGATTGCCGCCTACGGTGTCGGCAACGTGCTGGGCATGATGATCGTGGGCAACCGTCCCCTCCCCGCCCTCCCCGCCTGCATGATGTTCGGAGGCACGGCATTGGTTGGAGCCGGTCTGGCCTGCATGACATTGGTGGCTTTACTGGCACCTCCTCACTGGATAGCACCAGGCCTTATGATCTGTGCCGCCATCGCCGGTACGGGAGGGCCATTCGAGGATATTCCCATTGCCATCCTGCGTCAGACCGTGCTGAACGCTCATGACGTTCCCGCTTCGGCCCGTGGCTTTCTGATTAGCTATAATGGCGGCATGCTGGCCGGGTTGGCGATTGCGCCCTCTATGCTCGCTCTGACAGGGCCAATCGGATTGATCGCCGGTGGCGGGTTAAGCATCGTCGCCATCGGCATGGCCGGCATTGTGCTCTATTCGCACACACCGGCCAGACAACCGGATCAGCTTCTGCAATGCTCGAACACGAGCACCGAACGCCCCGTCACCTGATACTGATCGCCCACCCGGAACAACGCCCCGCCATCATCATCAGGGATATTCGTGTCGATCAGGAGTCTCCATTCCTCTCCGCCGGGACAATCCGGCAGCGTAAAGGAAACAACATCCTGCCATCCATTCAGGATGATCAACAGGCTGGCATCCTGACCCGGCTCTTTCACCCCGGTCGGCTGGGCACGACCATCCAGCAGCATGGAGAAGGTACGGGTATTCCCGTCCTCCCATTCCTCCTGCGTCATGTCCTGACCGCTCGCGGATATCCAGCGCAACCCTGTGATCCCGGATTCATCACTCTGGTTTTCACCGGGAAATCGCGCTCGCCACAAAATGGGGTGCTGTTGACGTAACGCGATCAGTTTCTGCGTAAACCGGATCAGGGAATGCCCCTTCTCCTGAATATCCCAGTCAACCCAGCTGATCTCGTTATCCTGACAGTAGGCATTGTTATTGCCCTGTTGGGTGCGCCCGAATTCATCTCCTGCCAATATCATCGGGGTGCCGAGCGACAATAGCAGCGTACCCAACATGTTTCTGATCTGGCGCTGGCGTAAGGTTTCAATGTCCTGATCGTCAGTCGGCCCTTCGGCACCGCAATTCCATGAGCGATCGTGATCGCTACCATCGCGGTTATCCTCGCCATTCGCCTCGTTATGCTTGTCGTTATAGCTGACGAGATCATTGAGGGTGAAACCGTCATGGGCCGTCACGAAATTCACGCTGGCCCATGGCTTGCGACCACGATGATCGAACTTGTCAGGGGACCCTAACAGTCTGGGTGCCAGCGCGGCGGCACTTGCCTCACCCCTCCAGAAATCGCGCGTCGTATCACGGAACTGGTCGTTCCACTCCGCCCAACCGGGTGGGAAACCGCCCACCTGATATCCGCCCGGTCCGCAATCCCATGGCTCGGCGATCAGTTTCACACCCGCCAGAACAGGATCCTGCCCCACGGCGCGCAGGAAGCCGCTCTCGGTATCAAAGCCATCCGGCTCCCGCGCCAGAATCGTGCCCAGATCGAAGCGGAAACCATCGACATGCATCTCCGTCACCCAATAACGGAGGCTGTCCGTCACCATCTGAATAACACGCGGATGGGACAGATTGAGCGTGTTCCCGGTGCCGGTATCATTGATGTAAAATCGCTTCTGATCAGGCAGAAGACGATAGTAGGTCGCGTTGTCGATCCCCTTGAAAGACAGGGTCGCACCTTTTTCATTACCCTCGGCCGTGTGGTTGTAGACAACATCCAGAATGACCTCGAGTCCGGCATCGTGGAAGCGGGCTACCATTTCCTTGAATTCAGCCAGCACACGGTTGCGGTCGGCCGCGTAAAGCGGGTCCGGCGCAAAAAAACCGATCGTGTTGTAGCCCCAGAAATTCGTCAGCCCTTTTTCCAGCAGATGGCTGTCACGCACAAAGCTGTGAACGGGCAGCAACTCCACACTCGTCACCCCCAGAGCGCGGATATGATCCAGCACCGGCTTACTGGCCAACCCGGCGTAGGTTCCACGTAAATGCTCTGGAACCTCCGGATGACGCATGGTGTAACCGCGCACATGGGTTTCATAGGTGATCGTGCGGCCCCACGGAATGCCGGGGCGAATCTCCTGCCCATGCCAGTCGAAATTTTGGTCTACCACCACGCATTTCGGCATGAACGCCGCGCTGTCACGCTCGTCGAAAGACAGATCCTCCTGTTCCGAGCCGATCGTATAGCCGAAACAGGCCGGGTTCCAGTTCAGCTCTCCGATATGCACCCGCGCATAGGGATCGAGCAAAAGCTTATGAGGGTTGAAGCGATGCCCGGCTTCCGGCTCATAGGGGCCATGGACGCGGAAACCATAAACCGTGCCAGGGCCCAGGCCGGAGACATAGCCATGGAAAATTTCATCCGTATATTCAGGCAGGGTGATACGCTCTTTTTCCTGCGTGCCGCTTTCATCGAACAGGCACAGCTCCACCTTGGTGGCATGGGCGGAGAATAACGCGACATTGATACCTTCTCCGTCCCAGATCGCTCCGCGTGGATGGGGAAGGCCTTCACGAAGCCGACGCGAAACGATAGATGCCATGATAGAATATTCCCTGCTAAACTTAAAAATCCTGCGATCCACAATTCTGGCCCGCGCATTGAAACGACCGCATGGCATCGTGAGTTGCAGCCATTTCTTTTGCACTCAGCCTTTCAGAAGCAATCCTTCACCATGACATCGTTAACCGTGCAGTATTATAGCCCTCTCCCTCTGTTTGTCGGGTCTGTCTCATCCGCTGCGGCCTCCTCGGCACTGGGGATCATCGGTCTCAACTGCCTCCCTTCCCTGCCGGAAAGCGGGGGGGAAACCGGGCCAGTGAGACTGATGGCTGATCTTCCACTTCTCTGGCCTGAGCGGGTTGGTGCGGAACTGTGGCTTGCCTCTGACGCAACGTCGCGATGGGACAGCCGCCAGATTGGCCCTGATCAGGTCGTCAACGGAGAAAATGACAGGCTGTTTTTTGGCGCGGTCCGTATCAGCAATGATGTACCGCTGCGGGAGGCAAGTTTCCGGGCCTATCAGGCACTTTTCTCGGTCATTGATGAAAAAGGCTTTCCCCATCTGCTCAAGACCGCAAACTATATGCCGCGGATTCATGATATGGATGATGGGACAGAACGGTACCACCTGTTCAATCAGGGCCGGTTTGATGCTTTCTCTGCCCGTGGCCGGGAAGAAACCAGCGCCCCAGCCGCCTGTGCGCTTGGCACCGGCAGCGGAGGATTACTGGTCTATGTTCTGGCAGGGCGTCAGGCGGGCATACCGGTGGAAAATCCTCGCCAGATCAGCGCCTATCGCTATCCTGAACAATATGGGCCGCGCAGCCCGACTTTTTCCCGCGCCACTATAGCCACCACCGGAGAGCATGAGCGTTACCTGTTCATTTCAGGCACCGCCGCCATCACCGGGCACCAGAGCCTGCATCCGAATGATGTTGAGGCACAGACATGGGAGACAGTGGCCAATATTCGTGCCGTCATGCAAGCAGCACAAAATAAGGGATTTCAGGGGGATGCACGGGCACTCAGATTGAAGGCCTACATACGTCACCCCTCTGATCTGCCCGCTGTTCAGAGCATTCTCAATGATGCTTTCGGACCGGGTGCCACAGAATGCATCCTGCGCGCGGATATATGCCGTGCGGAGCTGCTGGTCGAAGTCGAAGGGTACTGTCCGGAACGCTAACCAGAGAAAAAAAGCCGTTCCTGTCGACAGGAACGGCTTTGCACAGATGGTTTCTAAACAATCAGAGCAAGTATCTCATAACGGATCAGTATCCAGGGCATAACCGGCAGCCCGTACCGTACGCACCAGATCAACTTCACCCTCTCCGTTCACGGCCTTGCGCAGGCGACGGATATGCACATCCACTGTGCGCGGCTCCACATGAATATCGGTGCCCCAGACTGAATCCAGCAGTTCCTCACGCGAGAAAACCCGCCGCGGATGTTGCAGGAAGAATTCCATCAGCCGGAATTCGGTCGGGCCGAGATGGATCGGACGGTTGTTCCGATGCACGCGATGGGTTGCCAGATCCATTGTAATGTCATGGAAGGTCAGCATGCCCTTCGCCGTGACCGGGCTGGCCCGGCGCAACAACGCGCGAATACGGGCTTGCAAAGCCTGCATGTTGAACGGTTTGGTGATGTAATCATCCGCGCCTGTATTCAAGGCCCGAACAGCATCCTGATCCTCGACACGGGCGGTCACCATAATGATCGGCAGATCACGGGTGCCGGGTTTCCGGCGTATCTGACGACAGACCTCGATACCGGACAGCCCAGGCAGCATCCAGTCCAGCAGGACCAGATCAGGCTGAACTTCCGACAGGCGATGCAGCGCTTCCTGACCATCAGAAGCTTCCTCGACACGGAAGCCCTGCTTTTCCAGATTATAGCGCAGCATTGTCGCCAATGCCGCCTCATCCTCGACAATCAGCACGGTTGGACGAATCTGGCCTGCTGGAGCCTCCGCAGGACGGGAACGGGTTTCTTCCTGTGCAAAGCGCATGATTATAAAGTCTCCTCGCCCTCGACGATTTCAGGGACCCGTCAGGATGTCGCATCCGGCGACGGACGCGCCACCATATAGGACGTGTTATCACTTTTGGGCCGTTCATCCGGCAAAGGATGACCGGAAACGGTATAGAACACCGTCTCCGCGATATTAGTGGCGTGATCACCGATCCGTTCAAGATTTTTGGCAATAAACAGAAGATGCGTGCAAGGCGTAATGTCGCGCGGATCTTCCATCATATAAGTAATCAGTTCACGGAAGATCGCATTATACATATCGTCGATCGCCGTGTCGGAGCGCCAGACTTCTTCAGCACGGCTGGTATCATTCTCACCAACCGCATCAATGATGGTCTTCATATTCTGCTGAACAAGCTGGCCCATATGAGCCAGACCGGTCAGACTGAAGGGCAGCGAAAACTGGTTCAGCACGATACCGCGCTTGGCAACGTTTTTGGAATAATCGCCAATGCGCTCCAGATCACTGGTAATTTTCAGCGCGGAAAGCACCATCCGCAGATCGATCGCCACCGGCTGGCGCAGTGCCAGAAGACGCACGATGAATTGCTGGATCTCGGTTTCCAACGCATCAATCGCAGGGTCGATATCAATCGCGCGATTGGCGGCTTCCATATCCTTGTTGATGATGGACGTCACTGCCAGAGCAAGCTGGTTTTCCACCATCCCGCCCATGCGCGTGATCATATCACTGAGCTGTTGAAGATCCTGCTCATAGCTTGAAACAATATGGGGTGAACCCAGTTGGTTGGTCATGGCATCAATTCCCGCGGGGTCAGCCGAAGCGACCGGTGATGTATTCCTGCGTGCGCTGCTCACGCGGGTTGGTGAACATGTCGAGCGCCGTGCCGACTTCCACCAGTTCGCCCATGTAGAAAAATGCAACACGATCCGCACAGCGCGCAGCCTGCTGCATGTTATGTGTCACGATGGCGATGGTGAAATCGCGCTTCAGCTCATCCACCAGCTCTTCAATCTTCAGAGTGCTGATCGGATCAAGCGCGCTGGTCGGTTCATCGAGCAGGATGACTTCAGGTTTTACAGCGATGGTGCGCGCAATGCATAGGCGCTGCTGCTGACCGCCGGACATTCCGGCGGCCGCCGTATGAAGGCGATCCTTGACCTCGCTCCATAGGGCGGCACGGGTCAGCGACCATTCGATCCGCTCATCCATCTCCGCCTTGGAAAGCTTTTCGTGCAGGCGGATGCCGAACGCGATGTTCTCATAGATCGACATGGGAAATGGCGTCGGCTTCTGGAACACCATGCCGACCCGGCTGCGCAGTACGTTGACATCGACATCTTTGCCGAGAACGTTCTCGCCATCCAACAGCACCTCACCCTCGGCACGCTGGCCGGGATAAAGCGCATACATCTTGTTCAGGATACGCAGCAATGTGGATTTACCACAGCCGGAGGGCCCGATCATGCCCAGAACCTGACGCTCATGAACATCAAGCGAAATGGATTTGAGAGCCTTGTGCGAGCCATAGTAGAAATCGAGGTTGCGCACGGCAATTTTCGGCTGACTTTCAACCATGACACGGGATGCGGCCATTGCGGCCAGACCGGCAGCAGCACTTCCGCCCGCATCATGGGAAGCCGTTCGGGAAACCTGGGAAACAGTACTTACCATTGTCTCACTGCCTTCTGCCCAGAATGGCACGGGCCAGTATGTTGAGGCCAAGAACGCCCAGTGTAATCAGCAGAGCGCCTGCCCATGAAAGAAGCTGCCAGTCCGAATAGGCGGAACCGGCAAATTTATAGATGGTCACCGGCAAGCTCCCCATTGGCTCTGCCAGATTCACCGACAGGTTGGGATTACCGAGGCTGGTGAACAACAGAGGCGCGGTTTCACCGGCGATACGGCTGATGGCCAACAATACACCGGTTGCTATGCCATCAATGGCGGCCCGATAGCAGATGAAAGTAATCACCCGCCAGCGCGGCGCACCGAGAGCGACCGCGGCCTCCCGCAACTGGGCGGGAAGAAGGCGCAGCATATCCTCGGTCGAGCGTACGACAATGGGAATGACCAGCACCGCCAGAGCCAGACAGCCCGCGATCCCGGAAAATGCTCCCGTCGGCCGCACGATCAGCTGATACATGAACAGACCGACCAGAATGGACGGTGCCGACAGCAGAATATCGGACACGAACCTGACCGCACTGCTCAAGACGGAGCCACGTCCGTATTCCGCGAGATAGGTTCCGACCAGCAGCCCCAGCGGCGTGCCGATCAACGTACCCAGCGCAGTCTGGATCAATGTCCCGACAATGGCGTTGCGAAGACCACCATGGGAGCCGGGGGCGCCTTCATCATGGGTAAAGACAGTCAGTGAAAGACCCGCCAGACCGTTTTTAAGCAGCGTGAACAAAATCAGCGCCAGCGCAGCCAGGCCAAGCAATGTCGCGAAACTGCACAGGCCGACGACAATGCGGTTTATCCACTGCCGTCTGCTATTGAGGCGCAAAGCAGCAGGGCTTTTTGCGACAGGACCATTCCGGGGCATTTTGACGCCCGCCGTGGCCGTGTTGGAAAGTACGGCTGTCATGCTCTGGCTGCCCCGGCTGAACGCGACCGCATCAGAAAGCGGGATGTCGCCAGCACGATAAAGGAGATGACAAACAAAATGAAACCCAACGCGAAAAGAGAGGAAAACTGAAGTCCACCCGGATTGCTTTCCGGAAACTGGAGCGCGACCAGCGATGCAATCGTATTACCAGGACCGAAAATACTGGTGGCGATCCGGTTGGTATTACCGATCACGAAGGTCACCGCCATCGTTTCACCCAACGCGCGTCCAAGCCCGAGCATGATACCGCCTACAACCGATACCCGGGTGTAGGGCACCACAACGGAGCGAACGACCTCCCAGGTCGTACAACCAAGCCCATAAGCGCTTTCCTTGAAAATGCCGGGCACGGTGGCAAACACATCGCGCATTGTTGCAGCTATGAAGGGCACGATCATCAATGCCAGGATCAACGAGGCCGTGAGAATACCATTCCCGTAGGCAGGACCGGCAAAGCGATCTGCCAGCCAGCCTGTCACCGGGCCAAGAACCGCCACGTTTTCCTCGGCATCCGCCAGCGAACCAAAAAACGAGATAATGGAAGGCTGAATTTTGGTCATGAAGGGGACAATGATGAAAAAGCCCCACATGCCGTAAATGATGGAAGGTACAGCCGCGAGCAGCTCAATTGCGATCCCAACCGGACGACGAAGCCATTGCGGAGCCAGTTCGGTTAGATAAACAGCAATTCCAAAGGCAATCGGGACAGCAATTACCAGCGCAATCACCGATGTGATGATGGTTCCGTAAATCGCGACCAGTGCACCATACACGTTATGTGGTGGATTCCAGGCCGATGACACCAGGAATTCAAGTCCGAATGCCCGGAACGCCGGCAAACCGCCGATGAACAGCATCAGGATAATCGCACCCAGCAAAGCCAGTACGAACAGCCCTGCTATTCGCACCAAAGCGCCAAAAATCCTGTCACCGGTCTGTGAGGGCGGCGTTCTTTTTCCATCACCCGGCCCGGATGGATGTAAAAAGACCGCTTTCTTATCTATCTGATGAACTGAGGCCATTCTGCCGCGCGCCGATTAAGGCTCGCCCCATTTGTCATGATCGAAAATAGCGTGCGCCACCTGCATTCAGGCAGGTAAGCCTGCCACCTCGGTACGGCACCCTACAGAGCACCGCACCGAAACGGGGAGAGCATCCCGGTTTGATCAGAAAACCGGCTTGCCATCCGCACCCTTGATACCATCGTGCCAGGCGGCGCGAATGGTGTCCTTCACGGATGCTGGCAGCGGGATGTATTGCAGATCGGAAGCCAGAGCATCGCCATTTTTAAAGCCCCAGTCAAACAGCTTCAGCACGGCAGCGGCTTTTGCGGTGCTGGTGGGGTTGGTCGGCACCAATACGAAAGTGGCGCTTTCGATCGGCCAGGAATTATCGCCTGCCTGATCGTTCAGGTCGATGGCGAAATTCTGCGCCTTGGTCCAGTCAGCCGCCGCAGCGGTGGCTGCGAAATTGGCAGGGGTCGGAGCCACAAACTTGCCGGCCTTGTTCTGCAGCTGGACAGTCACCAGATGGCTTTGGGTCGCATAGGCGGCCTCAACATAGCCGATGCTGCCCGGAATCTGCTGAACGGTGCCAGCCACACCCGCGCTGCCCTTGGCGCCAGAACCGGCGGGCCAGCTGATGGAGGTCGCACGACCGATCTTGGAGGCCCAGTCGCTGTCAACCAGAGACAGGTAATCTGTAAATACGAAGGTCGTGCCGGAGCCATCAGCGCGGTAAACCGGTGCGATCGCCAGACGTGGCAGCTTGATGCCCTTGTTGATTTCCTTGATCTTCGGATCATTCCACTGGGTGATCGTGCCAGCATAGATTGCGGCGATGATCGGACCAGTCAGCTTCAGCTCGTTGCTTTTGATGCCCGGGATGTTGACGATGACGTCAACTGCACCCATAGCGCTGGGGAACTGCAACAGTTTGTGGTCACGCAGTTTATCGGCCGACACCGGCGCGTCAGAGGCACCAAAATCCACGGTGCGGTTGAAAATCTGAGTCTGACCTGCGCCGGAACCGATCGCCTGATAATTCAGCGACACGCCTGTGGAGGGTTTTGCCTGCTCCGACCACTTGTCATAAAGCGGCGCTGCAAAAGAAGAGCCGGCGCCGACAACCTGCTGCGCCTGCGCGCAAGCCGGAGCGATCAAGCCAGCGCCAATCAGCACGGCAGCAATTGCCGAGGGAGCGAATTTCATGCGTCCTCCTGGATAATACCATTTCGAAACGGATCAGACCTGATGGCTGCCATAGCCCCTCAGGCGGTTCCGCTTCCAATACTCCAAAACCGTGCACATTCCTGCGAATCAAGCCGGCTGAAGCGAGGCGGACCCTACGGGGTATCCAAGACGCGACAATGACAAACAGATGACAGTTCTATGACAAACACAGAATGTCACATTCACGGAACACGCCCGCGAATGTGACATCCAGCTATGTTCAGGCATGCCCCATTCAGGCATGCCCCGCGGGCAGAAGCTGTAACAACGCCTCGGCACCCACACGGGTACAGAAGTCACCGAACCCTTCTTCGGCCTGCCGGTCCCGGGCAAAGGCTGCGAACAGCCTGTCCAGTGTCGGCTCGATCTGTTCTTCCTTGATCCTGTCAAGCAGGCGGAAAGACAGTCGCGTGCCTTCGAAATCACCACCAACATAGATCGCGTAATGGCCAGGCATGCGCCCGACCAGCCCGATATCGCCCGCATAAGTGCGTGCGCACCCGTTGGGGCAGCCTGTAATCCGCAACGAAATACGTTCGTTTTTCAGCCCGTGACGGTCCAGCACCTGCTCCAGCCCGGCCACCATCGGGTCTCTCACCCGCTCCGCCTCCGTCAGGGCGAGACCACATGTCGGCAGGGCCGGGCAGGCCAGTGTCCAGCGTGCCAAAGGAGTCAGATCTTCGGTAAGGGTCACACCCGCTTCACGCAGATGGGTCTCGATCGCGGACCGGTGTGCCGGGTCGACATCGACGAGGAACAGATCCTGCTGACCCGTCATCGTGACATTGACCTGATATGTCTGAACAATTTCTCTGATCGCCCGGCGCAGACGCACACCATCCGTATCGGCGATACGCCCGGACGGAACGGGAATACCCAGCCATAGCCGCCCATCTCCCTGCTCGTGCCAGCCCAGCAGCTCCGGCATACGGAACGGCTCCATCGGTAGCGGTTCAGCGAAGGGTTTGCCAAAATAGGTGACCAGCTCGGCTTTCACCCAATCCACCCCGCGGTCATCGACCACATATTTCAGGCGTGCCCGACGACGATTGAAGCGGTCGCCATAGTCACGCTGAAGCCTGATGACAGCCTCGACGCCAGCCAGCAATTCATCAGGTCCGACAGAGCCGATGACCGTCCCCAGACGTGGATAGGTCTCCGGCTTGTTATGGGTCATGCCAAGCCCGCCACCGACCGCCATGTTATAGCCAAGCAGCGTGTCACCTTCGAAAATCGGAATGATCCCGAGATCATTGGTCAACACGTCGATCGTATTATCGGAGGGGGTGGCGATGCCGATCTTGAATTTACGCGGCAGGTAGGTCTCACCATATAACGGCTCCTCCTCTGCCTCCGTGCCCAGATCGGCGCGGGCCGCCTCATCCAGAAAAATTTCGTGGTAGGCATGAGTCTTGGGCAGCAAAGCATGGGACAGGAAATTTGCATCCGCTTCCAGCCGCGCATGCACCGCATCCCGGATCGGGGCCGGGGTGGTTGTCACGTTGCGCACCACATCCCCGCAAGCCGCCTGGGTCGTCAGCAATGTCCTGTTGATGGCGGCAATGGTGGGCTTCAGATTTCCCTTGATAATACCGTGAAACTGGATTGCCTGACGCGTCGTGATACGCAGCGTGCCGTTGGAGTATTCATCGGCCAACCCGTCCAGAGCCAGATATTGCGCGGCGGTCATGCGCCCGCCCGGCATACGGACGCGCAACATGAAGGAATATTCCTTCTCCAGCTTCTGCTGTTTGCGCGCAGTCGCGGTGTCGCGGTCGAACTGCTCGTAGGAGCCATGAAATTTCAGAAGGTTGTAGCCATCCTCACTGACCTGAAGGCCCCCTTCCGCCAGCTCCTCCGCCAGACGACCGCGCAGGCCATGGCTGGTTTCCTTCAGAAGCTCCACGCCACTGCGCTTGGGAGAAACGGTTCCGTCCATGGCTTACGCCCCAATCAGATCAAATTCCGGCAGACCGGATTTCACAATCCGCCCCACAATTCACAAGGGGGGAAAGCCGGTTATTACCCGCCTTCCCCCATATTAGTCAGTATTACCGCTTCAGAGCCAGCGTTACCGCCTGCTCCACCTATTCCGGCAAGTGATCATGCCTCTTCCGGCAGTTTTACAACACGCAGATAAGGCTTCAGGGTCTTCCAGCCCTGCGGGAACTGTTCCTTCGCGGCATCGTCCGAGGTGCTGGGCGGGATGATGGCTTCTCCACCCTTTTCCCAGTTTACCGGCGTTGCCACCTTGAATTTGTCAGACGTCTGAAGGCTATCCACAACGCGCAGGATTTCCTTGAAGTTGCGGCCCGTGCTGGGCGGGTAGGTCAGGGTCAGGCGCACCTTCTTGTTCGGATCAATGATGAACACGGCACGCACGGTCACGTTGGGATCGGCTTCGGGATGGATCATGCCATACAGGGCGCTGACCTTGCGATCCGCATCGGCAAGGATCGGGAATTTCACGGTCTGGCCCTGGGTTTCAGAAATATCAGCTTCCCATCCCTTGTGGTTTTCGCCCGTGTCGACCGACAGGCCGATGACTTTAACGTTGCGCTTTTCCCATTCGGGGGCAAGGCGGGCCGCTTCCCCCAGTTCCGTCGTGCAAACGGGGGTAAAGTCTTTGGGATGACTGAATAAAATGCCCCATGACTGGCCTAGCCATTCATGAAAGCGGATCTTTCCCTGGTTACTGTCCTGCTCGAAATCCGGAGCCGTCTGGCCAAGCTGAATGCTCATTATAGTCCTCCTGGAGTATCGACACCAAAATCACGTTTTTACGTCGGCTTCCACCGATATCACATAGAAAAGATGTGGTTAACGCTTGCAGCCCCATGCCGCATATGCGTATGGAACATGACACACCTCATGCGGGCGGAAACGTGACCAGCGAGCGATCAGATAACAAACGTAATTGGTTCCGCCGCCGGCCGACGCAAGCCTGCCGCAGCCGCCCTTTTCAGCAGATCATCCAATGTGATGGCGGCCAGCTGGGCACGGACGGTTTCTTCCAGCTCTGTCCACAGCCGGTCAACCACAGCGACCTGCAATCTGCCGGTAGGGCCTTCATGACCCTCCCCGTCATCGGCCACAGCGACGGCCACGATGTCGGACACCCTGATATCGCGTTTGGGACGGCCCAGACGGTACCCCCCGCGTGGTCCACGGACACTTTCCAGCAATCCGGCCCGCGACAGGGATTGAAGCAGCGGCTCCATCCCCCGGCGTGCGAGGCCTATACGTTCCGCGATATCCGCGGCACTGACAGTATTGGTACGACTGCCATGGAAACCGACATCCAGCATAACGGAAATCGCCACCATGGCCCTATCACGACGCAGCAGCATGACGAGTCCTTAAATCACCGTTGCAAAGGGTGATATAGAGTTATGACGATAAGTGAAAGCACGAACAGATATGGATCGGCCGGTATGACCAATGAATCAGTCTCTCTGGGCGCCACGCCTGATCAGAATGGCCCCGATGCACAAGGCATAAATCATGAGGGCACGGTATCGGAGGACGGAAAGCCGAGCGAAGCCAAAGCCAGATCACGCGGCACTCGCAACAGGGCAGCCTCCTTGTCCACCACCGATTCTCTTTCTTCAGACGGGCTTCGTCGCCCCCAACCCCGCGGCAAAATCTACGACAGCATTCTCGATATTGTAGGTGGTACCCCTCTGATCCGCCTGCCTCGCCTGACTGTCGAGGACCGGCTGGTGGCCGATATCACTGCCAAGCTCGAGTTTTTCAATCCGCTCGGCTCGGTCAAGGATCGCATCGGACTGGCAATGATCGAGAAGGCGGAGGCCGCAGGCCTGATCCATCCGAGTACCAGCGTGCTGGTTGAGCCGACATCCGGCAATACCGGGATTGCACTTGCATTTGTCGCGGCTTCAAAAGGATACCGGCTGGTCGTGACCATGCCGGAGGGAGCGTCGATTGAACGGCGGAAAATGCTCCGCCTGCTCGGTGTGGATGTTCAGCTGACCCCTGCTCGTCAAGGCATGGCCGGGGCCATTGCACGGGCAGAGGCCATTATTGCCGCCACCCCCGGCGCATGGATGCCACGCCAGTTCGACAACCCCGCCAATCCGGAAGCCCATGCTGCCACCACCGCCGAGGAAATATGGGCTGATACAGATGGCAAGGTTGACATCATCGTCGGCGGTGCCGGTACCGGTGGAACACTGACCGGAATTGCCCATGCGCTGAAACCTCGTAAGCCCGGGTTACGCATCATCGCCGTCGAGCCATCGGAAAGCGCCGTTCTGTCCGGAGACGAACCGGGTCCGCACGGCATTCAGGGAATCGGGCCCGGCTTCCGCCCCACGATTTTGGACATGACACAAATCGATGGCATCATGCGGGTAGCGGAGCGTGATGCTCTGGCCGTGGCCCGGCGCGTGGCACGGGTGGAGGGACTGCCAGTCGGTATTTCCTCCGGTGCAGCCCTGCATGCGGCCCTCGAACTGGCCCGCAATCCCGCCAATGAGGGTCTGCTGATCGTCACGATCATCCCCTCCTTTGCCGAGCGGTACCTCTCCACGGCGCTGTTTAACGGGCTGTAACCGCAAAACCATGAAAATTGATGCGGACGTGCAAATGATGGGCTTCAGGGGCTTGCACGTCCGCCAGATGCCAGATAGAAGGCCCGCACCGCACAAGCAGGATGGGCGCGTAGCTCAGCGGTAGAGCATCGCCTTGACATGGCGGGGGTCACAGGTTCAATCCCTGTCGCGCCCACCATCCTGTTCCCTTCAAAATCAATATCTTCCATTTAACACAGCAAAGCATTTCAAGGCGTTCTTCATGCCTCACGATGCGTCCATTTTCCTCCCACGCGCTTTTGCGGAAACCCGTCATGCGCAAGCTATGATTGTGTGTATCGTCATCAGGACGTAATCGAGAGTATGGATTATCGGGTACTGGATATCAGCCAGGAAGGCCCCCTCAGCATCGTCCGGCCGGCATGCCAGACGGTGCCGATGGTTATTGCTTCCGGTCATTCCGGAAATCTCTACAGCCCTGATTTTCTGTCTATTTCCCGCCTTGATTACGACACCCTCCGCAAAAGCGAGGATTGCTTCGTCGATGAACTTTTCGGTGCAGCGCCCGAATTAGGAGCCCCGATCCTGCGCGCCCATTTTCCCCGTGCGTGGTGTGATCCCAATCGGGAAGCGTGGGAACTGGATCCAACCATGTTCGAGGAAACCCTGCCTGACTGGGTCAATACCGGCAGTGCAAGGGTCGAGGCCGGTCTCGGTACGCTGGCCCGGATCGTCGCTTCCGGCGAGCCGATCTATCGCCGCAAGCTGCTGTTTTCAGAAGCCGCGGCCAGAATCCATGATTGCTGGCAACCTTACCATATCGCGCTGTCACAACTGATTGAGGAAACCTGCAACCGGTTCGGTATGTGTTTGCTGATCGATTGTCATTCCATGCCCTCCCCTGTCGGGCTGCATGGCAACCGGATACCACGCCGTCAGAACGATGCCGACATGGTGTTAGGTGATTTGCACGGAACCTCCTGCGCCAATACCATCACCATGGCTGCGGAGGCCACTCTCCAGCGCCTTGGTTATGCCGTGCGACGGAATAACCCTTATGCAGGGGGCTATGTCACACAGCATTACGGACGCCCCGGAAAGGGCGTGCACGTCCTGCAAATCGAAATTGCCCGAGTCCTGTATATGGATGAGGAGCGTTATCTGAGGAACGCTCATTTCGCATTGATTCGTCAGGCCATGACATCCTTGATGAACGGGCTGGGGGCCACCGCCGCCCTTCTCTCCCGCGCCGCCTGAATAAGCAATCAAGGCAAAAAAATTGGCGGCGCCACGCAGGCACCGCCAAGTTTAGGGAGGAAACGTCCAAGAAAAGCAGCGCTGCGACATAACGCTACGCTACATGAGCGTAGATACGGTGTTTACCCGATTCACACAAGCATTTTTTTGCAGTGCAGCATCTCTAAAATCACAGAACCTGCCTTAATTTCCGCACAATCCGATCCCTGATTATAATCGACCGATCAGAACTTTTACGCATTCATGCCGGCAGAGGTTTTTCCGTTACGGAGGCAGTTCGCTCTCTTCAGGTGAGCATACGCTCCAGGGTCTCAAGCCTGTCAGCCTCTGACGCCGGTTTATCAGTCCGCAGCCTCGCTATTCTGGGGAAGCGCATGGCAATACCGCTTTTGTGACGGCCCGACCTTTGCACTGCATCAAAAGCGATTTCCAGCACGAAAGATTTCTCGACCTCCCGCACCGGGCCGAACCGGGCGATAGTGTGGTTGCGCACCCAGCGATCCAGCACAATCAGCTCCTGATCCGTAAAGCCGTGATAGGCCTTGCCGACAGGTACCAACTCCTCATGCCCACGACCGTCATCGCGCCATAAGCCGAACGTATAATCGGAATAGAAACTGCTGCGCCTGCCATGGCCACGCTGCGCATACATGATCACCGCATCAACCGTCAGCGGATTACGTTTCCACTTCCACCACAAGCCTCTGGGCCGCCCGGGCACGTAGGGACTGTCACCACGCTTGAGCATCAGCCCTTCGATCGAAGCCGCACGCGCGCCCTCCCGCAAGGCAATGAGGGCCTCTGCATTTTCCACCTTGATCAGGCCGGACAGATCCATGCGGAGCGGGGCCGCAACGGCAAACCAGCGCTCGAGATGCTGCCTGCGCTCATCAAAGGACAGGGCCCGCAGATCACGCTCCTGTTCATCGAACAGAATATCATAGAGCCTGACATGAGCCGGATGTTGCTTCAACGAAGCCGGGCCAGGAGATTTGCGGTTGAGTCGCTGCTGAAGATCAGCGAACGGAGCCACCTCTCCTTCCCGTGCAACCAGCAGTTCTCCATCCAGCACGCCGTCGAAATTCATGGTCTCCAGCACATCCGGAAAGGAAGCGGAGATATCATCGCCCGTGCGGGAGAAAATGCGCTTTCCCCCCGGCACGGAAACGAGTTGCACCCGGATACCATCCCATTTCCACTCCACCCGGTATTCAGAGAGGGAAAGAGTCTCCAGATCAGGCTGCTCCAGCGGATGGGCCAGCATGGGAGGACGGAACACGGGCGCACCGGCCGGGTCCGGTCTGGGACCATGCCCCTCGATCCATGCAAACAGCGTCAGATAGGGGGGTGTCAGACCGTGCCACACCTCCTCTATTTCATCCGGCTCGATCCGCCCCTGTGACAATCCGGCCAATGCCACTTTGGCCAGCCTTGCAGAGACACCAACCCGAAGATTGCCAGTCACGAGCTTGAGAATCGCGAACCGTACCGATTCATCCGACGAGTCCAGCCATGCGGATAATGTCTGCGGCAGGTCTATTCTGGTGGCGCTCTGAAGGGTCGTCACGACCTCTGCCAATCCGGGAGGGGCCATCGGAAGGATATCAACAGAGACCGGCCAGATCAGGGAGGTCGTCTCGGCCAGATCACCGACATAATCATAGGACAGGGCAAATAATTCGGGATCGACACGCTGCCCTGCCAATGCGCGAATCAGGCCCGGTTTCGCCGTGGCAAAAGACAGGTTACCTGTCAGCGCCGCCAACCCGTATCCGCGATCCGGATCAGGTTCGGTTTCGAAAAAACGTTGCAGCAGAGCCAGCCTGGCATTGCGCGACGGCGTATAGATCAGACGCTCCAGCAGGGCGGCAAAAGCGATCATACGGACTCTCCGCCCGTTGTAATCGCCTCTGTCCTCTCACTGCTTGTTATCCCGCCCCCCGCCACCGCGATATCGTCATCTTCCTCACCATAGCCGATGAGACGCAGGGCGCGGCCCCTCACCCCCATCAACCCGGCCGCATGGATCAGGGCTTCTTCCCGCCCGTGGGTCACCCAGATTTCAGGGGCCTGCACGTCCCGGATTGTGGCCAGCAAGGCGTCCCAGTCGGCATGATCGCTGATGACCAAGGGCAGTTCGACCCCTTTGGCGCGGGCACGTTGCCTGACCTGCATCCAGCCGCTGGCCAGAACTGGCACAGGATCATGCAATCGGCGCGACCAGCGATCAGCCAGCGCAGAGGGAGGCGCCAGCACGATCCCGCCACGCAAGGCCTCCTTCGGCACAGAGGTCACGGGGCGGAGATCGCCCAACCCCACACCAAGCGCCTCATAGGTCCGGCAGACATTCATCAACGCTCCATGGAGGTAGATCGGCGCAACCCATCCCGCCTGCCGCAGCAGCATGATCAGACGCTGGCATTTGCCCAGCGCGTAGCAGCCGACCAGATGGGTTCGCTCCGGAAAAACCGTGAGATTGTCGCACAGCTTGCGTATTTCCTGCTCTGCCGGAGGGTGGCGAAAGACCGGCAGGGCAAACGTAGCCTCCGTGACAAACACATCGCAGGGAACAGGCTGAAAAATGGCACAGCTCGGGTCGGGCGCACGCTTGTAGTCGCCGCTGATGACTACACGGCTGCCACGCCATTCCAGCACGATCTGCGCACTGCCCAATACATGGCCAGCCGGTTCCATGCGCAGTCCCACATCATTGATCGTGATCTTTTCCCCATAAGACAGTGGCTGCGGAGAGCGGGCTGCACGTTCCACCCCCATGCGGGTTTTCATGATGGCGAGCGTTTCAGGCGTGGCCAGCACCGCGCCATGCCCGGGGCGGGCATGATCGGCATGGGCATGGGTAATGGCGGCACGCTCCACCGGCACCACCGGGTCGATGAACAGATCAGCCGGTTCACAGTAAAGCCCCTGCGGCAACGGCCGAAGCCATGTCTCGGGATGGGGCGCGCTCAGATGCATGAGAAGATCAGGAACATGGACCGGTCCTGGCTGTGCGTGACGTCCGGCAAGACTGAAGGCAGGGCCATATGACGCAGAATGACCGGGAAAGTTCAGTGCCTGTAAGGCGTTCTCTTTTAACCCCTTCTCCTGCGACCATAAGAACCCCATTCTTTCCGCCATGCTTCAAACGACGCTCCCCCCTCGTTTTGCCGCCTGGTTCGAACGGCGCGGCTGGACGTTGCGGCGGCATCAGGCCGCCATGCTTGATGCCGCCGAAGCTGATCGCAGCGCCCTGCTGATTGCCCCGACCGGTGGCGGAAAAACGCTGGCCGGTTTTCTGCCCAGCCTGATCAGTCTGGCCAGACAGGCAGAGCTGCCAAAGGGACAGCCAGAGGGGCTGCATACCCTTTATGTCAGCCCGCTCAAGGCTCTGGCGACCGACATTGCCCGTAATCTGACTTCTCCGGTCCAGGAAATGGGGCTGCCGATCCGGATCGAGACACGCACCGGCGACACCCCATCCGGCCGCCGCGCCCGCCAGCGGGAGACCCCACCGCATATCCTCCTGACAACACCGGAAAGCCTGAGCCTGCTGCTGTCGCTGGAAGACGCCCCCACGTTTTTCCAGGGCCTGCGAACGGTAATCATCGACGAAGTGCATGCGCTGGCCGGCACCAAAAGAGGCGATCAGCTGGCCCTCTGCCTGGCCCGGCTGCGCCGTCTGGTTCCGGGTCTGCGCATGTCAGGTCTGTCCGCCACCGCCGCTCATCCTCAGGCACTGCGCGATTATATCGGCGGCGATGCAATCGTCATCGAGGAAGCGGGTGGTGCTCCCCCCCGGCTGGAGATGATGTTGCCATCCGGCCGGCTGCCATGGTCCGGGCATATGGGGCTGGCAGCAGCCCCCGCTATTCTGGAGCGGATCAAAGCGGCCGCCATGACGATTGTATTCGTCAACACCCGCGCGCAGGCCGAGCTTCTGTTTCAGGCGCTGTGGCGGCTGAATGAGGAAACGCTCCCCATTGCCCTGCATCATGGCAGTCTGGAGCTGGAACAGCGCGAACGCGTCGAACAGGCCATGGCTTCCGGTCTGTTGCGGGCCGTGGTGGCGACATCCTCGCTCGATCTCGGCATCGACTGGGGCGGAGTGGATCAGGTTCTTCAGATCGGCGCGCCCAAAGGCGTCTCCCGCCTGTTGCAGCGGGTGGGACGCGCCAGCCACCGTATGGATGAAGCCAGCAACGCCATTCTGGTGCCTGCCAACAGGTTCGAGGTGCTGGAATGCGAGGCCGCGATCATGGGAGTCTCTGCACGGGAACTGGATGGAGATCCTCCCGGCCCCGGCGGGCTGGATGTGCTGGCGCAGCATCTGCTCGGGATGGCCTGTTCCGCCCCGTTTCACCCGGATACGATGTTCGAGGAAGTGCGGCAGGCAGCGCCTTATCGCATGCTCGACCGCAAGGATTTCGACGATACGCTCGGATTCGTTGAAACCGGCGGGTACACGCTGTCCCATTATGAACAGTGGCACAGGCTGTTTCGGGACAGCGAAGGCCTTCTGCATGTGCGTTCCGACCGTGTGGCACGGCAATGGCGGATGAATATCGGCACCATCGTGCAATCACCGATGATCAAGGTGCGCCTGCGCGGAAACCGGGGCAAACGTGCGGAAGGACGGGGTAGCACACTCGGCGAGGTCGAGGAGTATTTCGCCAGCCAGCTTCGCCCCGGTGATACATTCATGTTCGGTGGACGTCTGCTGCGCTTCGTTCAGCTGCATGATACTGTGCTGGAGGCCGATGAAGGGGGCGATGGCGATCCGATGGTCCCGGCCTATGCCGGGGCCAGATTGCCGCTGACGACCAGCCTCGCCAATCGGGTCCGCGGAATGTTGCAGGATCGACAGGGATGGCAACACCTGCCTGATCCGGTCAGGGAATGGCTGGAGAAGCAGCGCATCCGCTCCCGTCTGCCGGGCCGTAATGACCTGTTGATCGAGACATTTCCGCGAGGTGATCGCTGGTACATGGTGGCTTACTGCTTCGAAGGAAGAAACGCCCACCAGACCCTCGGTATGCTGGTGACGAAGCGGATGGAGCGGCTCGGGATGATCCCGCTCGGCTTCGTCGCCACCGATTATGTGATGGCGACATGGAGCGCACGGCAGCCCACCGGTCTCGACCGGCTGTTCGAGGAAGACATACTGGGGGATGATCTGGAAGCATGGATGGCGGAAAGCTCCATGCTCCGGCGTATTTTCCGTCATGTCGCCGTGGTATCCGGGCTGATCGAACGACAACAGCCGGGGCTGAAGCGCAGCCGACGTCAGGTCACCATCAATACGGATCTGATCTATGATGTGCTGCGCCGCCACCAGCCCGATCATATCCTGCTGCGGGCAACCCGGGCCGATGCCGCATCGGGACTGACCGATATCGGCCGTCTGGCACTGCTGCTGCGCCGGGCACGGGGGCACATCCGGCATATGGCGCTGTCCCGCGTCTCTCCGCTTGCTGTGCCGGTTCTGCTGGAAATCGGCCGTGAAAGCGTTCTCTCCGCCGGGTCGGAGGAAATGTTGCTGGCGGAGGCTGAAGCGCTGGTCGAGGAAGCCATGATGGACGATGAGACGGCCCTCAACAAAAGGGTTTCTCCTCCCCGATATGCCAGCAGGTCATTGTCTGATGGACAAATCATGCAGGATGATCTGTTTGTAGCCCTCCCTCCGGATATTCGGCCCCGTCGCTGACCATGCAGTCTCGTCCAGTCCGCTCCATCCCCGCTTCCATCTCCGCCGGTGGGGAAACATTGCTGCTGGATCCGTCAGGCGCGGTATGGTGGCCGGCCGAGCGGATCCTGATGGTGGCCGATCTGCATCTTGAAAAAGGCTCTGCTGCCGCCATCCGTGGCTCCCTGCTGCCGCCATGGGACAGTGCTGCCACACTGGATGCGCTCGAAAACCTGATCCTGCATTACCAACCGGCGCAGGTCATTGCGCTGGGGGACAGTTTTCACGACCGCTACGGTCTGGAACGCATGCAGCCGCAGGATGCAGCGCGCCTGCATCTGATCAGCCAATCCACGACCTTCCGTTGGGTGCTGGGTAATCATGATCCGGTGGCCAGCAAGGGACTAAGTGGTACCTTTCATACCGAGCATGGCCTGAGACGGTTCATTTTCAGGCACGAAGCCGCACCAGTGCCGGACGGAACCCTGGAATTCTGCGGCCATCACCACCCGAAAGCGAGCGTGCCGGTAAGGGGTACATGGCTGACCCGTCCCTGTTTCGTGTTTTCGGCAGAGAGACTGATGTTGCCCGCCTTCGGCACCTATACTGGCGGGCTGGACATATCCTCCCCGGTGATCGCAAAGCTGTTTCCACAAGGGGGACGGATTTTTCTGCGCGGACATGGGCGGTTGTTCAGTTTTTCAATGCCCCCTGCCCCCATGCAGTCTGCAAACAGCCGCGCCATGCGAAACAGCTGAGACCAACTCGTGATCGATACGAAATGGCTCGCACAACCGCTGGCCGGGATGGTGTTTCTGTTCATGGATCGCCATACTGTCAGATCGCTGGCGACGATGCAGGATGGGTATGGGAGAGAAATTTATTACCGTGACGGACACACCAGCCCTGGACTCCGTCAGTACTTTTCCGCGGCATCCCCCCGCCGATGTTCCAATCCGCGTCATCGGCGATGTGCATGGCGATGCACGCGCGTTTACCCATGCCGTCACCACAGACCGTTTCATTATCCAGTTGGGTGACCTGACGGATGGCGGACCTGAAAACGGCGAAGTTCTGCGGATCATGCTCGACCTGCTTCATCGGGGGCGCGGGCTGTTCCTGCTCGGTAACCACGATCTGAGACTGGCCAGGCGGCTGGCCGGACGATCCGTCCGGCCTGATCCGACGCTTGAAGAAACCTGTGCGCAGATCGATACCCTCCATATCCCGCAGATCATTCATGCGATTGCCCATGCGCCAGCCTGGATTGTCAGCGGGAACCGCATCTTTCTTCATGGCGGTTTTCATACCGACATGCTGCATACCGCCCCCCCTTTCCCGGTTCCCATTCAGGATGGACGCGTCCATGGCGTGCTGGCCCGTGCGCTATATGGCGAACCCACCGGTCAGCTTCAGCCTGATGGTTATCCGGAGCGCAGTCTGCGCTGGGTTGACCGTATTCCGAAAAATCTCATCGTTTACTGCGGCCATGACAATCGCAGCCCGGACGGCCGTCCTCTGACGATGTATGGGCAACGTGGCGGAACAGCGATTTTTCTGGATACGGGGGCCGGGAAAGGCGGCCATCTGTCCTGGATAGACATCGACTCCTGATTGTCCTCCGGTCGTTTCCAGGAGTCTATTTTATGGTCAAAAGGGCAAAAATTCCTTTTTACCATACGGCGGAACAGGCCATGCTCCGTCATGAAGGCCATATCCAACCTGCGCCAGATGGCGCTGCGACGAAACGGGATCAATCCGCAAGCCGATGCGCCAGCTCCTCCTCCTCCGTCACGCCAAATCAGCATGGGACGACCCCAAACTTCCGGACCATGCCCGCCCCCTGAATGATCGCGGCCGGCGTGCAGCCGCAGCCATGCATAAAGCTATCAACGCGCTTGATCTGCGGCCGGATCTCATTCTGGTTTCCTCCGCCCGTCGCACCATCCAGACTCTGGAGGCGCTGGAGCCATGGCCGCATACTCCCCGTATAGAACGGATGGATGCGCTCTATCTCGCCTCATCCGAGCAGATGATCCAGGTTCTGAACAGCGTGCCGGAAACGGTCGGCTGTGTCATGTTGATCGGCCATAATCCCGGCATGCATGATCTGGCCCTGACGCTTGGAAATCCGGCAAGGGACGAGCGCACTGCACGCGCGCGTCTGAACGAGGGCTATCCGACATGCGGGCTGGCACAATTCGAACTGGACCAGCCCTGGTGGGGACTGTTACCCGGCGCGGCGCGGCTGACACGCTTCCTTACCCCCTCTGAACTGCCTGATATGGGCCAACATGATTGATACATCTGCATTGCCTCCAGTCGTGATCGATACCGTGGCTGAGACACCTGCTGCTGAAATGCTGGACCTTGTGCCGGAAACAGAACCAGGCCATGCCCCGGTGACGATAACAATGGCTTTTGATCCGGCCCTGGCAGAACGACTGCCACGCCTTGCACCGCTGTCACGCCAGCGCAAAGGCCGGATGAAAACGCGTTCGTTCCGGCGGATTTATCACGACACACCGGAGGCGGCCTTTTTTGCCGATCATCGGGCTCTGGTTGTCGATGGGGGAATGTGGCGCGTGGAAAGTCTTGCCACCCCCCCTTCGCTGCCCGGTTCGCAACTGGATGAACAGACTCTGATTGCGCCGATCGAAACCTTGCTTGCGTCGTACGGTATCGAGGGCGGAGTCATGCCGATCGCATCCGTGGAAGGACGCCAGCGCAGTCTCGTCCTGAGCGATCAGACACGGATGGACAGTGAAGAACTGACCGTCTTCATTGAAGACGGCACGATCCGTAATCTGACCGACGTGCTTCCCTTTGGCCGCATCCATATCCAGGGCGATGCAAGGGCCATCGCTGCATTGGCATCCGAGCTTCAGGAGAATGAGGAAGCCCGGCTTCGGATTCCGGAAACGCCGCTTTCCATGCTAGCCGTTTCCCACGGACGCGGACTGGCAGCCCGCCCCGCCGCCGGCCTGGCTGCGCCGGAGATTGATCCCGGCATCAGCACCGAAGATGCCGCACGGCATATCATCGGTCATCTGACGTTGGCATTGCTTTACTGGGCGCCACGTATCCGCCTGCTAAAACCAGGCGAAATCGACAAAGCCGCGCTGGAGCCTGTGCACCAGATCCGGGTGACGCTGCGCCGCCTGCGTTCAGCCCTATCGATTTTCTCCGCCGTACTGGCCTGTCCAGAGCTGGATAACGTCAAGGCGCATCTGAAAACAATCGGTACTCTGCTGGGGCCAGCACGCGATTGGGATGTATTTATCAGCCAGACTGGCCAAACCCTGCTGGACACCTTCCCTGACCATGCCGCACTGAAACGTCTGATGGAGCGGGCTGCAAAACAGAGAGAACAGCATTACCACACCTTGCTGGCCAGTCTGGAAACCCCCGGTTTCGACAGGCTGGGGCTATCCCTCGCCCTGCTGTGCCAGGTGCGGCCATGGCGACAGGCGATCCATACGCTCCATGATGAAGTGCGGCATCATCGTGAAGAATACCTGAACCAGCCAATCGAAATCTTCGCCGCCGGGGTACTGAAAAAACGCCTGAAAAAACTGCCCGCCAGCGCCCCGATCTCTGATCTGCCCACCGCCGCCCTGCATGAATTACGCCTGCATGCAAAACGTTTGCGCTATGCTTGTGAATTCTTTGCCGCCTGCTTCCCCCATAAACAGGGACGCCGGATGATCCGCCGGCTGTCAGAACTTCAGGAAGAACTCGGCATTCTCAATGACGGAGCCGTGGCGGCCGGGCTGATGCAGGAAATTGAGGGGAAAGACGGCGTGCAGGGCGCACAGGCCCGCGGCATCGTGCTGGGCTTCTCCGCCGCCCATGGGGCCAGCGCCAGACAGAAGATTATCGCCGCCTGGAAACATTTCCATGCGGCAAAGCCGTTCTGGAACTGATCGACTTTATCCCGGTCCACACGACCTTAACTTGGCAACGGCACCAGGATAGGCATTAATACGTCGCCCTTTCGGGAGAATGGCCATTCCCTGTCATGCAGCACCTCTCTGCGCATTCGGATATCGTAGGTCCGACCGATGTACCTGAAACACAAACGACGCATTTTCACCTCCTCAACCGCCCATAAACGCAGACCGTGGCGGCGATGGGTTATGCTCGGCAGCGTGCTGTCACTGGGCGGGATCGGGGGTATTGCGGTATTTACGCCGTCCCTCCCGTCGGTTTCCCTTATCTCGCTTCAGAATGTGCTCGACCAAATCAGAGGCAGCAGAACGGGGACAGAAACCCAGCGTGATATATCTTTGACTGCTTCACCCGCACAGGTAGCCGTCGTCGATGGAGAGACATTGCGGGTTGCCGATACGGTTATACGGCTGGCAGGGGTTTCCGCCCCCAATCGCGGGCAGCAATGCAGAACGCCTGATGGAAGCCGTTTCGACTGCGGTGCAGCCTCTGCCGAAGCTCTGGCGGAAATCATCAAGAATCGTCCCGTCGAATGTGAAATATTAGGGCACGATACCAACCACCATTCTCTGGCCATCTGTGAAACCCAGACAGAAGGCCAGGGAGCAAATCAGGGGACCGTCATCAATCGTGCAGTGGTTCAGGCCGGATGGGCCAGAGCAGAAACGTATGCGGAAGCACGTGCAGAAACGCGCTCTGCCCCCCTCAAAACATTGGGCCTGACCTCTGATGAGGAACAGGCACGGGCAGCCCATCGCGGATTGTGGCGCACGTATAGGCCGCAGTTTTAAACTTTCGCTGAAGATGGCGCGGCAGGGCTTGCCGTTTTTTTTCGCAAGTGCGAAGATTGCTCCAATAACGTCTCCTATGGAATGATCTTGCTTCTAATGGCATCATTCATCCCATTCGTTACACAGAATCTGAGTCAGGCGGTTTCCAGCCGCTTCTGCCATGAGGTGTTTGAATGAGCGGCTCCCCTACGCGCAGCGTCACCGTCCAGCTGAACGGCACGGATAAGTCGGCAACCTACCCGTTGCTCGACGGCACGCTTGGCCCTTCTGTCTTCGATATCAGGAAGATGCAGGGCGATCTGGGTGTCTTCACCTATGATCCAGGCTATGGCGGAACTGCCGCCTGCGAAAGCAAGATCACATTCATCGATGGTGATGAAGGCGTTCTTCTGCACCGAGGCTACCCGATTGATCAGCTGGCCGAGAAGTCGAGCTTTCTTGAAGTGGCCTATCTGCTGCTGAACGGTGAACTGCCGAAGCCGGATGAACTGACGGAATTCAGCACCGAAGTCATGCGTCGCACCATGCTGCATGAACAACTGCGCAGCGTGTTCCAGGGCTTCCGCCGCGATGCCCATCCGATGGCCATGCTCTGTGGCGTCGTCGGTGCTCTCAGCGCGTTTTATCACGACAGCCTGGACATCACGAATCCCGAACATCGGAATATCTGCGCCCTGCGCCTGATCGCCAAAGTGCCGACCATTGCGGCATGGGCGTATAAATACTCGATCGGCCATCCTTTCGTGTATCCGCGTTACGATATGGGCTATGCGGAAAACTTCCTCTACATGATCAACGGGCGCCCGTCGGAGGATTATAAGGGAAACAAGGTTCTGGAACGGGCCATGGACCGCATCCTGATCCTGCATGCCGATCATGAGCAGAACGCCTCGACTTCCACAGTGCGTCTGGCTGGCTCTACTGGCGCCAACCCGTTTGCCTGTATCGCCGCCGGTATTGCCAGCCTGTGGGGTCCGGCCCATGGCGGCGCCAACGAAGCGGTGCTGAAGATGCTGGCCGAAATCGGTCATGTCTCCAACATTCCTGCCTTCATCGAAAAGGTGAAGGACAAGAACAGCAATGTCCGCCTGATGGGCTTCGGCCATCGCGTCTACAAGAACTACGATCCTCGCGCGAAGATCATGCAACAGACCTGTCACGAGGTGTTGACTGAACTCGGCATCAAGGACGATCCGATGCTGGATATGGCGGTCGAGCTGGAGCGGATCGCGTTGAGCGATGAATATTTCATCAGTAAGAAGCTGTATCCGAATGTCGACTTCTATTCAGGGATCATCCTGAAGGCGATGGGCTTCCCAACCAGCATGTTCACCGTGCTGTTCGCTGTGGCTCGCACCGTCGGCTGGATCAGCCAGTGGCAGGAACTGATTGAGGATCCGGCCCAGCGTATCGGGCGTCCCCGGCAGATCTACACCGGCTATGGGCCGCGCGATTACGTGTCGGCCGATCACCGCTGATCAGGGTGGCGGCCTTGAATGGCCGCCGGTCTTTTCATGAGGATGCAAGCAAAAGCGCCGGGCAACCGGCGCTTTTCGTCTTTCTGCTGCCGCCTTTGTGACAAAGTGAATTATTTTGTCCAAAAACCATGTCCCTATGCTGACCTGAACCGCCCGACAAAGTATGTCAGGAGGGGACAGGGCTGTATTGGCACTTCAGTTTTTTGACCGTAAGGAATTCACTATGCGCGTTGTCTGGACAGCCGGTGCTTTTCTGATCGTGACCACGCTGGCCGCTTGCAGTTCCAGCAGTGGCGGAGGATCCCCACCCCGTAATGAACGCATCATCATTATTCCGGCGGGGCAGAGTGCAGTATGCTCTGATGGTCGTCTGCCGCCCTGCTGATGATCACTGCCGGGGACTGATCGGATGGGCACTGGATCGCCGCCTGATTCAGGCGCCTGATCAGCTGCCCGCTCAATACGACACCGGCCGGTTCCAACGGCACTCCCGCCTTGCGCAGCAGGTCCGCCGACCAGCGATTGCATGTATGGAGCATCGAATACCGGTCACGTGCCACATAAAATGCACCCCGTTTCCCGTCCTCGAAGCCGACCAGCCTCGGCTGACCTTGCGGATCGTCAGCCAGATCGTTCGCCACCCATGAGACCGCAGCTTCTATATCCTGACGGGGCAGCCGTAACCGGCTGACATGCTGCTGACCGTAAGCAAGCTCCGGTGAGACAGTCAGCCCGACCGCCTCGATCACCGCCGGGCCCGGCACTGGTCCCATAATATATTCGGATATGGTCTGCGGCCGGGCCGTCATGAAGGTTCGCTTGCCATATCCAAACACCACTGCCCTTGCATGGGGGAAGATGGTTTTGAAAGTGGCAAGACCACCCGTCAGGTCAACAGCATCGAAACCGATCGCAGTGTGCCAGCCATTGTCGATAACATAGAGAAAGCCGGTATCGACCGTCATATGACATGTCAGGTCACGCTCGGGAGTCAGCCGGGAACTACAGGCGACCAGCAGCGGAACACAGAACAGAGCGGTATAAAGAGGCCGATACCACCGATCCCTTAGTCGCACTCGCAACCAGGCGTCGGGCCATTGGCGCTGCGCACGATATGATGATCGATCCACTCCGCCACCAGACGCCGCGCTTCACTGAGCGGAGCCTCCGGATGATGAATGCGATAAAGCGTTGTGCAGGCCTGAAATGCCACCATGTCAGCACTGCCGCATGCACGCAGTTCACGATAGGCGGTAATGACCGCGCGTTCACACCGGCGTGTAATGTTGCTGACGTCGTTGTTCAAGGCCACATTTCCCGAAGTCGTTGCGAGTCATTCGCAATGACGTTCATTCTATCCTGCTACCCTCCGCGGCGCAAGCAAACAGCACGGGTTTTTCCCATGATCCCCTCAATTCGTCAGGCTGTCACGACCAGACATGGCGGTATGAGCATGGACGGAGCAATCATCAGACGCTAACAGCATGCAGCATCACATGATAACGGCAAGGACGAGAACACATGACCGCGTCGCATCTGACCAGTGAATGGGATCGTGACGCTGCCTTGACCACTGCGCGTCTGCTGCTGGAGATCAAGGCCGTCAATTTCCGCCCGGATGAACCTTATACGCTGACATCCGGCTGGAAATCCCCCGTCTATATCGACTGTCGCCGGATTATCTATTTTCCCCGGGCGCGGCAGAAAATCACCCAGCTCGCCATTGAAAAGCTCAGCCGCCATATCGGCTATGAGACCATTCAGGCCGTAGCGGGTGGCGAGACAGCGGGTATTCCCTTTGCCGCCTGGATCGCGGATGGCATGAACCTGCCGATGGCCTATGTCCGCAAGAAGCCGAAAGGCTTCGGCCGTAACGCTCTGATCGAAGGCGATACTCCGGAAGGGCTGAACACTCTGCTGGTCGAGGATCTGACCACCGATGGCGGTTCCAAGATCCAGTTCGCCCGTGCACTGCGCGATGCCGGGGCGCTGTGCAACCATGCATTCGTGGTATTTTTCTATGGTGTCTTCCCCGGCAGCTTTGAAACCCTGTCGGCCATGGATCTGACGCTGCATCACCTCTGCACCTGGTGGGATGTGCTGGAAGCCTGCAAGGATAAAAGCTATTTCAGCAGCGATGTACTGGCTGGCGTGCGGCGCTTTCTGGATGATCCGATGGGCTGGTCCGCCGCCCATGGCGGTGTTGCCAGCGCCGAGGAAGCCGCTGCACGCAAAGCTGCCTCCGCCCAAAAGGGTTAAATTCCGAAGGCCTGAATCCGAAACGGCATCAGGCAGGGCCGATGATGCAACCTGCCTGGTGCCGCAAACGTCTTCCTGAGCACGGCATCGTGGCAGGATGGAAGCGTATCGAGACATCATCCTGCCCTTGCAAAAGGGGATCGGTATGCGACTCGATGATCAGCGTGAAAGTAACAATATTCAGGATGATCGAGGTACTGGCGGCCCCTTTATTCCGGGTGGGATCAAAATTGGTGGTCTCGGCACAATCGCCATTGTGCTGGTCGGGCTTTATTTCGGCATTGATCCTCGTCTTCTGCTCAGCCTGACGGGAAATGGCGGCCCGGTTTCATCGCCCGTTCCCTCCCCCCTTTCCCCGGCGCAGCAAGCACAAAGCGATCCATCCGGATCGGATCCACAACGTCGGTTTGTCAGTCGCATACTGGCCTCGACAGAAGACGTGTGGAGCACCGTTTTCAAGGCCCATGGAAAAACCTACCAGCCGCCGATTCTGGTACTGTTTGATGGCACAACACGCTCAGCCTGCGGCACGGCACAGTCGGCAATGGGACCATTTTATTGCCCGGTGGACCAAAAAGTTTACCTCGACACATCCTTCTTCCGTGAATTGCAGGAGCGGCTGGGCGCAGGGGGAGATTTCGCCCGTGCCTACGTCATTGCACACGAGGTCGGGCATCATGTGCAAAACCAGCTCGGCATTCTGGGCAAAGTCACTCGCCGGCGAGAAGAAGCCGATCAAGGCACAGCCAATGCACTGTCTGTGCGGCTGGAATTACAGGCCGACTGCTTCGCCGGGGTCTGGGCAAAGCAGGCCAATGATGCCCGGTCTATCCTGGAAAAAGGCGATATCGAACAGGGCCTGAACGCTGCTGACGCGATCGGCGATGACCGCCTGCAAAAGCGTGCACGCGGCTATATCGTACCGGATTCCTTTACGCATGGAAGCTCATCCCAACGGGTGGCCTGGTTTCGCAAAGGGCTACAAACCGGAGAGGTGGAAGCCTGCAACACCTTCACCAGTCCAGCCCCCTGAAGCCGTCTGGCCGTTTTACCGCGCACGCCAGACCGTGTAGTCGGCCACCGCGCACAGGCTGCGACGAAGCGGGGTATCAGGAAAAATATCCAGTGCCCGCTTGGCTTTTTCCGCCATTATCCTGGCCCGTTCGAGGGTGAGGCCGATAGTGTCATGTCTGGCGATAAGGCGCAAAGCCTCCTCCAGATCATCCTCGGTCTGATCGCTCTCGCCAATAGTGCGCTGCCAGAAACGCTTTTCCTCCGCATCACCGGCATGGAAAGCAGCGAGTACTGGCAGTGTGATCTTGCCCTCACGGAAATCGTCACCAACGGTCTTGCCCAGTTTACGCTGATCCGCCGCATAATCGAGCGCATCGTCGGTCAACTGGAACGCAATTCCGAGACTCATACCGTAATCATATAGCGCCTGTTCCTCTTCAGCCGGACGCGCGGCAACCACGGCTCCGACCTGACAGGCCGCTGCGAACAGGGAGGCCGTCTTGCCCTCAATCACTTCCAGATAGCGTGATTCCGGCGTCTCCAGATCATTCTGCGTAGCGAGCTGGAGGACTTCGCCCTCAGCAATGGTTGCAGCAGCCTTGGAAAGGATCGCCAGAACCTGAAGCGATCCGTCCTCCACCATCAGCTGAAACGCCCGCGCGAAGAGGAAATCGCCTACCAGCACGGAGGCGTTATTGCCGAAAACCGCATTGGCACTGGCCATACCGCGCCGCATGCGGCTTTCATCGACGACATCATCATGCAGCAGTGTCGCGGTATGGATGAACTCCACGCAGGCTGCCAGATGGACATGCCGCGGCACCCCACCCGCCAAGGCGGTATCAAATCCACAGAGCCTGGCACTGGCCAGCGTCAACAGAGGCCGAAGACGTTTCCCCCCTGCTGCCACGATATGGGCCGCCAGTTGCGGGATCAGCGGCACCTGACTGTCCATACGATCTATAATAGCCTGATTGCACAGGGTCAGGTCGTCCTGCACCAGTGCGATCAGGCCCGACAAGGCACCTTCTACCCCTTCTGCATCAGACGGCGGCAGGATCATATCTGTATCCGGTGAACTGGCGACGACGCCCAAAGCTGTCTCCTGGACTTGATAAAGCGGTAATCTGATTCAGCCGCAGCCTGATAACCCCAGAGATTACCTCAGCTTGGCATCTCCCCGACATCGCTCACGCACTCTGCTGGATAAGATGTCATAAAAGGTTTTGTGCAGCCACGCACCCTATCGACAGGGATAAAATAGGGTCAAGGCATCCTGATCGACCGATCCTGTCAGAAAACAAGCCTTGCCAAGCCGCCCAACAGGCTCAAAAAACCTCCTCTTATGAACGAAAACAACGATGTCACCGAAGGCAGTCTGCTCAACGGCGCAATTGCTTACCGCCAGTTACGGACTGGTTTCCGCACCGGACTTGAACCGGTTCTGCTGGCAGCCGCGATTCCCGCACGGGCCGAAGAGCGCGTGCTGGAAGCCGGCACCGGTCCGGGAGCCGGGCTTTTATGCCTTGCCCATCGTGTACCTGGCATTCAGGGCACGGGAGTGGAAAAATCCAGCGACATTGCGACACTGGCCCGTCAGAATGTCCAGACCAACCATCTGGAAAACCGTCTGTCGATTATCACGCAGGATATTTTGGACTTTGCACAGGAGATGTCGGGTTCTCCATCAAACTATGATCACGTCTTTGCCAATCCGCCGTGGCATGAGGAAGCATCTTCCCCTTCCCCCGTCGCACTTCGTGATCAGGCGAAACGTCGCCATGCCGGGCTCGTCAGTCAGTGGGTGCAGGCACTGGGCAGCATGGTGAGGCCGCGCGGCTCGATCAGCCTGATCCTGCCCGCTGCACTGATCAGTGAGGCCATGACCAGCCTGCGTGAGGCCAAGGCCGGAGAGATCAGCCTCTATCCGCTATGGCCGAAAGCGGGACGGCGCGCCAAAATCATTATCGTACGAGGCATCAAGGCTGCCCGTGGGCCTGACAGGGTAGAACCCGGGCTGATGCTGCATCAGGAGGATGGCAGCTTTACCCCACAGGCTCATGAGATCCTGCGATATGGAAAAGCACTGGCTTTTTAACAGCGACAGCCGCGAAAACTGGTGGAAGCCAGTCTCAGAAGCTCTTCCCACCCGGATGACGAAGATGCCACAGCCGCTCATGGGCAGCAACGAGAGCCTCGATCGAGCGGCGGCGCGTTACATCCATTCTGGAGACTCGGCGGCTCATCATCATCTCCAGCACCTTGAGAAGACGATCTGCCACATCGAGCTCATTCTGATCACAGGCCTGATGAAAAGCTGACAGGATCTTGTCAGCAAGCTTCCGACTGAAACGCGGGGCACCCGGCACATCAATCTGCGGAACAGAGGACAGGAACTCGCTCATGAATGAGGGGCTTCCGACAGAATCGGGCGCAATGCAGCAGCCAGATCATTCGGGCTCATTCCTCCCGGGAACAGCCGATCAAACGATCCATCGGGACGCATCAGATAAAGATAAGAAGAATGATCCATGCTATAGTCTTTTCCTTCGCCTTTCCTAGCATAATATACATGATATTTTCTCGCAAAAGTTGAAATTTGCGCTTCTGTTCCGGTCAGGCCGATAATGGTGGGGTCAAAATGCGCCAGATAGGCCGCAAGTTCTGCCGGCCTGTCCCGGGCAGGGTCAATCGTGACGAAAACCGGTGCCAGCCGTCCTGAAAGCGCTCCCAGAGCCTTGATAGTTGCAGACATACTCTGCAATTCGGTAGGACATATATCCGGGCAAAACGTATAGCCGAAATAGACCAGCATCCAGCGTCCCCTGAGTGTCTGGTCTGTCACTGTCCGGCCATTCTGATCGGTCAATATGAAAGAACCGCCGATTCCTGCATGGCCATCAACCTCCTGACCGCGCGAGAAATTGGCCTCCTGCCCGGCCCCGCCCCCTTCCCCGAACAGGCCGGCGTGCCATGCCCCCATCACCGCCACGGCAGCAATTACCAGAATAAGTGCACCACGGCGGAAAAAGCGGCTGGCATATAGATCGGTCTTCATCAGGCGCTCTTCCAGAAAAGATGACAGCGAGTTATGGACTGATTTCAGGGCATTCTTGCGGCAAATAAATAAAGAGGGGCCTTAAACAAGACCCCTCTTTATTTTATTTCGTTCATTAGATGCTATTGCGTTATAATATTCCGATTTTGTTTGCAAAATGAGCCTTATGCAAACGCCTCTTCCCATGTCCCGACGGTTGAGGCACGGCTGTATTCTGTAGCACGATTTTCAAAAAAATTCGCATGCTCCACCGCATTGAGCATATCGTCGATCCATGGCAACGGATTACGCTCGACATGGAACAGCGGTTCAAGCCCCAGCTGAATCAGCCTGCGATCAGCGATATACCGGATATAAGATTTCACCTGAGCAGCATCCAGCCCCTCGACAGAGCCGAGTTCGAAGGCCAGATCGATAAAGGCGTCCTCATGCTCGACGATGGTGGCGCATATCTGACGGATCTCCTGGCGTAGATCCTCAGTCCAGATTTCCCTGTTTTCGTCGATAAAAACGTGAAACAGCTTGATGATCGACAGGCAGTGCAAGGTTTCATCACGCACCGACCAGCTGACGATCTGGCCCATGCCCTTCAGCTTCCCGAAGCGGGGAAAATTCAACAAAATTGCGAAAGAGGCAAAAAGCTGAAGCCCTTCCGTGAACGCCCCGAATGCCGCCAGCGTCTTCGCGATCTCACGCTTGCTGTCGACCGAGAAGCTATGCATGTAGTCGTACTTGTCCTTCATCTCCTTGTATTTGAGGAAGGCTGAGTATTCGACTTCGGGCATGCCGATCGTGTCCAGCAGATGGCTGTACGCGGCAATGTGAATTGTTTCGATATTCGAAAATGCCGAAAGCATCATCAGCACTTCAGTCGGTTTGAACACCCGACTGTAATGTTTCATATAACAGTTATTCACTTCGACATCGGACTGGGTGAAAAAGCGGAAAATCTGGGTGACCAGATGCTGCTCCACCTCGTTCAGATTGCGGTGCCAGTCCTTCACGTCATCGGCCAGAGGCACTTCTTCCGGCAGCCAGTGCACCTGTTGCTGCACCAGCCAGGCCTCATACGCCCATGGATAGCGGAACGGCTTGTAAACCGGATTTTCGGTCAGCAGATCAAAGCGGACAGGCACGTCCTGTTCTGCCTGGGGTGCCGCCCCCTGAATGGTCTCATCCGTCATGCCGAAAGCCTTTTTCTTTTTTCGCCGCCGTGAGCCGTCGTGAAGCGATCACACCGTCATGCCATTTTTACTGGCAGGACAGGCATTCCTCATAATTCGTGGTGCTGACCGCCGCCGCTGGAGCGGCCTTTGCCTGATGATCCAGATTGACCGCCTTTTCACTGACGGCATCGGCCCGCTGGATGGACAGGCTGCGGCAATAATACAGGGA
The DNA here is from genome assembly GCF_000014285.2 of Granulibacter bethesdensis CGDNIH1. Lineage (NCBI taxonomy): Bacteria > Pseudomonadati > Pseudomonadota > Alphaproteobacteria > Acetobacterales > Acetobacteraceae > Granulibacter > Granulibacter bethesdensis. The sequence goes on along the minus strand of NC_008343.2, from coordinate 1,020,972 downwards.
TTTCAGCCCGCGCTTCCATGCCAGCATATGCACCTGATGCAGGTCTCGCTTATGGACATTGGCCGGCAGGAACAGATTCACCGACTGGCTCTGGCAGATATAGGGCGTGCGGTCGGCCGCATGTTCGATGATCCAGCGCTGATCCAGTTCGAACGCGGTCTTGAACACGGCTTTTTCCGCCTCGGTCAGAAAGTCCAGATGCTGCACGCTCCCTTTGTTGAGGGTGATGCTGCTCCAGACATCCTCATTATCCTGTCCACGCTCAGCCAGCAGTTGCTGGAGATGGCGGTTACGGACCGTAAAGCTGCCCGACAGGGTTTTCTGCAAAAACACATTGGCGGCAATCGGCTCGATCCCAGGGCTGGCATTGCCAGCGATAATGGAAATGGATGCCGTAGGCGCAATCGCCATCTTGTTGGAGAAACGCTCGTTCAAGCCGTAATCCGCCGCATCCGGGCAGGCGCCCCGCTCGGCAGCCAGCATGCGCGAGGCTTTATCCGCCTGCGCACGGATATGCTTGAACATGCGCAGGTTCCACACTTTGGCGACCACGCTTTCGAACGGCACTCGCTCGGCCTGCAGAAAAGAATGGAATCCCATGACGCCCAGCCCGACCGAGCGTTCACGCATGGCGGAATATCGCGCCCGCTCCATCGTATCCGGCGCACGGTCGATGAAGTCCTGCAATACATTGTCCAGGAAAAGCATCACGTCCTCGATAAAGGTCGGATGATCTTTCCAGGCATGCCAGGTTTCCAGATTCAGGCTGGAAAGGCAGCAGACCGCGGTGCGCTGCTTGCCATGCTGATCGATTCCGGTCGGCAGGGTAATCTCACTGCACAGGTTGGAGGTCTTGACCTCCAGACCGGCCAGTTTCTGATGCTCCGGCAAGGCACGGTTCACATGGTCGGAGAAGACGATATACGGCTCACCCTGTTCCATGCGTGCGGTCAGGATACGAATCCAGAGCGCCCGAGCCGAGATCTTGCGGATAACGCTCTTATCCTTGGGGGAAAGCAGCGCCCACTCCTCATCGTGATCGACCGCACGCATAAAGGCGTCGGATAGCAGCACCCCGTGATGCAGGTTCAGCGCCTTGCGGTTGGGATCGCCACCGGTAGGGCGGCGCAATTCCACGAATTCCTCGATTTCCGGATGCCAGACCGGCAGATACACCGCCGCCGAACCGCGGCGCAGAGACCCCTGGCTGATAGCCAGGGTCAGGCTGTCCATCACGCGGATGAACGGGATCACGCCGGAGGTCTTGCCGTTCTGACCGACTTTCTCACCAATCGAGCGCAGATTGCCCCAGTAGGAGCCGATCCCGCCGCCCTTGGAGGCCAGCCAGACATTCTCGTTCCAGAGGCCGACAATGCCTTCCAGACTGTCAGAGGCCTCGTTGAGGAAGCAGGAGATCGGCAGGCCGCGCTTGGTGCCGCCATTGGACAGGACGGGCGTCGCAGGCATGAACCACAGGCGGCTCATATAATCGTAGATACGCTGCGCATGCTCCGCATTGTCGCCGTAATAGCTGGATACGCGGGCGAACAGATCCTGATAGGATTCGCCGGGCATCAGGTAACGGTCGTTCAGCGTCGCTTTCCCGAAATCGGTCAGCAGAGCGTCACGGCTGTCATCCTTGATAATCTGGCCACGGTCTTTCATCTGAACACCGGCATCGATCAGGGCTGCGGCAGAAGCCTCCGTGCCGACCGGGAGAAGCCCGCCGGAAAGACTGCCATCGGCTGCCATAGCCAGCATCGTCGTGGCATGCCTGAATGGTGCCATGAGGCAACTCCCTGAGTTCATTTCATCGCGGGTAACGGATCATGGCGCGGCATGTCTCAAGCCCGCGCCCGAACAGGTCTGGATGCTCTACGTTTGCGCCCTTGCCGTCAACTCATTTTCCCGGCCAAACCCCACATATATTGGTGAGGATCCCCCGTAACACACCATATAGGGTATTATGGATCGTGCGTTATCCCTGTTGTTTCAACAATTTGCAGCCCGGCTTCCCGCCCTGTCGCAGGGTTGGATAGACACCTGAATGACACGGTTGCGCGAAAACATCTCTCCCTCAAACTCCACCTGAAGTCATGGAGAAACAGAGGGTAAAGGCGGCGCGATTCTATTGATTGGAACAGGGCCGATCAGCTTGCCATAGCGGATGCGGCACGCCGGGCCTGCACGATGCGGACCACCTCCGGCTCCGGCCCACCGGCACGCCAGTCGAGCAGTTCCACCATATGCAAGGCTGGAAGGGAGTCACAACCAAGCTGCTTGATGCAGCCAATATTGCCTGCTGCGACCAGATCAGGCTGAAGCGCCCGTAGATTGCCGCGCTTGCGGTCCCTCAGCCGGGTCGCGATGTCCGGTTGCATGATATTATATGTCCCGGCCGATCCGCAGCAAAGATGAGGCTCTACCGGTTCCACCACCTGAAATCCGGCCTGAACCAGGAGATTTTTAGGCTCGGCACGAATCTGCTGGCCATGCTGAAGGCTGCAAGCGGCATGATAGGCTACGGTCAGGGGTGCCTCATCTTCCGGCAACGGAGTCGGAGTATAGCCGATGCGGCAGAGATATTCGGAAATATCCAGCGCCAGAGACGCCACTTTCTCCGCCTGAGCCGCCTCAGCTTCATTCCGGAACATGAAGCCGTAATCCTTGACGGTCGTGCCGCAACCGGATGTATTCACGATGACTGCATCCAGCCCTTCCCCCTCGATTTCCCGGCTCCAGGCGAGAATGTTGGCCCGGGCCGCGGCCATGGCACGGTCATGCTGGCCCATATGCTGGGTTAACGCGCCGCAACACCCCTGCTCCGCGGTCACGACCACCTCCACCCCCAGCCGGTTCAGCAGACGGATGGTCGCTTCATTGATGGAGGGAGACAACACCTGCTGTGCACAACCGGTCAGCAGGCCAACGCGCCGCTTCACAGTCTGCATTCCCGCCTGTCCGCGGTACAGGCCCGGTTTCACGGCATGACCGGACGAAGGGGCCTTTGGGGCCAGGTCCAGCAGAGCGCGCAGACGCTGACCCAGCAGATGGCCTTTCGGCAGAAGGGCCGGAATCACGCCGGCCAACGGGCGGGTGATCCGTGCCATGACCAAAGCCCCCCGGAGCAGCGAGACGCTGGGCAGAACCCGTGCCAGCACCGCCCTCAGCAGCCGGTCATGCCATGGCCGGTGATAGGTTTTCTCCACATGGCTCCGCGCATGGTCGATCAGATGCATATAGTTCACACCGGAGGGACAGGTGCTCATGCAGGAAAGGCAGGAGAGGCAACGGTCGAGATGTTTCACCACCTCCTGCGTGGCTGCACGGCCATTTTCCAGCATGTCCTTGATCAGATAGATCCGGCCACGCGGGCTATCCAGCTCGTCCCCCAGCAGCACGAAAGTAGGACAAGTGGCGGTGCAGAAGCCACAATGCACGCAGGTACGCAGCACCTGGTTGGAGGCCGCTATATCAGGGTCGCGCAGCTGCTCCGGCGTAAAACTGGTTTGCATGATTCTGCTTTTCTCCGCGCCTCACACTGCCGCCAGCCCGATGAATATCGAAGATGACGACCCTTTCTTGCCGAGGATTCCCCTACCCTGTCTATGCCCTTGTTCCAGCCGTCGAAAAGCCGGGTCATGAAGCTGTCAGGTCTTAACTCTCCCTTGCGAAGTGCCGCACAATGGTTCAACCCTGTCCGCCATGACAGAGCGCCCGGCCTCCCCCGCCACCAGAACCAAAGTCAGCCCCCAGGCCATTGATGCCGAGATCATACGACTGACCACAGAACGCGGTCCTGCTTCCTCCATCTGTCCGACCGAAGTCGCACGGGCACTGGCCCCGACGGAGGAATGGCGACGCCTGCTGAGCCAGGTCCGACGGCAGGCGGCCAGACTGGCCAGTGCCGGACTGATCGACGTACTGCGCAAGGGCAAACCCCTGCCACAACCGGTTACACCCGATACCATGCGTGGGGTGCTGCGCCTGCGCGTCCGGCCGAATCCCCCGGAGGAACCGAATTCTTTAACGCAGGATCAGGAACCGGCTCAGGGTTACTGACCGCATCGTGGGCCCGAGCCAAATGGTTACAATATTGATAACCATGAGCCAGCATCACGCCATTCCGGCAACCCTATCTTGAAATGCTTCCCTTTCTGACACTCCATCCGCTTTTCGACCATTCGCTGGCAGGGCAGGTTTCAACGCATGCATGATTTCGGCAAAATTCTACGGGGCGCCTGGCGGCTGACCATTCCCTATTTCCTGTCAGAGGAAAAATGGGTTGCGCTGGGTCTGTTGGCGACAGTGCTCTCCCTCAATCTGGCCCAGAACGGGCTGGATCTGGTCATGAATTACTGGCACGGCGCTTTTTTCAACGCCCTGCAGGAAAAAGACGCCTCCGCCTTCGTGCAGCTGTTCCTGTTCTGGTACAAGGGACAGGCCGGTTTCATTACACTGGCGATCCCGTCGATCATTTTTGGGGTGGCCTCGATCTATCTCCAGCAGAGCCTCCAGATTCGTTGGCGGCGCTGGCTGACCAAGCGCATGATTGATGAGTGGATAGATGACCGGATCTATTACCGGCTGGGTCTGCTGCATCAGGAAAACGATACCGCGACCGATAATCCCGATCAGCGTATCAGCGACGATATCCGCGACTTTACCTCCGACACATTGTCGATCGGCTTCAGCTTCATCTCCAACGCGGTCACGCTGGTGATGTTTCTGGGTGTGCTGTGGTCACTCTCCGGCGCAATGACGATCTTCGGCTTCCATATTCCGGGTTATATGCTGTGGGGAGCCCTCATCTACTCCATCATCGGCACGTTACTGACGCATCTGATCGGGCGGAAGCTGATCTATCTGCGCTTCGTCCAGCAACGTTACGAAGCCAATCTGCGCTTCGCATTGGTTCGCGTACGTGAAAACAGCGAAGGCATCGCCCTGTATCATGGTGAAGCGGAAGAGCGAGCCACCGCGAAATCACGTTTCGGGGATATCGTCATCAACTGGTATGCGATGCTGCGGCGCTATCTGGGGCTGAATTCCTTTTCCAGCGGCTATGATCTGATCGCTTCGGTTTTTCCCTATGTCATGGCAGCCCCGCATTATTTCAGCGGACAGATTACGCTTGGCGGGTTGCAGCGTACGTCGCAAGCTTTCTCGCGCGTGCAGGGATCACTCTCCTGGTTTGTCAGCAGCTATACGACGCTGGCAAGCTGGGGGGCGGTCGTCAGCCGTCTTTCCACTTTTCAGGACGCCCTCAACCAGGCACGCGCAGCAGAACGCAACCGTGCGGCTACCTTGTCGGGCGGGTCAGATACCACAGCGTCCAGCCCTGTTTCGGCCCATCCGAATGATGTCGTCGTCAAAGGATTGAATCTTTCCCTGCCAACTGGCGAGGTTCTGTTGCATCAGGATGAGCTGGTTCTGTCAGCGGGCCAGAATATCCGCATCAAGGGACGCTCCGGCTCAGGGAAATCGACTCTGTTCCGCGCGCTGGCAGGCATCTGGCCGTTCGGCTCCGTGCAGTCGATCCATATTCCGGGGCGCTTCCTGTTTCTGCCACAGCGTCCCTATCTTCCGCTCGGCTCCCTGCGCAGGGCGGTGACCTATCCTCTGAACCCTTCTTCAGTGTCGGATGAGCAGATTGCGGATGCCATGCATGCCATGAGGCTGGATCATCTGATTCCCCGTCTGGACCAGACCGATCAATGGTCGCATCGCCTGTCCGGCGGTGAGCAACAACGTATTGCTCTGGCCCGCGCCCTGCTGGTGCGACCGGACTGGCTGTTTATGGATGAGGCAACCGCCAATCTTGATTCCGAATCCGAACAGGAGGCCTATCAGGCGCTGCGGCAGAAACTGCCAGAGACCACCATCGTCTCCATTGCGCATGGTGAAGCGACCTCCGCTTACCATGACCGGACTGTGATTCTGCATCGACCGGAACCCGATCAGGCAGGAATACTGCGCCCGGCCTGAAACAGCATCGCGTAAGTCTCTCTCCCTGTCCGTCGTGACCAGCGGACAGGGAGGACCAGCTCTGCTATGATACCGGCATGAATGCCGACATTCCCCGGCCCATACGGCCTGTCCTGTGCGGAATCCCGGAAACGACGCTCTGGACCCTGCATGACCGTGCTGCCGAAGCAGCGCGGCCTGATGGCATTCTGCATGATCCTCACGCAATCCGCATGCGCAACGCGCTGATGATCGACTGGATAGCCCGTTTCGGAGCGGCTGACGGATCCTTTGCCGGGCGCAGCCGGGCGATCGACACTCTGCTGACCGACTGGCTGAGCAGGCATCCTGACGGCATGGTCATCTCCATCGGAGAAGGGCTGGAGACCCAGTCACGCCGGGTCGACAATGGCACCTGCACATGGCTTTCAGTTGATCTGCCCGAGGTTATCGCTCTGCGTCGGCAGATGCTGCCGGATACGGAGCGGTTCCGCAGCCTCGGCGTGGATGCTCTGGATACAGGCTGGCTGGAGGCAATTGATCCATCTCGCCCCTGCCTGTTCCTGATGCAGGGGCTGCTGATGTATTTCCCGCCAAATCGTGTCGCTCCATTGCTGCGGCATATGACGAAGCGTTTTCCTGCCTCCATGTTGATATTCGATACTGTGCCGGTCTGGTTTGCCACGCTGACCGCCCATGGGCTTCATAAAACGCCCCTCTTCACCGTGCCGCGTATGCGCTGGGGTATTGATCGCGACCGGATTGGTCCTACGCTTGCCTGCTGGTCCCTGAGCCGACCGCTTCACCTGATTCCCTATGGCGCTGTCAGGGGACGATCATGGATGGCATCACTCGCCCTCTCTCCTCAGAACAGACTGATCTCATCGCAGGGTCGTCGTTTTTCTCGGGATCGGCTGCCGGTGATTGTCACGCTGCCGCCTGCCTGATCATTGCAACCTGCCGGATCATCCGGCCAGACGATAAAGTGATTTTTCCTATGCCTTTTTATCCCCGCACTATCACTGCGTTCCTTGCCTCTCTTCTTCTGGCCGGATGCCAGCCTGCATCGGACAAAACCGCTTTTGTAACGCCTGCCTATACGCTGGACCGTCTGACCGCCGATCTTGCAGCGGAACCGAGTGCCACAAAAGTGTTGCAGCGCTGGTGCATCGGACGCGGGCTGATGCCGCCGGCCAGCCATGTGACGGCCCAGAAACAACCGGCCGGCAAAGTTCCGTCACAGGCGCTCGAGTCTCTACATCCCTCAGCAGGATACGATATAGTCACCCGCCATGTTCATCTGATGTGCGGGCCGCATGTGGTCTCGATTGCGACACTCGCCTACCTGCCGGAAAAACTGACGCCCGATATGAACCGTCAGTTGCTGCTGACCGATCAACCTTTTGGCAAAATCGTTCTGCCACTGCATTTCGAACGCCGACGTCTGGCGAGTGATTCCAAAATTCCTCAATCAACGGTGGGCGAAACACCCATTGAGGCTGACAGCCCTCCCAAACAGGCCATTCTGATCAATCGCGCCCTGCTGACCACCAGCGACGGTCAACCCTTCGCCTATGTCGAAGAACAGTATCAACGGGTCCTGCTGAATGGACCGGTTCAAGCATCCAGCCAGGGCACAGGTGACCACACTCAAAATTGAAGGTGAAATCCCTGCATAGTCTGGCATAGTAAAAACTTTATACGGCCACGCAACAGGGGTGGAGAGTCCCATGTTTTCTCGTTACCGTGCCGTTCCGTGCTTTTTCACTTTGTCCGCCGCTGCCGTGCTTTGCCTGACTGCCCCATGCCCGGCCCATGCCATACCGGATACATGCAGGCAGACCATCAAGGATATCGATATCGGAGATTCCAAACAGGCGCTGAAAAACGTCGATAATGCGCTGATGGAGGCCGATAACCGCGTTCTGTGGGAGGGTGGAGCACCTTTTTATTCCAATCTCGACCATGCCTCGAAACAAATATTGCAGGACGAGGTGATTTCTCTCTGCCGCCGCTATCCTTATCTTACTCTGGAGAAGGCGGCTGATCGGGGAATCTCCCACAAGACACGCAGCAAGGGATACGGACAAACACCAGGCACGCCGCTTTAAATTTTTCATTCCTGTTTCAGATTTTTAAAGGAAACCGATCATGAACAGGCATATGTTTTCTTCATTCCATTCTCTCCGTTTCGTAGGGGCGATCGGTCTGTTTTCCCTACCGGTTGCGGCCCTGCTCAACCCTGCTCAGGCTGCAGAAAATGATCAGTCATTCTGGCCGTCCGGAGCCAGACCGTACATCATCAGCCCGGCCAATGGCGCAGTGGTCTCAAGCCCCTTCACAGTCGTCACCGGGCTGAAAGGACTGGGGATTGCACCAGCCGGTGACGATCAACCGCGCACCGGCCATCATCATCTGCTGATCGATACACCTGCCCCCCAGGGTGAGGCGCTGGAGGAATCCATTCCGAAAGATGCCCACCATGTTCACCTTGGCGGAGGGCAGACGCAGGTTGATATCAAATTGCCGCCCGGCAAACATACGCTGCAACTGATCATGGGCGATGCCGGCCATGTGCCGCACAGCCATCCCCTGCTGTCGGAACCTGTGACCATTACGGTCAAATAACCGGGATCCGGTCTCCGCGCTCAAACCCCGGCCAGGACAGCAAGAACATGCCGTCCGTAGCGGTCAAGCTTCGATGCCCCCACTCCCTTGATACGACCAAGCGTTTCGAGATCGGTGGGGGCAGAAGTGGCGATGTCTCGCAGCACGCTGTCGTGGAAAATTACGTAAGGGGGAACACCCTGCTCCTTTGCCTCCTTCATGCGCCATGCCCTCAGCGCATCGAATTCAGCACGGATCGCATCCGGAATATTGTCAGAAACCGGATTGCTTGCCCTTCTTTCCTCACGCGTACGACGTGCTGGCAGGCGGGAAGCGGTCTCCTGTCGCAGAAAGACTTTCTCCGTACCACGCAGGACCGTTCGGACGCGATCAGGCACCAGCCGTAATCCACCATGGCCTTCCACATCCATATCCAGCATGCCTCTGGCAATCAGCTGCCGGATCACACTACGCCAGAAGGTGGCGGGACGATCCTTGCCAACACCGTAAGTCGGCAAACGGTCATGCTGATGACGCTGGATTCCCTCCGTCAACTCCCCCCGCAACAAGGCCACAATATGCAAGGCGCCGAATACCATGCCGGGCCGCGTATCTCCGGGTCTTGGCTGGCTGGTGCGATAAACCGCAGACAAAACTTTCTGCGCTTCCACCGAACCATCAAAAGTTTCTGGCGGTGCCGCACATAAATCGCAATGACCACATGGCTGCTCCATACTCTCGCCAAAACAGGAGAGCAGCGCCCGCGTTCTGCAATCGGCAGCTTCCGCCAGACCGATCATCGCATCCAGACGTTGCCGCATCACCCGCTTTTGACTGTCAGGCGCCACCGAAATGGACAGGAAATGCCGGGCACGGGCGATATCCTCGCCCCCATACAGCAGAAGTGTCTCACTCTCCTCGCCATCGCGCCCGGCACGACCGATCTGCTGATAGTAGCTTTCCGGACTGTCCGGCATATCCAGATGCACCACAAACCGCACATCAGGACGATCAATACCCATTCCGAACGCGATGGTCGCCACCATCACCACCGACTCCCCGCCGCGGAAACGGGTCAGGGCCACCTGCTTTTCCGATGGTGGCAAACCGGCGTGATAGGTGATCGCATCAATCCCTTTTTCACGCAAACGCTGCGCCGTACGCTCGGTCTTGGCACGGCTGCCGCAATAGATGATTCCCGCCTGATCACGATGCCGGGCCAGAAACGCCATCATCTGCGATGTTTCAGCAATTTTCTCGGCTGCCGCGATGCGCAGATTAGGGCGATGAAATGAAGCCGCATAAACCCGGGCATGCTCCATTCCGAGCGCACGGAGAATATCATCGCGCGTGCGAGCATCGGCTGTGGCCGTCAGGGCAATGCGCGGAACACCGGGGAATCGCTCCGGCAGGCGAGCCAGAGCGCGATATTCGGGGCGGAACTCATGGCCCCATTGCGACACGCAATGGGCCTCATCAATCGCAATCAGGGCGATACGCGATTCCGGCAACCGATCCATCAGACCGTTCAGCAATCGCTCCGGCGAGACGTAAAGCAGATCGAGTCTGGCATCCATCGCCGCCCTGAACACGGCCCGGCCCTGATCGGCTTCCAGCTCCGAATGGAGGGCGGCGGCATTGATACCCAGTTGACGCAGCGCCGCCACCTGATCGTCCATCAGTGCAATCAGCGGGGACACCACAATCGCCATCCCATCCCGGCAGAGCGCCGGAACCTGGTAACACAAGCTCTTGCCGCCCCCGGTCGGCATCAGAACCAACGCATCACCACCCTCAATCACATGAGCGATGGCGTCTTCCTGTAATCCTCGAAAAGCCGGATAGCCGAAAACCCGGCGCAGAACATCCAGCGCCGGGTTTTCCTGTGAGCGACCCGAAAAAGGGTGGAGCAGCCTGTCAAGCAAAGCCAATACCGAATATGCCGGTCATTGGATTACTTGCTGCTGACATCTCCGATATCAATATCCACGCGGCGCTCTGCCACGGCCAGATTGGATGCATCAACCGTGTGGACCGAACGTTCGATTCTGCTTTTAGCAATCCCGTCAGAGACCAGCTGATCCCGCACCGCATTAGCACGCAGCTTGGCCAAAGGTGTTTCCGTGACTGTAGACGCCTGATCAGAGGACTTACCGCCATAGCCTGACACGGTCACCTTCAGACCTGGATACTGCTTTGCGAGCTCCGCGGCATAGCTGACCACCTGAGTGGCCGCCGGATCGAGCACAGCAGAATCCTGCAGGAAGTAAACATTATAGGAACGCTGAAGCGCGGCTGGCTGAGAGCATGCAGCGGCGATCAGGGGCAAGCAAAGCAGGCTTAGGCGGCGCATGGCCGACTCCCTTGTTAAAAAGCTGTACCGTCTTACGACAAGGTGTGCCTCCGAAGGCGATGAGCGTCAACCGGCCTGATGAAAACCGTTGCGTTTCTGTCTACACTCGGCGCTGCGGCCTGCGGCCAGTGTGAAGTCTTTCCTCCGTCCAGCGTGCCAGACGCACAAACGGCAGACCGATCAGAAGATAGGCAGCGCCGATCATCAGACCCGTGCCGAAATAATCATAGTATGTGGTGGAAAGACGCACATAGGTCTGACTGAGTTCAGACAGGGTGATAACAGACAGCAGCGAAGAATCCTTCAGCGCAGAGATGAAATCATTGGTCATCACCGGAATCACCAGCCGGAATGCCTGTGGAATCACCACATGACGCAGGGCCTGGAAAGACGTCATGTTCAAGGCAATGGCTGCCTCGTACTGGCCATGCGGGACCGCACCCAGACCGGCACGGTAGTTTTCCGCCTCATACGCCGCGTAGTTCAGGCCCAGCGCCAGTACGCCAGCGAAAAACGGATCCAGCCTGATCCCCAGATTCGGCAGTCCGTAGAATACGAACAGTACCTGGATCAGCAGCGGCGTGCCCCGCATGATTTCGATATACATCACTGACAGCATACGCAGCGGGGCCGGGCCATATAATCGCGAGACCGCCAGCAACAATCCCATTGCCACCGCCAGAACCATAGCCAGCAGGGAGACTTCCAGTGTTGTGACCGCTGCATGAGCGATCAGCGGGATAAAACCGATATAGCGTTTAAATTTGATCCGCCATGCCGTGGCCGGTGCGTGCGCCTTTACAAATTCATCATAATAAACCGCCGGCTGTGTTATAGAGGTGTGATCCCCGGTGAACGTCTCCATAGCAGGCGTCCAGAGGTTCCACCGCTCCAGAATACGACGGAGGGTTCCATCGGCACGCATTTGGTCAAGAGCAGTATTGATCTGATCGAGCAACACCTGATTACCCTTGCGCACGGCAATACCGTATTCCAGGTGACCGATTGGTTTACCAATGAGTTTCAGGCTGGGATCTGTCGCTGAATAATACAGGGCAATCGGCCAATCGAGCAGAACCGCATCGGTACGGCCATTATGGAGATCGGTATAGGCGTCGATCTCCTCCTCATACACACGCAGGTTGATATCAGGGTGTTTCTGCAGAATCCGCTCGCCCACGCTGGCCTTGAGTGTGCCGACGGCATGGCCGTGGAGTGACTCCAGCGTATCCAGTCCCTTGCTGTCCTTACGGACGACGAGCTGTTCCGACGTTACATAATAGGGCTTTGAAAAATCAACGACCTCACGATGGGCGGGGGTAATTTCCAGACCGTCGATCGAGAAATCATACAGTCCCCGATCCAGGCCGGGGATAAGGCTGTCCCAACCATTCTGAACAAAGATCAGATTGCGATTGAGATGACGCCCGATCTCGTCAACAATGTCTTTTTCATAACCAATCAGGCGATCCTCACGATCTGGATCGTGAAAAATATAAGGTGCATCAGACTGCGCGTCAGCACCCCAGCGGAGATCATCCCCAGCCCGCACCGCTCCGGAATGCAGGCTGAGGAGCAGAACCATCAGGACAGCCAGCATACAACGCATCATGCGAACCGCTTCAGGAAACGGCGCGTCCGGGGATCGCGCGGGTTTTCAAAGATCTCGTCCTCGTCGGACACTTCGATGATTTCGCCACCTTCCATAAACACGATGTAATCGGAAGCATCACGCGCGAAGCGCATCTCATGCGTCACGATCAGCTGCGTCATGCCATCCGCATCCAGATCGCGCATGACCTGAAGCACCTCATCAACCAGTTCGGGATCAAGCGCAGAGGTCGGCTCATCATACAGCATCACTTTCGGCGACATGGCCAGAGCACGCGCAATGGCAGCCCGCTGCTGCTGGCCACCGGACAGCGTGCCGGGATAGCGATCGGCGAATGTGGCCAGACCGACACGGGAGAGCTGATGCATGGCCAGATCGCGCGCCGCAGCCTTTTTCAGGCCTTTCACGATCATCGGTGCCATCATCACATTTTCTGCCACTGTGCGATGCGCGAACAGGTGAAAGCCCTGGAAAACCATGCCGACCTGCTCACGCAGCGCATGGGCACGCTCCTCCATCGCATTGGTCCAGCGCTCATCTGTACCGGACCGTTCCAGTGCAATGCCGGCAACGGATATCCGTCCCGAATCAGGGATTTCCAGAAAGTTAATACATCTCAGGAATGTTGATTTACCGCAGCCTGACGGCCCAATGATCGACACGAGATCTCCTTGCTCTATCTGCAAGGAGACGCCCTTGAGAATCTCGGTACCGTCGAAACTCTTGCGCAGACTGTCGATCTGGACGATCGCATCTTCAACAGGAGAATCCGTCACGATTGCATGCCTTTTCAACCCATCCGGTCAGAAAAGCGGGCAAGCTCCCTCATGTCACGCATGAAATGATGACGTTCTGTTAATTGTTTCAGCTCTTCAGCTCATTGCAGGAACTGCCTGACCGCCAGACAGTCTGTAGATACGGTCCAGCTTCTCAACTCCTGTCAGACGATGGGCGATCAGCAGAACGGTGCGATCGCCGGCTACCTCGTTCAGGGTCAGAAACAATTCACGTTCGGTCTGTGCATCAAGACCGGCCGCCGGCTCATCCAGAATCAGGATCGGAGCATGGGATAACAGCGCCCGCGCCAGAGCCAGACGCCGCCCTTGCCCTCCGGACAGGCGGAATCCGCCTTCACCAACCCAGCTTTCCAGGCCATCAGGCAGGTCGCGAACCACAGCACCCAACTGCGCCGCATCCAGCGCCGCCCAGAGATCGGCCTCCTGCGCATCGGGCCGACCCAGCAGCAGATTGGCCCTGATCGTGTCGTCAAACAGATGCGTTGTCTGGGACAGCCATGCGAAATGGCCTCGCACCATATCGACCGGTAAGGTCGCCATATCGGTGCCTGACAGAAAAATATGTCCTGCCTCCGGCACAGCGAGGCGCATCGCAAGAGCGGCAATGGTCGACTTTCCGGCTCCTGAAGGGCCGAGCAGCGCAACCCGTGCACCCGCGGGCAAATCCAGACTGAGGTCATCCAGCACCAGCGGCCCATCCTGCCGCCAGCGGAACGAGAGATGTCTGAAAGACAGGGCCGCCGTTTTACCGCGTACCGGCCGCAGTCTTTCCTCCCGCAATCTTTCTTCAACATCTGCCACACCCTGCGGCACATTGCTTTCGGGCCTGGAGGCCGCTTCCAGCACGCGCTCCGCGGCAGCGGAGGCATGTCCGGCGAGCACACCGGCACGCGGCAGGCCCCCGATCGCCTCAAACGCAGCAATCGTCAGAAATGCACACCCGATCAAGGCTGCCGGACCAGTCGTCACGACATTGAGCGCGACCGCGAACAGCACAGCCGCTACGCCTGCCTGCCCAAACAGAAATGACGCCGCCGATGCCCATGCGGCACGGGCCGCCCCCTCACGCTGTGCCGTCAGCAGCAGCGCCTGGCGAGCCTGAATATCTGCCAGCATGCGGTCTTCCGCACCACAGGCCCGCACCTCTCTGAGACCAGTCAGGGTATCGAGGGTTGCAATCCGCAACCGACTCATGGAAGTGGTCAGCCTTGCGCCCTGCCCCGCTGCAGTGCGGGCGGAGATGACCGGCAGCACGAAAGCAGCCAGCACGAACAACACACCGACCACTATCGCCAGCATGGCATCCAGCCGCCCCAGCGCGTAAAGCAGCACCGGCAACAGCACCAGCGCCCCGGCAACAGGAACGACAATACGCAGATAAAGCCCGTCCAGCGCCTCCACATCATTGACCAGACGGGACAGCACGTCTCCGGCACGGCGGAAGCCCAATCCGCCTGCGGCATCACGCGCTATACCACGGAAAAACCAGACCCGCAGATCAGCCAGTGCCCGGAACATGGCATCATGCGTGACAACGCGCTCAAGGTAGCGCAACACCACCCTGGCCACACCGGTCCAGCGCAACAGCATGGGAGCGGCCAGCACGCCGAGCATCATGGCGGCCGCCACGGTACGACCTGACAGCATCATCAGCAGCGCCGCAGACAAAACGGCCAGAACCGAAACCACGATCCCGGCCAGCAACCAAGGCAAACGGTTACGCCACAGCGCGGCAACATCCAGCAGCGGGCGAAGAAATGCGGTCATGCCATCACCTTTCCATACATGGTCGGGAATGGTGCGGAAACGACACTGCCATCCCGCAGATCAATCCGATGACCCGGAAAAGCATGCGCAGCCGCGCTATGGCTGGCCAGCAATACGGTGCGGCCAACCGCCAGACGTTTCAGGCTGTCCAGAATATCAGCTTCAGTAACCGGATCGAGATGGGAAGTCGGCTCATCCAGCAGCAGCAGCGGAGCATTGCGAAGATAGGCGCGCGCAATCGCCACGCGCTGCGCCTGACCGCCGGATAGGCCATACCCCCCCTCGCCTATCATCGTCTCCAGCCCGTCCGGCAGGGCGCGGGCAAAATCGTCCACATGGGCATGACGGATGGCATCCAGCAGATCCTGCTCCGATGCTTCCGGGCGGGCGAACAGGATATTGTCGCGGATGGTCCCCGCAAACAGCATCGGTTTCTGCCCGACCCAGGCCGTCAGCCGGGAGAGAGCCGCCGGAACAATATCCGTGATGTCCATGCCGTTCAGGGCCACCCGTCCACTCGTTGGACGGGTAAAGCCCAGCAAAACCTCCATGATGCTTGACTTGCCCGATCCGGAAGGACCGGCCAGAACCACTGTCTCCCCGGCAGGAATACGGAAACTGACATCATGCAGGGCCGGGCCACGTGTCTCGTCCCACACCAGCGAGACATGATCGAACGTGACCGTCACACCACGTGCTTCAATGGTGCGAACCTGAAGAACGGGCTTTTCCGGTGGCTCCGGCAGGGCGGCGATGGCTTCGGCCGCACCGGTTGCGTGCATCTTGTCCTGATAGGCAAGCGAAAAGGCCCGCAGCGGCGCGAAAAACTCCGGCACCAGCAGCAGCACGAACAGCGCCCGCGCCGGATGACCTGCCTGACCGGACAGGATCGCCTGTCCGTAATGCAGCGCCAGACCGACCAGAGCTGCCGCCATCGCCAGATCCAGCACGGCGGAGGACAGAAACGCCACCCGCAACACCCGCATGGTGCGGCGGCGCAACTCATCGGCGGCGCGTCCCAGAGCGATGGCTTCATCCTCGGTCCGCCCGCTCAGAACGATGGTGGCAATGCCGCGCACCCGGTCCAGAAAACGGGCCTGCAGGCGGCTCATCGCCACGAACTGACGGCGGGAAGCGACCGCCGCGCCAATGCCGGAAAGCGCCATACCGAACGGCACCAACAGACCCGCAGCCAGCAAGGCCAGAGCCGCCCGCCAATCCAGTGGCAGGATCGCCAGCAGGATAAGGACCGGCGACAGAATCGCCAGAGAAGCAGCAGGAACCCAGCGGGAGAAAAATCCGTCCAGCGCCTCGATCCGATCCACGGCAATCGCCGCCAGCTCGGCGGAATGATATCCGCGCAGCAAGGAAGGACCAATGGCCAGCAGCCTCGCCATCACCTGATCCCGCAGCCGCCGCCGAGCCGCTGCACCAGCCGCCGCCGCATAGCGCTCCGTCATAGCCCCCAGAAAGGCGCGTATTGCCGCAATTCCCAGAAAAGCCATGGCATAAGGCAGTCCACCGACCATGGCGTGGCCAAGCGTGCCGCCGAAAACCGCTGCCAGACACCATGCCTGCCCCACGGCCAGAATGGTGCCGGTCAGGCCCAACAGGATGACATGGCGCGCATTCCGGCGGGCCAGCCCCCCTTGTTCCTTCAGCCACCCACGGGCAGGAGAATGACGCCTGCCCCCTGCACGCGCAGAGGAAGCGCCTGTCATCGGAGCGGAACCGGAGGAAGAACGGGTTTTGTCACGCATTATGGGCCGCTTCTTAACCTCTCGGCTCTGTCTTTGACAGGGTAATTCCTTAAATCCGGCTTTATGCCCGTGACACACGTATCGACCGGATCGAACGAGTTCCCGTTCAGAGCGTTTGAAAAGAGGATTTGCCGCATCCGGCGGGAAACCGGCATTGGGCTTTTTGTCCCTCCTTTCCATGGCAGGGAAAAGGACGCAGCCTGATGAATAAAAGCTTTTCTCTGGTCGTTAAGGGATACCATGATCACTCTGGAAGACGCCGTCAGGATCGCCACCGCCGCTGAAAAACACGCTCGAAAAATCGGGCAGCCGATGAACATCGCCATCGTTGATGGCGGCGGAAATCTGAAGCTTCACCATCGGATGGATGATGCCTGGCTCGGCAGCATCGACATCAGCATCAACAAGGCGTTCACCGCGCGTGCTTTCGATATTTCCACCAAGGATCTGGCGGGTAATGCCCAGCCTGGCCAGCAGTTCTACGGTATCCAGCAATCCAATCATGGGCGTGTCATGATTTTCGCAGGCGGAATCCCGCTGCGGCGCGATGGCAAAGTGGTCGGTGGAGTCGGAATCAGCGGAGGCTCCGGCGAGCAGGATCAGAGCGTGGCCGAAGCCGCCGCAGCCGCCTTCGAGCAGACGGGAGCCAAACCGCCGGCTCCCAAAACGAAAGCCTGATTATCCGGCTCAGGCGGAGGCGATCTCCAGGGGCTGCCACTCCGGAAACCCCTCCGCCGCCCATGCTTGCCGTGTGGCCTCATCGGGGACAGCTCCGGTCGTAAAGACCGTCTGTGCCCAGCATGGCGCAGCTCGTGGCAGACTGTCAGGCGCGGCAGTAGCCGCAGCGGTAATGGCTATTCTGGCCGCCTGCCGCGCCACCGCCTCTGCCGGATCGAGCCATGCCACCGGACGCGGCATGGCCTGCCGCAACCATGGAAGCAACCGTCCGTAATGCGTGCATCCCAGCGCCACCGCATCAATGTCGGGGATCATACCGAGAATACCGAGCTCGGCCCTGACGGCCTCAACCAGCACCGTTTCGCCACGGAACACAGCCTCCGCATAACCGGCCAGATGACGGGCGCCATGGGCATGAAGCGTACAACCCTGCCCGTGTTCCTGCATCAGGGCCGTCAGATAAGGACGGTCAACCGTCGCCGGGGTTGCCAGCAGACCGATCTGGCGGGTGGCACTGACCGAGGCCGCCCATTTCAGGGGCGGCACACAGCCGATAAATGGCAGATCATGCCGAGACCGCAGCGCAGACAATGCCAGCGTGCTGGCCGTGTTGCAGGCGATCACGACCATATCGGGCCGCAACCGGGCTATTGCCTGCTCCAGCACCGTCAGCACGCGGGTGACCAGAGCCTCGTCACTCATCGCGCCATAGGGAAACCCCGCCGTATCGGCGACATAGCCAAGGGTCGCCGCAGGCAGCATGCGCCGGATACAATCGGCAACGCCAAGGCCGCCAATGCCGGAGTCGAAAACCAGAATATGTGCGTCCGTCTTTCTCACCCGGGTGGGGTGCCTCCTTCATGATCGCGGGTCAAGAGCATATGCCGGATACTGCCCCCGTATGCTTGCCAGAGCTGCCGGTTTCCGCCACTCAATCGGAAAGATGACCGGTTGAGGATAGAATCCATGAACGCGATCCAGGCCATCGCCATTGCTATCCTGCAAGGCGCAACCGAGCTTTTCCCGGTCAGTTCACTGGGGCATGCCGTTGTCCTTCCGGCATTGCTGGGCTGGAGCCTGCCGCAACACAGCCAGACCTTCCTGCCATTTCTGGTGTTTCTGCATCTGGGTACCGCGGCTGCACTGCTGCTGTATTTCTGGCGCGACTGGTGGGCGTTGTTCAGCGGCGTTATCGGCTTTGCCCCGGCCCATCATGTACCGCAAGCGCGACGGATTTTTATGCTGCTGGTGGTCGCAACGCTGCCAGCCATCGTAGTCGGCGGCTTACTTGAGCATATGTTGCGGGCGCTGTTCGAATCGGCCCCGATTGCCGCGTTTTTTCTGGTGGTGAATGGCGGACTTCTTCTGTTCGGGGAGAAATTGCGAGGAGCCGCCAGCCCTTATCCCCAGACCAGCGATCATGAGGTTACAGAGCGCCGCGCCCTGTCTACCCTCACCGTCATGGATGCATTCACTATCGGCTGTTGGCAGTGCGCCGCGCTGATTCCGGGTATTTCCCGCTCTGGTGCCACCATTGTCGGCGG
The DNA here is from genome assembly GCF_000014285.2 of Granulibacter bethesdensis CGDNIH1. Classification (NCBI taxonomy): domain Bacteria; kingdom Pseudomonadati; phylum Pseudomonadota; class Alphaproteobacteria; order Acetobacterales; family Acetobacteraceae; genus Granulibacter; species Granulibacter bethesdensis. The sequence continues at coordinate 1,001,887 of NC_008343.2, read as the reverse complement.
ATTATTGCGCGGAATCGATCATGAAGCCTCCGCGCATTTCTCGTTCCTGATCGCATTGCCGATCATTCTGGGGGCCACCGTGCTGGAAGTGCCAAAATTACTGCATGCCGATATCGCACCAGGCGTATTCCAGACCGCCGCCCTGGCTGCCGTAGCAGCCGGCATCACTGCATGGCTCAGCACGGCCTTTCTGATGCGCTATTTCCGGGATCATGACAGTTGGGCGCTGAAGCCTTTCGCTTTTTACTGCATCATAGCGGGCCTTGGTGCGCTGGCGTGGCTGCATTTCGCCTGACACAAGACCGAATCCCAGACAAGGACGTTTCAGATGAACGCTTCTTCTGCATGGACAAGGCGCACGATGCTGTCTGCAGCCCTTGGCTCCGGTCTGGCCATGTCGCTGCCACCTCGCCTGGGCCATGCCCATAACGGCAAGCCGCTGGCAGCAACACCGCTGTCCCGTCTTGATCTGCCCTGGTGGAAACATCGCTGGGAAGAAAAACAACGCGAACTGCGTCAGAAGCCGGTCGATCTGGTGTTCTACGGCGACAGCATCACCCAGAATTGGGAGAAAACCGGCCCCGAACCCTGGCAGAATTTCGCCCCGGTCTGGAACCATTATTATGGTCACCGCCACGCCATCAATCTGGGCTACAAAGGCGATACCACCGCACACCTGCTGTGGCGGATCGAAAACGGGGAAGCCAGCGGCATCAATCCCCGGGCTGCCGTCGTGCTGATCGGTGCCAATAATTTCGGCAAGCTCCGCTGGCCTGCTGAACCGACCCTGCAAGGGATCGACGCCATCATAGAGTCCCTGCATCGCCACCTGCCGAAGATGCAGATTCTGCTGCTGGGTGTGCTGCCCTCCATTCGCAATGAATGGGTCGACGCGCAGACTGTGGCCCTCAACCGTGCCCTGCCCGGTCGCTATGACCATCGTGTGACCTTTCTCGATCTCCGCGCCCTGTTCATGAGCGGGGGAAAGGTGGATCGCACCCGCTTTCTGGACATCCATCTGACACCGCCGGAGCCGCCTCTTCACCCGGATGCAGCCACACAGGCGGCCATGGCGCAGGCAATGGAGCCGCATATAGCCCGTATGCTCGGGGATACGCCGGTGCGCTGAGTGGCGTGGCGGTTCAGCGTTTCAGGATGGATCCGAGAATACCACGCAGAACTTCCCCACCAACCTTGGTACCGACCTGACTGCCCAGGCTGCGGATGACGGATTTGGCAAACGCCTCACCCAGCCCCTGACGCCCACCATGGCTGCCGAGCACATCGCCGAGCCACCCGCCGCCTTCCCCGTTCCGGGACGGGGTCCGGACTTCACGCGGGGCGGGGCGGGAAACCGGCTCTTGCGGAGGATAAGGGGCTGAATCGGCCAGCCCACCCTGCCAACCATTGCTGTTCCAGACCGATCCTTGTCCGGATGATGGCGGCAAAGGTGCCGGTCCCATCGCTGTGCCCCAAGGGTCACCGCCCGGCTCGACCGGCGCAGGAGAAACAGGGGCGGTCTCTTGCTGGCTGGAAGTCGCGCGCCCGGAAAGGCGCTCATAAGCGCTGATCCGGTCAATCGATGCATCGTATTTCGTACCGACCGGACTTTTGCGGATGATCTCTGCCCGTTCCTCCGCCGTAATCGCCCCTATACGGGAGCGGGGCGGCACGATCTGAACCTTCTGCACGACAGAGGGTGATCCGCTCTCGTCAAGGAAAGAAACCAGCGCTTCACCGACTGCAAGTGATCCGATCGCCTCCTCGGTATTCAGCCTCGGATTCTGGCGGAACGTGTCCGCCGCCGCGCGGACTGCTTTCTGGTCCGCTGGTGTAAAAGCGCGCAGCGCATGCTGCACACGATTACCGAGCTGTCCCAGCACAGAGGCAGGAATATCCAGCGGATTTTGTGTCACGAAATAAACTCCGACTCCCTTGGAACGGATCAGACGCGCAACCTGCGTCACCTTGTCCACCAGCGCCTTGGGGGCATCATCAAACAGCAGATGTGCCTCATCGAAGAAAAACACCAGTTTGGGGCGTGCCAGATCACCCACTTCCGGCAAGGTCTCGTATAAAGTGGACAGCAGCCAGAGCAGCACAGTCGCATACAGGCGCGGGCTGTGAATCAGCCGATCCGCCGCCAGGATGTTCACTGCTCCTCGTCCATCCGGCGTGATCAGCAGTAAATCAGCCAGTTCCAGCGCCGGTTCACCGAAAAAGGCTTCTCCGCCTTCCTGTTCCAGTCTCAGCAGGCGGCGCTGAATCGTACCGATCGTGGCCTTGCTGACATTGCCGTATTCTGTGCCCAGCTCCCCGGCCCGCTCGGCCACGTGCGAGAGAACAGCCCGCAAATCCTTGTAATCAAGCAGCAGGAGGCCTTCATCGTCCGCTACCGCAAAGGCGATGGAGAGAACACCTTCCTGTGTGTCATTCAACTCCAGCATGCGTGAAAGCAGGATCGGCCCCATCTCCGCCACTGTGGCCCGCACCTTGTGACCGGAAACCCCGAATACGTCCCAGAATACGACAGGCGCGGCACGATAGCTGTAATCATGAACGCCCAGCCGGGACGCGCGCTGTTCCAGCTTCGGATTGGGGGCGCCCGGCTGCGACAACCCCGCGAGATCACCTTTCACATCCGCACACAAGACCGGCACCCCGGCAGCGGACAGGGATTCCGCCAGCACCTGAAGAGTGATTGTCTTGCCGGTGCCGGTCGCCCCTGCAATCAGGCCATGCCGGTTGGCAAAAGCGGGCAGCAGACGTGCTTCATGCTCACCAGTGCCGACCAGAATGGGGGTTTCTGTCATGAGTCCTGCTCCGTACCGTTTTAAAAAACCGGTCGTCGGAATCCTAGGATGACACCTGCGCCGTGTCATCCACTCGGCACATCACAATCAGGTAAGCGTTTTCCAGAGCATATAGGCGGCAACAACGAAAATCAGCCCGGCAAACACTGTTCCCAGCATGCCGCTGCGCCCGGCCAGATAGCGGCTGACGGCAATCCCGACCATGGATCCAGCAATACCACCGAGAATGAACATAATAGCGAGTGGCCAGTCCACCAGCCCGCTGAACGCATAACTTGCCGCTGTCGTCAGCCCGAAAGCCGTGACCGCAACCAGCGATGATCCTACCGCATTCAGCAACGGCATACCGGTAGAGGCCACAAGACCGGGCACAATCAGAAAACCACCGCCAATCCCGAAAAAACCGGAAAACAGGCCGGTTCCCAATCCGTATGCAAGCACTTTAGGAGCTTTTTCGCGGTTGCACTCCGCTCCCGGATTACCCTCCCGCTTGCGGCCCCTGAGCATCTGTACGGCAATGACAATCATCAGCAGAGCGAACAGAAACAGTAATTTCTGTCCGTTCATCATTTTACCAAGCACAGATCCACCCAGCGCACCAAGAACGCCCGAAGCCGCATACATGCCACCACAGCGCCATTTCACGGTATGCGCCCGCGCATGGCCGATCAATCCTGAAAAAGCATTGGCTGCAACAGCAAGAGCACTGGTGCCAATCGCCATATGCGGCGACGGCACCCCCACCAGATACACCATCAGCGGGACAGCCAGTATCGAGCCGCCCCCTCCCACCACACCAAGTGTCAGCCCGACCAGACTGCCGGACATCGCACCGAGCAGATATTGGGTGGTGCTCAGGATCATCCGATCCTCCCGCTCTACGCGATCAGGCGTCGTTACGTCGGGCAGGTTTCGCGAAAACCTCTTTGCCCTTCAGCATACCGTTCCAATAAAGTGAAGGCAGAACACGTGCTTTCAGAAACCATGCCAGACGTGTCGGACGTAGACCATCCAGCAACCATTTCGGGAATGTCGGCAGCAGCTTGCCACCATAGCCGAATTCCGCCAATACGATCCGGCCACGCTCAACAGTCAGCGGGCAGGAACCATAGCCGTCATAAACATAATCCGGTTCCTTATCATGCAGCGTCGCCAGCACGTTGCCTGCCACAACCGGTGCCTGTTTGCGCGCCGCAGCTGCGGTTTTCGCATTGGATGTACCAGCGACATCGCCCAGCGCATAGATATTCGAAAAACGCACATGACGCATGGTGGCCGGGTCGACCTCCACGAAACCATCTTTTCCAGCCAGTTCGCTGCGGGCTACGACATCAGGCGCGACCTGTGGCGGCACGACATGCAGCATATCGAAACTCCGCTCGATACGCTCGCCATCTTTCTCAAACGTTGCAGTGCGGGCGGGACCATCAACGGCCACCAGCCTTGATCCGAATTGAAGGGAAATGCCGTAGCGTTCGACATATTTCATCAGCGCCGGCACATAGGCCGCCACGCCGAACAGAACGCCGCCCGCATTGTGGAACTGGACATTGATGTTACGGAGCACGCCTGCGCTCTGCCAGATATCACATGACAGATACATTGCTTTCTGCGGTGCACCGGCACATTTGATCGGCATTGGCGGCTGGGTAAAGAGTGCACGGCCACCCCGCAATTCTTTTGCCAGACGATAAGTATAGGGAGCCAGATCGTAACGATAGTTGGATGTGACACCGTTTTTCCCAAGCGTTTCCGTCAGGCCAGGAATGGCATCCCAGTCAAGCTTGATTCCTGCGGCGACGATCAGCACGCTGTATTCAACCACCGTGCCATCCACCAGAACAACCTCGTTACTGGCAGGCGAAAAAGACCGCACGAAAGAGCGCAGCCATTGTGCACCCCCCGGGATCACCGATGCTTCGGAACGGCGCGTAAAATCGGCACTGAAAACACCGGCGCCAACCATCGTCCAACCGGGTTGGTAATAATGCTCCGTAGCGCCATCAATAATGGCAACGGACAGATTTTTCTGACGCTTCAGCAAACTGGCTGCGACCGAAATCCCGGCAGCGCCACCGCCGACAATCACCACACTGAAGGTTTTGCGTCCACCGACCGGCGCAAGCGGCAGAAGCTGGGGGCGAAGCGGTTCGACATTGAAACCTCCACTCTGCGCCAGAGCAACGATTTCATCCGGATCCAGAATGCCAGACTGCGACAAGGCCCAGATCGAAACCGCACGTTGTCCGGTGCGGCAATATCCCAGAACGGGATGAGGCATCGTTCTGAACGCCTCCGCCATTCTGGCCACCGTTGCACTGTCTGCCACCTGCCCTGCGGCCACCGGGAAAGAAGCGAACGCCAATCCATGGCGCGCAGCGGCTTCGGCGATCCGGGTGGATGAAGGCTGGCCTGCTTCCTCCTCATCCGGGCGCATACAGAAAATGCTGCGATATCCCTCGGCCGCGGCCTTTGCCACAGCCTCTTCCGTCAGTTGCGGAGCGGCCGTGAAACTGGAAGTGATTTTATGGAAGGACATCGCGCCATTTCCTGCTGATACAGACTTCTGAAGACAAACACACAGTCATTCGCCAGATCAGCCATTACAGCAGATTGACCGGCACTTTCAGGTAGCGAACCCCGTTCTTTTCCGGCTCGGGCAGACGTCCCCCCCGCATATTCACCTGCACGGAGGGAATAATGAGATCCGGCAGATCAAGCGTCGCATCCCGGGCTTCCCGCATGGCGACAAAACTTTCTTCATCAACGCCGTCATGGACATGGATATTATGCGCCCGCTGTGCGGCCACCGTCGTTTCCCAGGCGAAGTGGTCGCGATGGGGCGGCTTGTAATCATGACACAGAAACAGGCGTGACTCTGCCGGCAAGGACAGCAGACGGCGGATAGAACGGTAGAGCGTCCGCGCATCACCACCCGGAAAATCCGCCCGTGCCGTTCCGTAATCCGGCATGAACAGCGTATCCCCGATAAAGACGGTATTGCCGATGATGAACGCCATATCCGCCGGCGTATGCCCCGGTACATGGAGCGTCATGGCAGGAATGCGACCCAGCGCAAAGCCTTCACCATCCCCGATCAAACGCCCGAACTGCGATCCGTCACGCGCAAAGCTGTCGCCTTCATTAAAAATATCGCCGAACGTGTTTTGTACTGTCCGGATATGCTCGCCAATCATCAGCGTACCGCCAAGCTGCCCGTGCACCCATGGCGCAGCTGAAAGATGATCGGCATGCACATGGGTTTCGATCAGCCATTGCACGCTCAACCCGTTCTGCCGGACCCACTCCACAATCATGGCGGCATTGCCGGTAGAGGTACGTCCTGATGCCGCATCGTAATCCAGCACGCAGTCGATGACGGCGGCCTGCTTGCTGTCAGGATCGAATGCTACATGGCTGACAGTATGCGTTTGACGATCGAAAAAACTTTGCACCACCGGGCACAACCCATCCTGGACGGACTGCACAATCTGCCTGCATGCAGCCCCGATCACCGGATCAGGCGGGGCTGTCGGCATAGAGGAACAAGAAATCTCCGTCACGGCATCGGCATCCTGTGGTCAGGCAGCATCTGACAGCGCCACCGCATTGATATGGATAGGAAGCAAATATACATTGTTTCAGAAAGAATGAAAGTTTAAATTGACCTTCCCCGTTTGCTCCGTGCATGAAAGGTCATCCCGTTCATGAAAGACAGCTCTGGCCGGATGACACCCCCTGTTTCCCCTTCGACACCGATCGAGGAAAAACCGACGCACTCTGCCTGCCCACCCCGATTGGGCGACATTGTTCCCGGCTTTTGTGCCCGCACCACTCACGGGCAGGTTTCTCTGGCTGATTATCGTGGGCGATGGCTGATTTTCTTTTCCCATCCTGCCGATTTTACGCCCGTCTGCACCAGTGAATTCATGGCCATCGCCCGCGCTGCCGACCGATTTGCGGACCGCCAGTGCGATCTTCTGGGCCTGTCCGTTGATAGCCTGCATGCGCACCTCGCCTGGATTCGTGCCATCAAGGCGCAGTTCGGCATCACCATTCCGTTCCCGATTGTCGAAGACCCCTCCATGGTGATCGGTCGCGCTTACGGCATGATCGATCCATCCGCACCCGATTCTTCTGCTGTCCGAGGCACATTCTTCATTGATCCGCATGGCGTGCTGCGCGCCGCGATCTACTATCCGATGCAGGTGGGACGCTCGGTCGAGGAAATGCTGCGTCTGTTGATTGCTTTGCAGGAGACCAGCCGAACCGGCACCCTGACCCCAGAAGGCTGGCAACCCGGTGAGGATACGCTGCTGCCCGCCCCCGTCACGCAGGCCGAGATGGCGGAGATTACGGATCGCTGGCTCTGCCGTTTTCAGTCCTCCGTGCCCTGATGGACAGGTTCACCCTTACCCCGGAACAGGCCACCCGCGCTGCCGGACAGATGCGGCTTTATGCCCAGCCGCAACGCCTGCTGATCCTGTCGATTCTGCTGCAGGGTGAGCACAATGTCGGGGATATCGAAGCCGCAACCACGATCGTCCAGCCCGGGCTGAGCCAGCAACTGAGCGCCCTGCGGCAGGCCGGTATCGTCTCCACAAGGCGGGAGGCAAGACAGGTTTTCTATCGCCTGACCGACGAAATCTGTGCTGCACGCGTACGTGCTGCCCTCACCTTGTTCGGCGAGGCAACCCTGCCCGATAGCGTGACATCCGCCCCCGCATCCCCCCGCACGGCGTATGCGCCCTCATCCGGGGGCGCCATATTCGCCCGGATTGTATGAGATATTCTCCCTATCAACGGACCAGAGACGCAGAAAGATCGCGCAGCACACGTGGAAACAGCGCGGCATCATTCAGCGCCCGCGCAGCAACAAGAGCGCCCTGAATCAGGGCCACCGCTTCTTCCGCCCGCCTATGCGCCGTATGTTCAGCAACCCCGCCCCGCGTCAGGGCGTCCGCCAGCGCATCCCGCCACGCACTGAAATAGGTCATGATCTGCGTCCTGAACCTGTCCCGCGTCTCCGACAGCGCCCAGGCCCCCACCAGACAGACCCGGCCTCCACCACGAAAATAGGCGATACAGGCCTCGCTCATGGCGATTATGGCTGCCTTCGTATCGGTCTGCTCCCGTAGAGGGCGGAATACCTGCTCCTCGAACCAGCGTGCCACATCTGCCAGCACAGCCTCCGCCATATCCTGCTTGCCGCCGGGAAAGAGATGATAGAGGCTGCCCTTTCCAAGGCCGGTTCGCGCGGTGATCAGGCTGAGACTGGCCCCTTCATAGCCATGCTCCCTGAACACCTCGCCCAGCGCGGCAATCACCGACATACGTTCCGGCTGTTCCATCGCCGGGTTACAGCCCTAATTCGGTCAGGCCGGGATGATCCGCCGGGCGCGGTCCCGAACGATCCCATAAAAACAGGCGCTGCTCCTGTGTGATCGGAACATCATTGATGCTCGCATGACGCGCTTGCATCAGACCGTTTGCCGCAAATTCCCAGTTCTCGTTGCCATGTGAACGAAACCACTGACCGTGTTCATTCCGCCATTCATAGACGAAGCGCACAGCAATGCGATGATCGCCATAAGCCCATAGCTCCTTGATCAGGCGATAGTCATGCTCCTTCTCCCATTTCCGGGTCAGGAACGCCTCAATCTCCTGCCTCCCACGCAAAAATTCGGAGCGGTTGCGCCAGACACTGTCAGATGTGTACGCCAGTGCGATGCGTGCCGGATTGCGTCCGTTCCACGCATCCTCCGCAGCACGCACCTTCTTCACTGCATCTTCCCACGAAAAAGGCGGCAAGGGAGGACGGGGCTGATCCTGAACCGTAGCAGACATGAAGGCTTCCTTTGTACCGATCGGTACAATAGAGCTGTCCTGAAAAGATTTTGCAAGCCTGTCTGCTGTCAGGAAATCCGCCCCGGTCTCATCCCAACAGCAATCCGGCCACGGCCCCACTCATGCAGGTCGCCAGCGTTCCGGACAGCACGGAGCGCAGACCGAGTGCTGCGATTTCAGCCCGTCGCTCCGGCACCATGGCCCCCATGCCGCCGATCAGAATACCGGCAGAGCCGAGATTGGCAAAACCACACAGCGCATAGGTTACGATCAGCCGCGCATGCGCATCCAGGGTTCCAGAAGGCAGATGGGCCAACCCATTATAGGCCACGAACTCATTGATGATGGTCTTCTGCCCCATCAGGCCGGCCGCCACCCCGACCTGATCAGACGGGATGCCCGCCAGCCACATCAACGGACGAAAGGGCCATGCAGCCAGCTCCTGCAAACTGGGCGAGCCCGGCATCAGGAACAGAGCATCGTTCACCAGATGCACCAGAGCCACTGCAACGATCAGCACAGTCAGAATACCGATCAGGGGCGCGATACCATCCCGCGTTCCCTTGACCAGCGCATCAAGTGCTCCGGCCGGCGCTTCCTCAACAGAAAGTGATGCCCCCAACCCTTTTTCCTTGCCACGATCTTCAGCCGTATCGAAGGGAACCATCAACGCGGCCATCCCCAGAGCCGCCGGCGTGCTGATCACCGACGCCACGAGAATATGCCCCAACGCGCCCGGCAGGACCGGCCCGATCAGGCTGGCATACAGCACCATCATGGTTCCAGCGATTCCGGCCATGCCGCAGGTCATCACGGCGAACAGTTCCCCACGCTGCATCCCGGCCAGATAAGGACGAATCAGCAACGGAGCCTCGATCATTCCGACATAAATATGGGTTGCCGCCGCCAGTGCCAGCGCACCCGAAATCCCCATCACCCGGCGCAGCAGCAGAGCCAGCACACGGGCAACAAGCGGCAACACGCCCCAGTAATACAGCAGCGCGGACAGAGCGCTGATCACCAGCACAAGCGGCAACACCTTGAAAGCCAGAATGAAACTGGCTCCCGGCATTGTTTCCGCGAACGGTAACGGACCCCCACCCAGATAACCGAACACAAAACCGGTTCCGGCGTCGGTTGCCTCCTGCAGGGTCAGTGCCACCCTGTTTAATCCCAGTAGCAGGACCGCACTACCGGGAATACGCAGCAGAAGCAGCGCAAACACCATCTGGAGTACAAAAGCCGATATCACGACGCGCCACGGCACCCGCGCGCGCCGACATTCCCCCAGCAACCACGCGATCAGAGGAAATGCCGCCAGACCCAGCAGGCCCTGCCATGTCGCCATCACCATCACCCTTGTCTAATGGTGATCTTTGACATGCTGATCATGGGCACCATTGCCCCCGGTCGCCACGACAGCATCCACCGTTTGCGCGCCTGCGTGCTGAAATGTCAGGGTCAGCGGAAAATGATCACCGACTTTCAACCCCTGTTTCAGCCCCATCAGCATGATGTGATAGCCACCGGGGGCCAGACGCACCGTGCCATTGGCGGGAATATCGAGGCCGGAAGCGGTGTCCATATGCATGATGCCATGCTCCATCGTGGTCCGGTGCAACTCTGCCGAACTGGCCACGGGAGTGGAGAAAGACACCACCCTGTCACCCTCTCCGCGCCCTCTGATGGTCAGATAGGCAACGCCAGGACGTTCAGCACCAATGGAAGGACGCGCCCATACCTCACTGATGAGAGGCGGCTCGGCCTGTGCCGAAACAGACCCCAACACACAGGTTCCGATGGCCAGCAATGACAACACCCAATACTGTCGGCTCTTCATGAGTCCCCCTTCATGGATCCGTTGAAATGTCCGAAGTGTCAGAATAAGTCAGCGACTCTGCGGAGCGAGATCGCCGCTGCCCTCCTGTTACAACCGGCGTATGATCTCCGCTACTACGGCATCAGGACTCTGGCCGGCATCCACTGTCAAAGCATGCTCCGTATCGGCAGGCTCTTCCAGTGTCGCAAGCTGGCTGTCCAACAGGCTGGCAGGCATGAAATGTCCGGACCGATGCTCCAGACGCGCCCTCAGAATATCCGCTTTCACCCGCAGATAGATGAGGCGTCGATCTGGCACCCCTGTCAGAACCTGCTCACGATAAAGCCGGCGCAGCAGGGAGCAGGCAAGAACGCCCCCTTGCCCGGATTCAGCCTGCTTTTTGGCCCAGGCCGCAATGGTGGCAAGCCAGGGTGCGCGATCAGCCGCTGTCAGGGCAATGCCCGCTTTCATCCTGGCGATATTGGCTGCGGAATGGAAATCGTCCGCATCCTGAAACACCAGCCCAAGCCGCCGCGCCAGCGCCTGCGCAATGGTGGTCTTGCCGGAGCCGGAAACCCCCATCACCACCAGCAGCATGGATCGACAAACCGCCATAAGGGCTCAGGCCGAACGCTGCCAGCGTGTGACGCCCCCTTCACCAGCGATAATGACGGTTTCTGCACGGTGGATGAAAAATCCGGTCTCCACGACACCGACAATCTCCCGCAACGCCGCATCCAGTGTCTCCGGCTTACGGGAGCCGCCCATCGCTCCGAAATCCACATCAAGGATATAGTTGTGATTATCCGTGACATAAGGAGTGCCATCCGCACCACCCCTCAATACGGTACGGCCACCGAGCGCCTGAATACGCAGATCGGTCGCCTGCCAGCCGAAGGGAACCACCTCGACAGGAACCGGCAGAGACAGATTTTCGGACAATTTGCGATCATCGACAATAATGACCAGCCGCTCACTGGCAGCAGCCACCAGCTTTTCACGCAACAGGGCGCCGCCCATACCCTTGATGAGATTCAAGGTGCCACGCTCTACCTGATCCGCACCGTCAATCGTGAGGTCGATCCGCGGATGGGCACCCAGATCGGTCAGAGGAATGCCGCCAGCCTGCGCCTGCTCCGCCGTGCGGAGCGATGTCGGAATTCCCACGATCTTCAGCCCCTGAGCCACGCGTCTGATCAGCGCATCCACCATGCAGGCAGCGGTCGATCCAGTCCCAAGCCCAACCACCATGCCATCCTGAACAAGGGCTGCCGCCTCTTCCCCCGCCAGGCGCTTCAGCGCATCCGTATCCATCGTTCAGGCTCCCCACAACCATTTTATCCCGATACGGCACGATGATTCTCAGCCGCATCAGGCACATACAATAAACAAGATTTTAAAGTGACATACTCTGCTCAGAAGATGCACTCTCCGTCTGATGCCCCAATATCGCAGAAAGGTCACCAGTATGGCTGCCCTGAGCATGGAACCGGAAGCAAAGGCTATCCGAAGGCAATCGGATTTTCTTTCGCCCGCTCTCCCCTGCTCGATCATGCAGAACAAGCAAATCCGAGTACGGCGCAATCTCACAGCGCAGTGTCACAGGTTTGTCGTGTGAAGGCAGTTGCGGACGACGTGTTAGATGATAGGCTGCATACTCCAGACTGACAGTCCCCACTGACTGCACAGACGACATTTTTCTGAACTGGCAGATAATGGCCCTGGCTGATAACATACCAGGCATATGGCATGCCCTGCACCAATGGCCTCACAACGGGCCTTACCCAATCGTGTATAGGGATGGAACGCTTCTCTTCGTTCGACCGTTCACTGGGAACCCGTCATGCTGCTCCGGCACGCTGATAAGTGGTCTGCTACCTTCCCGGTCGCATCGCTCTGCTCTATTGGCCTGACATCGACATATTACGCGGAAGAGGATTGCCTTGATGGACACGCACCACCCCGATACTCGCGATACGGTTGCAATCAATACCATCCGTACCCTGGCGATGGACGCGGTCCAGAAGGCCAATTCCGGGCATCCTGGTACACCCATGTCCATGGCCCCTGTGGCCTATACACTGTGGCAAAATCACCTAAATTTTGATCCGACGGACCCGATCTGGCCGAATCGCGACCGTTTCGTACTGTCCATCGGTCACGCATCGATGCTGCTCTACGCGCTGTTGCACCTTACCGGCACCGAATCTGTCGACAATCAATACAATACATCCGGCCAGAAAGCGGTGACACTTCAGGATATCGAGCAATTCCGCCAGATGAGCAGCAAGACGCCGGGGCACCCCGAATATCACCATACCAGCGGTGTGGAGACCACGACCGGCCCGCTGGGTCAGGGCGTCGCCAACAGCGTCGGAATGGCCATTGCCGAGAAATATCTCGCCGCCCGCTATAATCGTCCCGGCTACACTTTGTTCGACTACACTATTTATGCCCTGTGCGGCGATGGCGACATGATGGAGGGTGTTTCTGGCGAGGCAGCTTCACTCGCCGGTCATCTCAAGCTTGATAATCTGGTGTGGATCTATGACAGCAACCACATCACGATCGAGGGCCGCACCAATCTGGCCTTCGGTGAGGATGTCGCCGCGCGGTTTGCCGCATATGGATGGGATGTCCATACTCTTGACGACGCCAACGACACTGCGAAGCTTGATGCGCTGCTAAGCCATATCCGGAGCGCCAAAACCGGCAAGCCGGCCTTTATTCTGGTTCACAGCATCATTGGCTGGGGTGCCCCTCACAAGCAGGATACGCATGAAGCTCATGGCTCCCCGCTTGGCGACGAAGAAATCAAACTCACGAAGAAGTTTTACGGCTGGCCGGAAGATGCCAAATTCCTTGTGCCGGACGGCGTTTACGAAACATTCGCCAATGGAATCGGTGCACGCTCTGCCCGTCTGAACAAGGAATGGCGGGCGCTGTTCGCCCGCTACCGCGCGGAATATCCCGATCTCGCCAACGAAATCGATCAGATCGAGAAACGAACCCTGCCGGAAGGCTGGGATAAGGACATTCCGGTCTTTGAAGCCGATGCGAAAGGCATTGCCACCCGTCAGTCCAGCGGCAAAGTGCTGAATGCCGTTGCCAAGCATATTCCCTGGCTGCTGGGAGGTTCGGCCGATCTCGCCCCCTCCACCAACACGCTGCTGACTTTCACGGATACGGCCGGTGAGAATGCGGGGGGAAGCTTCTCGGCTGAAAACCGCCTCGGCCGTAATTTCCACTGGGGTATCCGTGAGCACGCGATGGGGTCAGCGATCAACGGTATGGCGCTGTCAAAGCTGCGACCTTACGGCTCCGGCTTCCTGATCTTCAGCGATTACATGCGCGCTCCAATCCGTCTTGCCGCGCTGATGGAAATCCCGGCGATCTGGATTTTCACCCATGACAGCATCGGCGTAGGCGAAGATGGCCCGACCCATCAGCCGGTCGAACAGTTGATCGGCCTGCGCTCCATTCCCGGCAATATCGTGCTTCGCCCCGCCGACGCGAACGAGGTCGCAGAAGCATGGCGCACCCTGATCCCGTTCCAGCATCAGCCGGTCTGTCTGATCCTGTCGCGTCAAGCCCTGCCGACTGTAGATCGTAACAAATACGCATCTGCCAGCGGTGTCGCCCGTGGCGGCTATATTCTGGCTGACACGGATGGCGCCCCGGATGTGATCCTGATCGGCACCGGCAGCGAGGTGCAGCACTGTATCGCCGCACATGAAACCCTGGCTCAGGAAGGCATCAAGGCCCGCGTCGTTTCCTTGCCAAGCTGGGAACTGTTCGAGCGTCAGGATCAGTCTTATCGCGACACTGTCCTGCCTCCCTCGATCAAGGCCCGCGTTACCATCGAACAGGGTGCGACATTCGGATGGGAACGCTATGCCGGTTCTGAAGGCACGGTGATCGGGATGCACACTTTCGGAGCCTCTGCCCCGCTGGCAGAGCTGCTGAAACATTTCGGCTTTACCCCGCACGCCGTGGCCGAAGCCGCGCGCGAGCAGGTCAAAAAACACGCGAAAGCACGGTGATATCATGAGCGAAACCAAGAACCCCCTCGCCCAGCTCAACGATCACGGGCAATCGCCATGGCTGGATTTCGTCAGCCGCTCCCTGCTGGAAAGTGGGGAACTGGTGAAGCTGATCGAGCGTGACGGTGTACGCGGCGTCACTTCCAACCCCAGCATTTTTGAAAAAGCCATCGGCCAGAGCACGGAATACGATCCGCAGTTGAAGGAAACGCTCGACCGCGGCGATCTGGACATTTCCACGCTTTATGAAACGCTGGCGATCACCGATATCAGCCATGCTGCCGATCAGCTCTATCCAGTGTGGGAGCAGACGAAAGGTCAGGACGGCTATATCAGCCTCGAAGTATCCCCCTATCTGGCCCTGCGCACCCAGGATACGATCGATGAGGCCCGCCGGCTGTGGCAGACCGTCGACAAGCCGAATCTGATGATCAAGGTGCCAGGCACGGAGGCAGGCGTACCCGCCATCGAAACGCTGATCGCCGATGGCATCAATATTAATGTCACCCTGCTATTCTCGCTGAAAGCTTACGATGCGGTCGCCTGGGCCTATATCAAGGGTCTGGAGGCACGCGTCGCAAAGGGGGAAGACATCTCCCACATTGCCAGCGTCGCCAGCTTCTTCGTCAGCCGCATCGACGCCTCTGTCGAGAAAGAAGTCGAGCGCAAGCTGAAAGCCGGAGAAGGCGATGCCGATGTTCTGCGCAGCCTGCAAGGCAAAGTCGCCATTGCCAACGCAAAAATGGCTTATCAGCACTATAAGAAACTGATCGCCGATCCGCGATGGAAGGCACTGGAAGCCAAAGGCGCCCATCCGCAGCGTCTGCTCTGGGCCTCCACCGGCGTCAAGAGCAAGGATCTGCCGGATACGCTCTATGTCGAGACCCTGATCGGCGCCAACACGGTCAATACCATGCCGCCCGCGACCATGGACGCCACCCGCGATCACGGCAAAATTGCAACCACGATCGAGGACGATCTGGAAGCCGCACAGAAAACCCTGCACGACCTCGCCGCACAGGGCATTTCCCTCGATCAGATCACCACTGATCTGGTGGTCGATGGCGTACAGCGTTTCGCTGATGATGCCGACAAGCTCTACGGTGCCGTGGCCCAACGTCGTGCCCAGTTTTTCGATGGTGAAGCCACCCGTAGCGTCATCTCTTTCGGCTCTGACGCGCTGAAAAAAGATGTCGAGACCGAGACCGAAACCTGGCGTCACGACGGCCTGATCCGCGCCCTGTGGCGGGGTGAAAAGACTTTGTGGACCAATGCCGATGAAGACAAATGGATCGGCTGGCTGCACATCGTCGAACAGGAACTGGCTGATGCTGCAACGCTGACCCGCTTTGCTCAGCATGTCCAGGAAGGTGGTTATACCGATGTCGTGCTGCTCGGCATGGGCGGTTCCAGCCTTGGCCCCGAAGTGCTGAGCAAGACTTTCGGACAGCGCAGTGGCTGGCCGATTTTCCATATGCTCGACAGCACCGATCCGGCGCAGGTGAAGGCGATCCGTGATGCGGTGGCGTTGCCGACCACCCTTTTCATCGTCTCCAGCAAATCCGGCAGCACGCTGGAGCCGAATATCTTCAAACAGTATTTCTATGAAGCAGCGGGCAAGAACGGCCGTCATTTCGTCGCGGTGACCGATCCCGGCTCCCATATGGAAGAGGTTGCCCGACAGGATGGGTTTGCCGACATCTTCCATGGCGTGAAGAGCATTGGCGGACGCTACTCCGTGCTCTCCAAATTTGGTCTGGTGCCGGCAGCGGCTATCGGCATCGACGTTCCGGCTTTCCTGTCGAAAACGCTTGAAATGGTTCATGCCTGCGGTCCTTATGCACCTCCGGCACAAAATCCCGGGCTGCAACTCGGTCTTGCTTTGGGCGTCGCGGCGACAAAATACAAACGGGACAAGGTGACGCTGATCGCCTCCCCCGGCATTGCCGATATCGGCGCGTGGCTGGAACAGCTTCTGGCGGAATCGACCGGTAAGCAGGGCAAGGGGCTTATCCCTGTTGCCGATGAACCTCGTCTTGATCCCACCGCTTACGGGAATGATCGTTTCTTTGCCTATATCGCTTTGAAAGACGGTGAAGATGCTGAACAGGCTGCCTTTGTGGCGGCTCTGGAAAAAGCCGGGCATCCGGTGGCGCGTCTGACCGTTCCCAGCACGCTGCATATCGGGCAGGAATTCTTCCGTTGGGAAATTGCGACAGCCGTTGCCGGCGCCATCCTCGACATCAATCCGTTCGATCAACCAGATGTCGAAGCCAGCAAGATCAAGACACGCGAACTGACCGCCTCGGTTGAAAAAACTGGCTCTCTGCCTGAAGAAAAGCCGTTCTTCACTGGTGAGGGCATTGCTCTCTATGCCGATCCGCGCAATGCGGCAGCATTTGGCACCCCCACCAGCCTGGCAGCAGCGCTGAAGATCCATTTCGACCGGATCGGCAGCGGTGATTATGCCGCGCTGCTGGCCTATATCGAGCGTACCGAGGCCCATGAAGCCGCGATGCAGGATATCCGGGCACAGATCCTGAACGCGAAGCATGTGGCAACCTGCCTCGGTTTCGGTCCCCGTTTCCTGCACTCTACCGGACAGGCCTATAAAGGTGGCCCGAACAGCGGTGTGTTCCTGCAAATCACCACCGAAGATGCGCAGGATCAACCCGTTCCCGGCCAGAGCTACGGCTTCAGCATTGTCAAAGCGGCTCAGGCACGGGGGGATTTCGATGTACTGGCCGAGCGTGGGCGCCGCGCCTTGCGGGTTCATTTCACCAGCGGTGTCGAAAGCGGTCTCACGACACTTGCGGACGCAGTCAGACAGGCGCTGTCCTGATCTGATTGTTTATTACGCCTGCGCATAAGACCAAGCCTTATCGATTGTCTGCCCCGGCCATTCTCTACACCGGGGCAGACCAAAACCAGAAGGACTGACGAACCATGCAGATCGGCGTTATCGGACTGGGCCGTATGGGCGGCAATATCGTGCGTCGCCTGATGCGGGACGGACACAAGACTGTCGTCTATGACCGTGCCGCGGATGTCGTGTCCAAATTGTCAGATGAAGGTGCAACCGGAGCATCCTCCCTGTCCGATCTCGTCTCCAAACTGGATACGCCGCGCACAGTGTGGGTCATGCTACCGGCGGGGGAAATTACGGAAGCCACCATCACCGAACTTTCCTCTTTGCTCAGCAGTGATGATGTCATCATTGATGGCGGCAACACTTTCTATAAAGACGATATTCGCCGCGCCAAATCCCTGCGCGAAAAAGGCATTCATTACGTCGATGTGGGCACATCCGGTGGCGTATGGGGGCTGGAGCGTGGCTATTGTATGATGATCGGTGGGGATAAGCCGGTTGTAGAGCGGATCGATTCTGTTCTGAAAACGCTGGCCCCCGGTATCGGTACGATCGAGCGCACGCCGCATCGCGAAGGGTTCGATGCCCGTGCCGAGGAAGGCTATCTGCATTGCGGGCCGGCCGGGGCAGGCCATTTCGTCAAGATGGTCCATAATGGCATCGAGTACGGAATTATGCAGGCTTATGCTGAAGGCTTCGATATTCTGCATAACAAAAACTCCCCCGAACTGCCGGAAGATGAGCGATTTGAGCTGAACACCACCGATATCGCCGAGGTCTGGCGGCGAGGCAGCGTGATTTCCTCCTGGCTGCTGGATCTGACCGCCATGTCACTGGCACAGCATCCGACACTGGATAATTTTTCCGGCTCCGTCTCCGATTCCGGTGAAGGTCGTTGGACCATCAATGCAGCCATCGAGGAAGCCGTACCGGCCCCTGTACTGAGTGCCGCACTGTATACCCGCTTCCGCTCCCGCGAGGAGCATAGCTTTGCGGAGAAGATGCTCTCCGCCATGCGCTTCGGCTTCGGGGGCCATGTCGAGCAGAAAGGCTGATCGTCATGTCCTCCATTCCCAAAATGGGCTGCACGCGGGCGCAGGCTGAAACCAACAGCACGGTGTTCCAGCCCGCCCCTGCCTGCGACATGGTTATTTTCGGGGCAGGTGGTGATCTGACGAAACGTCTGGTGACCCCGTCACTCTACAGTCTGGCAGCATCAAAAATGCTGCCGGATGATTTTCGGGTTGTGGGCGTCGATATCGCCGATCTGGATACGGAAAGCTGGCGTCAACAGCTGACCGACATGATCCATTCTTTTATCGGCAAAAAAGGTGTCGAATTCGAAACAGATTCTATCGACGAAGATGCCTGGAAATGGCTGATGGATCGCTTCACCTATGTTAAAGGTGATTTCTCCGACAGTCAGACATTTAAAAATCTGGGGCAGTCTCTGCGTGATGGCAACCGTCTGTTCTACCTCGCTGTTGCAGACAGATTTTTTGCGCAGGTTATCGAACAGCTTGGCTCCGCCGGACTGACCGAGCAAAAAGATGAAGGGCCATGGCGGCGTGTCATTGTCGAGAAGCCTTTTGGCCATGATCTTGGATCAGCACAGGATCTGAATAAAAAAATCCTTGGTATTCTGAAGGAAAATCAGGTTTACCGGATTGATCATTTTCTGGGCAAGGAAACCGTCCAGAACATCATGATGATGCGCTTTGGAAATGGCGTGTTCGAAAATCTGTGGAACAACCACTTCATTGAACATGTGCAGATTACCGCCGCTGAAACGGTCGGTGTTGAAAAGCGTGGCGGCTTCTACGACCATGCCGGTGCCTTGCGGGATATGGTGCCCAACCATCTGTTCCAGCTGCTGGCTGTAACGGCGATGGAGCCTCCCGTTTCATTCGATGCGGATGCAGTGCGGTCCGAAAAAGCCAAGGTGCTTCAGGCTGTTCGTCTGATGGCCGAGGAAGATGTGGCCGACAATGCCGTCCGCGGCCAGTACGGTCCAGGCACCGTAAAAGGCGCAGACGTTCAGGGATATCGTTCCGAACTGAATGTGGATCCGCATTCAGCCACTGAAACGTTCGTCGCCATCAAGTTGATGATCGACAACTGGCGCTGGGGCAAGACGCCTTTCTATCTGCGCACCGGCAAGCATATGAGCGAACGCTGCACCGAAATCGTGCTGCAATTCCGGCGCCCTCCGTTCACGCTGTTCCGTGACACCGGGATCGAAAATTTACCGCCCAACCAGATTGTCATTCGCATCAGCCCGAATGATGGCATGTCGATTGATTTCAACGCCAAAGTTCCCGGGCCGACCGTGCAAGTGAAACAGGTATCGAGCGATTTCCGGTATTCTGATTTCTTCGAACGTCGTCCGACGACCGGCTATGAAACGCTGATCTATGACTGCATGATCGGCGATGCCACGCTGTTCCAGCGTGCCGATTTCGTCGAGGCAGGCTGGAGGATCGTGCAGCCCATTCTGGATGCATGGGCCAGGCAGACGCCTGATTTCCCGAACTACGCATCCGGCAGCAATGGCCCGAAAGAAGCCGATGATTTGCTGGCGAAAGACGGGTTCCAGTGGAGGGATCTTAATTCATGAGCCAGAATATCCGGCTTGTTCTGAGCGATGTCGATAATACACTCGTCACAAAACAGAAAGTTCTGACCCCGCGAGCAATCAAGGCGGTGCAGGCGTTGCGGGACAAGGGGATCAAATTCGCCGTAACCAGTGGTCGCCCTCCGATCGGGATGCGGATGCTGTTTGAACCCCTCACCCTTGATACGCCGATTGCGGGCTTCAATGGTGGCATGATCACCGATACCGCGCTTCATCCCATTCTGGCCCGCACTCTCAACCCGAATGCTGCGAAGCAGGCTGTCGAGATGCTGGAAGAGGCCGGTCTGGATATCTGGGTTTACACGGAGAAGCAGTGGTATCTGCGCAATCCCGATGCCGCGCATGTAGAACGGGAAGCCTGGACCACACAATCCGATCCAGCCGTGACTGACGATCTGTTTTCACTCCTGAACGACACTGTGAAGATCGTGGGCGTCAGCGATGATGGTGAACGCGTCAAAAGCGCTGAACGGCATATCAAGACCACACTCGGCAATCAGGCGTCAGTCAATCGTTCACAGCCCTATTATCTCGATATCACTCATCCCGATGCCAACAAAGGCGGCGTGGTGCGTTATCTCGCTGAATATTACGGCATTGAGCCTGCGCAGATCGCGGTCATCGGCGATTCAGCAAATGATGTGGAAATGTTCACGGTCGCCGGATTCAGCATTGCCATGGGCCAGGCGGATGATGAGGTTAAGGCGGAAGCCAGCGCCGTCACCAGCTCTGTCGAGGATGAAGGGTTCGCGAAAGCGATGGAGGAGCATTTTCTCTCATGACCAATCCCGGTGCGGCTGCATTGCCAGGACAACTCGTCGTGCTGGATACGGCACAGGCTCTTGCTGACCATGTTGCCGCGTGGCTGGCCGAGCGTATCCAGAAATCTCAGGCCCCGGTGCGTATCGCGCTGTCTGGCGGATCAACCCCCCGGAAACTCTATCAGACGCTTGCGCAGGCCCCGTGGAACAAGCAGATCGACTGGACCAGGGTGCATCTTTATTGGGGTGATGAGCGCTTCGTTCCGCATGATGACCCCGACAGTAACTTCCACATGACGAACGAAGCTTTGCTGTCCCATATCGACATTCCGCCCAGCAATGTTTTTCCCATTCCGGGAGAAGGCGATCCAGTCGTCATAGCTGAACGCTATGAAGCGAGGATGAAGGCGGATTATGGGACTGATACGCTCGATCCGGAAAAGCCGTTTTTCGACGTCGTGTTTCTGGGTCTCGGGGAGGACGGCCATACAGCGTCCCTCATTCCCGGCCAGCCCATTTTGAAAGAGCGCGAAAAATGGGTTGCCGCCGTATCGGAAGGCCGCCCGGAGGTCAGGATCAGCCTTACTTATCCCGCTCTGGAAAGTGCATCCGTGATCGCTTTTCTGGTGACGGGCAAAGGGAAGGCGGAGATTATCAAAGCTGTTCGTGAAGGCACCACCGACGTTCCCGCCACGCATCTATGCCCGCATGGTCAGGTGATCTGGTTTACCGCCGACGGAGCCGCCAGTCCCGAATAGAGGCTGGTGCCTTTAGGAACTGTTTAAACAAAAAGAGCATCTCTGATATTTAGATGGTCAAACCACCATCTAAAACATTTGTGGATAACTCAAAATATTTAATGATTTCAATGGCGTCCCATAGGGGATTCGAACCCCTGTTGCCGCCGTGAGAGGGCGGTGTCCTAGGCCTCTAGACGAATGGGACGAGGCATTGTGAGGGGCGCTCTATACATGCGGCCTCCTGCCAACGCAAGAGGCCGCCGCCCTATTATCTGGCTATCTCAGGAATCTGTGGGGCCAGAACGATCTGCGCGCGCACGGCACCGGTCGCCATATCGACGATCACCACGCGATCAGGGCCACCCCCTTGCAGATGGAGTGCCAGCCTCTTGTCGCTCAGCCCGACACTGGCAATGCGGGAACCGGACGGGGCCGGAACCGAGATGGATTGCGCGCCCTGCTGAAACCAGCCAGCACCGCCCATACGCTGCGGGATCAGGATGGCCAGAGCGACCACTCCCGCAATGATCAGAACACCCATCAGAATAACGGCGGCCTTCAGAAGCTGCTGCATGAACGTCCTTTGTCTTTCCTAAGCGATCATAATTGCGCTATCCGCGCCCCATGCCTGCCACCCCGAACGATCCAAGCCAAGCAGAAATAACGGTCTCCGCCGCCCCCGACGCAGTACCGGAGCGGATTGACCGCTTTCTGGCCATCCATCTGCCCGATATGAGCCGCTCCCGGCTGAAATCACTGATCGAGAGTGGCGCGGTCCACCGTGATGGGCAAAGTGTCCGTGGACCGGCTGAGATGGTGCGTCCCGGCAGCCTGTACCGGCTGCGTCTGCCCACCCCTGCTCCGGCCATTCCCATTGCTCAGCACATCGCCTTCCCGATCCTGTTCGAGGATGACGATCTGATTGTGCTCGACAAACCGGCTGGCATGGTGGTGCATCCGGCCCCCGGTAGTCCAGACGGCACGCTGGTCAATGCGCTGCTGGCCTATTGCGGGGAGAACCTGCCAGGAATCGGCGGAGAAAAGCGCCCCGGCATTGTGCATCGTCTGGATAAAGATACCTCCGGCGTCATGGTTGTCGCCAAGACGGAGTTTGCTCTGGCAGCCCTTTCAGCCCTGTTTGCGGCACGTGATCTGGAAAGGCTGTATACCGCGCTCGCATGGGGTGTCCTTACGCCCCGAGAAGGCGATATTGAAGGTGCCATCGGGCGCGACCCAAGAGATCGCAAGCGCATGGCCATTGTCCGTCATGGCGGCAAACCCGCACTGACCCATTACCGCGCCATGGCAACATGGTATGACGCTGTCACACGGATGGAATGCAAGCTTGCAACCGGGCGCACTCATCAAATCCGCGTGCATCTCTCCGCAAACGGACATCCCATCATCGGTGATCCGGTCTATCTGCGCCGCATTCCAGCCGTCGCAAAGAGTCTGGATCAGGATGTCAAAAACGCTTTGCTCGACTTTCCCCGCCAGGCGCTCCATGCCGGCGTGCTGGGGTTCAGGCACCCACGAACCGGTGAAAATCTGCGTTTCGAGACCCCATTGCCGGAAGATATGATGAGCCTCATCGATTTACTCGATCATAATTCATAGTTTATCATAATTTTAATGTTGACCGGACCAGATTGGTCCTTTATCTTTTTCACACAGACACGGTGCTGTGGGGTGCCCCACCGTGTCGGCCTGTCGTCTTTATCATTGCCTCATGCAGGGATGATGAAGCGACTATAAGGTCTTCCGGACACCCTTTCCGGTCTATCCTCCGGAACCGATGTGCCTTCTGCGCCTTATCATGGGCAGGACACAGCACATCGCCAGACGAAAGGAGCCTGTCCGTGGCCTCTGCCGTCATTAAAATCGCTCCTGAAGGCAACCTTTCCCGTTACCTTCAGGAAATTCGCAAATATCCCATGCTCACCCCCGAGGAGGAGCTGGACCTGTCGCGCCGCTGGCGTGACACTGAAGATATGGGTGCGGCCCATCGGCTTGTCACCTCCCATCTTCGTCTCGTCGCCAAAATTGCCATGGGTTATCGCGGCTATGGCCTTCCCGTTGGTGAACTCATCAGCGAAGGCAATGTCGGGATGATGCAGGCAGTCCGCCGGTTCGATCCGGATCGCGGCTTCCGTCTGGCAACCTATGCGATGTGGTGGATCAGAGCCGCTATTCAGGAATATATCCTGCATAGCTGGTCGCTGGTGAAAATGGGCACGACTGCGGCTCAGAAAAAACTGTTCTTCAACCTTCGCCGTCTGAAGGGGCAGATGCAGGCCATTGATGATGGCGATCTGAAGCCGGAGCAGGTGTCCAAAATCGCTACCTCGCTGAATGTGCCGGAGCAGGATGTGGTGCAGATGAACCGCCGCATGTCCGCCCCGGATCACAGCCTGAACGCTCCGCTGCGTCAGGAAGGCGAAGGAGAGTGGCAGGACTGGCTGGTCGATGATGCCGAGACACAGGAAACCGTGCTCGCGGATACTGAGGAATTGGGTGGCCGCAAAACCCTGTTGGCCAATGCCCTGAAAACCTTGAACGACCGCGAACGCCATATCCTGACCGAGCGTCGTCTGAAAGACGAGCCGACCACGCTCGAAGATCTGTCGCAGCACTACAATATCTCGCGCGAGCGGGTGCGGCAGATTGAGGTACGCGCTTTCGAGAAGCTTCAGAAGGCGATGAAAGCCGAAGTCATCGAACAGCGCCGCATAGCCGATCAGAAGGTCGAGGACTATCAACGCGCCACCGCAGCCTGATCGTCTTTCTTCTGCTTTCCACCCTAACACAGACAAGCGGCCCGGTTTTTCAACCGGGCCGTTTTTACAGGCGTCTCAACCCTCGAACGGGTCTTTCACCAGAATGGTATCATCCCGATCCGGGCTGGTGGAAAGCAGCGTGACCGGAACCTCGGTCAGTTCCTCGATCCGCCGGACATATTTGATGGCCTGCGCAGGAAGATCGGCCCATGAACGCGCGCCCTGCGTGGAGCCGGACCAGCCTTCCATCGACTCATAAACCGGCTTCGCTGCCGCCTGAGCCGCAGGAGAAGCAGGCAGACGCCGGAATGTCTCGCCATTGATCTGATAGCCGGTGCAGATTTTCAGCTCCGGCAGCCCATCCAGCACATCCAGCTTGGTCAGGGCCAGCCCCTGAATACCACCGACCTTCACCGCCTGCCGCACCAGCACCGCATCGAACCAGCCGCAGCGACGGCGGCGGCCGGTGACGGTCCCGAATTCATGGCCGCGATCACCAAGCAGTTCGCCGGTTTCGTCAAATAATTCGGTCGGGAACGGACCAGAGCCGACACGGGTGGAATAGGCCTTGGCAATACCGAGTACGAAATCGACCGCGCTTGGCCCCATGCCGGAGCCGCCTGCTGCTGTCGCCGCGATGGTGTTGCTGCTGGTCACAAACGGATAGGTGCCGTGATCGACATCCAGCATCACCGCCTGCGCCCCTTCGAACAGGATGCGCTGTCCGGCCCGCTTGATCTCATCCAGCCGTTCCCACACCGGTTCCGCATAAGGCAGAATTTTCGGCGCCAGCGCCAGAAGCTGATCGAGCAGCGCCTGCTTCTCGAAAGTTTCAGCACCCAACCCGGCCAGAAGGGTGTTGTGATGCAACAGCAGCTCGTCCAGCTTGGCGGACAGGGTTTCCGGCTCGGCCAGATCGGCGATACGGATCGCGCGGCGGGCAACCTTGTCCTCATAAGCCGGGCCGATGCCGCGGCCTGTGGTGCCGATCTTGCTGTCACCCCTCGCCTGCTCCCGCGCACGGTCGATAGCACCGTGCAGCGGCAGGATCAGCGTCGCATTATCGGCAATGCGCAAGGTCTCCGGCCCTACGGCCAGCCCCTGGGCGGAAACACGGGCGATTTCAGACAGCAGGGCCTCCGGATCGACCACCACGCCATTGCCGATGATGCCGAGCTTACCGCGCACCAGCCCGCTGGGCAGCAGGGACAGCTTGTAAGTCTGATCACCAACCACCAGCGTATGGCCCGCATTATGGCCGCCCTGGAAACGAACCACGACATCGGCGCGGCTGGCGAGCCAGTCCACGACCTTGCCTTTTCCTTCGTCACCCCACTGGGCGCCGATCACGGCAACATTGGCCATGCGCGTTACTCCATGAAATCAGGCAGGCTGCTCTATAACCTGCCATCCACAATGCGCTTGCGCGCTTAAAACACCACGCCGGTATGATCCTGACATATCATCGGGATCAGACCGGCAGGCAAAGAAGCAAAATCAGCTGCCCAATGCATCCGGCACAGCGACCAACGCACTGTCAGCAAGGACATGCACACAGCCCTGCTGCCGTGCCGCTACGAAGTGATCCGATGCATGAGCGCCGGCAACACCATCCAGGGCCGCCACCGTCACAAAGCCCTGACGCCGCAATGCCGCAGCGCGATCCGCATTGGCACCCACCGGAACATATACACGGACAGGGCGATGCTTGGAGGCGACTGCCCTCAGAATGGCTTCCGGATACAGGGTCAGGCCGGATGCTGATTCCGGACCTGCTTCCCCCTGACACATATAGCGGCCACCGCCACCCAACTCCTGCCCCACACCGGGCGCACCGCCTCCGGGGGCGTAAACCGTCATGCAGATACCGGTATGATAGCGGAAGCCACGGAATTCAACAGGATCGACCGTCAGGCGGAGATCAGGCGCACTGGCCTGGATTTCACCCACCGTTGCCGCCAGACGCTCGGCCAAAGCCTGTGCCTCATCCGGCAACGCGGCCCGTTGCAAGGCGGCGAGCGCACCGTCTGCTGGACCGGCCGATAACAGCAGATCACCCAGAATATCGGCGATAGCAGGCCCGACAATGCGATCGGCCTGTTTCTTCACCTCCGCCGCATCCTTGCGATCCAACGCATGCAGCAGGGGTTTCAGACTACCCTCTTCACGCCCGGCCTGCCCCAGTAGCACCGGCACCAGAGAAGGCAGGGTCAGATCGAAACTGACCTGCGTGAGGCCGGCTGCAGCCAGAGCTTCCCGTGCGACCAGAATAAGCTCCGCATCGGCAGAAGGCGTATCAACCCCGATCAATTCTATCCCGGCCTGAGAAACCTGACGGTCGGCGGAAAGGGAACCGGGGCTGACCCGCACACATTCCCCGGCATAGCACAGCCGCAACGGACGCGCAGCCTCGGCCAGCCTTGTGGTCGCGATACGCGCAATCTGGGGTGTGATATCGGGTCTGACCGCCATCATCCGATGGCTGTCCGGGTCCATCAGCCGGAAAGACTGATCTGATACAGCGCCACCCGCTCCGGCGAACAGGGTTTCTTCGAACTCTATCAGGGGCGGCTTGACCCGGCGATAACCATGCGCCGAGAAAACCCCCATCAGGGTCGCTACGCAAACGGCCTCTGCCTCCGCCTCGGGAGGCAACAGATCGCGCAGTCCCGACGGGAGCAGCGCCTTATTGGATGTGATGTCACTCATGCCGCCGGGGGCTATAGCATCCGTCCAGCACCATCAGGAAGGCAGGAGTTTGGCAATTCTCCTCTGTCCAGCAGAATTATAGGGTGAAATGTGCGGCTTCACTCTCGATGACAGCCCGAACCGCAGCCATTACCACTGCCATTGACCGTGATATCTGACAGGCCGATGCGGCAACCTGATGGTTCCAGAGTCGTTCCAGATTACGGAACCCCTTTACGGTCTCGTTACGATCCTCAACAGAAAGACCCGTTTTCATCGTGTCGCCATCGTCAGCCACGTCACCGCCCTCTCGCCCGCCCTCTGGCCCGCCCTCCCGTCAGAGTAATCTCGTCACAAATCTCTATGGCATCGTTGATGGCAGTGCCGATCCCACCAGCAGCCGGATCGGGCTTGGTGCGCTGTCCGATCATGCAGGCAGCAGCGGGCCGGGGTTGATCCTGTTGCTGCTTGGACTGGCCATGCTGATACCGGGACCTGCACCTGTTTTCGGGGGTGCTACCTGTATCATCTCCATCGGTCTGATGATTCGCGGGGATCATCTCTGGATGCCTGATTTTCTGCGTCGCAGAAGCATGGCAAGACACGATATCAATGCCGTCCTGAAGCGTCTGGAGCGGCCTTTGAACTGGCTGGGCCGTCACAGCAGGCCCGGCTGGCTTTGGGCCATGGACGGGATATGGCAGAAGCTGACCGGGCTTGCCTGCCTGAGCAATGCAATCCTCATTATCCTGCCGATTCCACTGGGCAATATGCTGCCCGCTTCCGCCCTGCTGGTCTCTGCCACCGGTGTTTTCGTTCGGGATGGACGTTGGATTGCGGTAGGCTGGATCATGGCTCTGGTAGCGCTGGTGGCCGATATTGCGCTGGTGATGCTCGGCTATACCGCCATCCTGCATCTGATCGGACTGGCATCATGAGTGATAAAGCCGAGGTTGCTCCACCACGGCGAGCCGCCCTGTTCATCAACAGGAAAAGCCGCAAGGGACGAAATGCGGCTGATCAAGTCATCGCCGCTTTGGAAGCCCAAGGGATAAAGGTCGAAATACCATCCTGCCAGGGGCCAGATGACATCAACCACAGTCTGCTCCACCTGCGCGACTCTATCGACTGTGCTGTGATCGGCGGTGGTGATGGAACGCTGAATGCCGCCGCCCCGGCTCTGATGGAGACACAGCTTCCCTTAGGCATTATCCCGCTGGGCACCGCGAATGATCTGGCACGAACACTGAATATCCCTGCCGACCCGGAGCAGGCGGCACGTATCATAGCACAGGGCAAGCAGCATCGGATTGATCTGGGTGAAGTCAATGGAGTGCCCTTTTTCAATGTCGCCAGTATCGGGTTCGGCGTCGCCCTGACCCGTGCGCTGACCAGCGACTCGAAAAAACGGTTTGGAATATTCGGTTACCCGATCGCAGCCCTGCGTGTCGCACGGCGCCTGCGTCCCTTTCATGCTGAAATCCGTCACGGTGGTACGACGACGGTCACTAAAACCCTTCATCTGGCCATCGGTAACGGACGCCATTATGGCGGAGGCATGACGGTCAGCGAAGATGCCTCCATCGATGATGGCAAGCTGGATGTATGGAGTCTGGAAGTTGACAGCGCATGGAGGCTGATCCGCCTGTTACCGGCCCTGTGGCGAGGAACCCAGGGACGCTGGCGTGAAGTCATAACCCTGTCAGAGGAGGCTCTGGAAGTACACACCAGACATCCTCGCAGTATTAATACAGACGGTGAGATCACAACACGCACGCCAGCCGATTTTATTGTCCGGCGTCGGGCAGTGCGCGTATTCGGGCCGTAAATAACATGGACCGGCATTCAAACAGGGCCGGTCCTGATGCTATTCTGCAGAAATTACTTTTTTGTCTTGCTTTCAGCTTCCTTGAAAGCCGCATTATATTTGCTGAAATTGTCCCAGATACCTTTCTGAATAGCGGCGGCGGATTTGCTGATGGCGTCCATTTCCGTCTTCGCCTCATTGCGGACACAGGTATTATAGGTCTGTGCATCTTTCTGGTACTGGTTCACCTTTTTTACGCTCTCGCCGTATTTAGCGTAGTTGCTGAGGTCGATGGCCGGGGCCGACGGCTCTGCCCCGCATTTCGATGGCTTCCAGCCCGTATCGGCGGCCTGCGCCATGGCAGGCAGAACGGAGACGGTGAGCAGAGCAAAAACGAATAGACGCATCATGACCTTACCTTTTCATGCCAGTGATGTTCCCGGCCACGGGAAACACCGTCCAGAGAGAATGCAAGCCGCAAACCGGGCCGCGTAGATAAAACGCGAAAGAGGTTTTAGCGCCAGCCCTCACCCTGCATATCGTCCTGCATCCAAAGCCGGTTTCTTCAAGGCAACTTCCGCTCCCAACCGGCAGAACCCTCCCGCAATTCCATGTGAGAGGCCAGCAGAATACGTCTTGTCATGGTCAGGGCACCTGCTCCGCTCAGCAGGCAGGCGGCACCCCAGTGTCCTCCATTATCCGGCACACCCCATCCGCCGGGAGATCCGACCAACATGAAAAAGACCCCCGATACTACCAGCAGGGCCGCCTTCGCCTTTAATCCGGAGCGCAGAGCAAGAAAGCCGAGAACAATAAAAACAAAATACAGGGCGATGGCTGATGCCCGTATCAGATTCTCCAGCCGGACCCCCAGCGTCGCCAACAGATCCATGGTATGGGATTGGACCGTTTCCACCAGTTCAGCCAGCATTACGAACAAGCTGCCAGGGTCAAGCGCGTAAATCGTCAGGGCGATCACGGCTCCGACAAACCACACGATCATCAAGGAACGGTTATCCATCGTCCACTCTACCCGCTTCTGAGTCTGTTTCATCAGGCGTCATCGCCGGACCGGATCAGGCCATTCCCGAAAAGCGGAGGATCATACCCGTTATCACGAACCCGCGTGAACCGTCAGTGTGACCTGACCTGTTCCTCATGGCCGGACGGGTGAGACCGCCATTGCTGCAAGGCATGCAGGGTGTTGGAAACATGTTTCTCTGGATTACCATCCGTATAGACGTAGATGATCCGACCAGGCTGTCCCGCAGCACCCGGCACGATCACGTATGAGGTACGGGTGGCATGCATGCTGAGCGCATCCGGAAGCACCTGATACTGCCTTAGCACAGCACGATCCGGATCCGCCGCCACCGGAAACTTCCCGCCACACGCGGACTCAGAGAACTTTTCAAGGGTTGTCAGTGCATCCCCAGATACCCCGATGACCGTGGCATGCTGGGCTTTGAAACGCGGCATGGCCTCAGCGAAATCATGGGCCTCCCGCGTACAGCCGGAAGTAAAAGCAGCCGGGTAGAAATAGACCACCACCGGACCGCTCCTGAGCGCCTCGGCCAAAGAAAAACGGAAGGTCTTTCCGGCCAGCGCAGCCTCCAGAGAAAAACCGGGGGCCTGCTGCCCTTCCGCCAGTTCCGCCTGCGCTTTATCAGGCAGACAGACCGTCAGCCCCGTCAGAGCCACCCATCCCGCAAGAAAACCGGGAGCCAACCAGGCCGGGAACTTCATACTGCCCTCACTGCTCAATCACATTGCTCGGCATGAACGCAGCAAACAGCGGGCCAGATGCATACCCCCTCCAGAGTTGCATCCGGCCCATTTGTTCAAACTTCTGAAGCGACTGCGATCAGGCAGCCTTTTGCACATATTCCGACTGCACCTGAGCATAGGCCCAGTCGATCCAGCCCAGCAGACATTCGACATCAGCCGTTTCAACGGTGGCCCCACCCCAGATGCGGAACCCGGCAGGAGCATCACGATAATTGGCGAAGTCGAACCCGGCCCCTTCCGCCTCAATCAACGACACCATCCGCTTTACCGCCGCAGCCTGTTCCACCACATCCAGCGCTGTAAACCACGGTGACACAGGACGAAGGGTGATGGAGGTCGTGGCGCGTGTAGCAGGGTTCTTTGCAAGAAAATCAATCCACGGGGTGCGAGCAACCCAGCGTTCCACCGCCGCGAAATTCGCCTGACTGCGCGCGATCAGCGCCTTCACACCACCGATATGCTCCGCCCATGCGATGGCTGACATCGCATCCTCGACGCAAAGCATGGAGGGAGTATTGATGGTCTCACCCTGGAAAAGACTATCAATCAACTGAGGCTTACCATCCGGACCGGGTTCAGTCAGGCGGAAAATCTTCGGCAGGGGGCGTGGCGGCTGGAAGGTCAGCAAACGCTCGACCGCGCGAGGCGACAACGCGATCATCCCATGCGCGGCTTCTCCACCCAGCACTTTCTGCCAGGACCATGTGACGACATCGAGCTTGTCCCATGGCAATTCCATCGCAAATGCAGCCGAGGTCGCATCGCAGATCGTCAACCCCTTGCGATCAGCCGGGATCCAGTTCGCATCAGGCATTTTCACCCCGGCTGCGGTACCGTTCCAGGCGAAGACGATATCACGGTTCAGGGCATCGACTGCGGATAGATCAGGCAGTTCACCCCATGGAGCGCGGAACAGCCGATAATCAGTCAGATTGAGCTGCGTGGCGACATCCACAGCCCACATTTCGGTAAAGGTTTCCCAGGCCAGCACGTCCACGCCACGCGCCCCGAGCATCGACCAGAGCGCCATCTCCACCGCCCCGGTATCGGAGGCCGGGACCAGCCCGACGATCCAGTCGGCCGGAAGCTCCAGCAGCGCGTGGCTGCGACGGATCACTTCGTTCAGACGGGCCTTCGGCGCGACCATACGGTGATTACGACCCAATAGGGATACATCCAGCGCCGCGAGCGACCAACCGGGATGCTTGGTGCATGGGCCGGAGGAAAATTGCGGATTGGCCGGACGCTGGACCGGCTTCGCTGAGAGAGCCATGAGAGGAAACGCTCCTTGTTACCGTACCTGGTCACCATGCTGACGCTTTTTGACCATAGCGGTCATTGGCATTGAACAAAGGCGACCTGTACAAAACAGGCTCTACTCTTCGTCACAAAGGCATGGTTATGCCAAAACCGAACGGCTGGGCTGCCGGAGCATGGATGCTGTCTTACCCCTGCCCCAGCTTCCTCCCCGATTGATGCTCAGACATCAGTCGGAGCAACAGCTGAAAAGCCGAGGCTTGGGGAGGCCTCGTCGGGGTTTTCATCGTGCCGGACCTCGACCGTTTCGGCCCGGTTCAGCATGGCAAGCGCAATTTCACGCTCCCCCATCACTACGAAATCAGCCCCGTATTCCTGAAGATGGCGGACTTCGTCATCGAAATGCGCGCGGCAGACGATCTCCAGATTCGGATTCCGCTGGCGGGCTTGCTCGACGATCTGCCCAGCCTCGAATGCGTTGGGGATCGCGATCAGCAGCAGCCTCGCTTCAGTCACATTGGCGAGATCGAGAACATTCCCACCGGCAGCATTGCCGAGGAACACATCCGCCCCATGATCGCGCAGGTTACGGGCAAGCTCGTTATTTTCCTCAATGACAACCAGCGGCTTGCCGCCTTCCAGCAGGGCGGCGGCAATCAGGCCACCGACACGGCCTGCCCCAACCAGAACAGCATGCTGCCGGAGGGTGGTTGGAACCGGCGTATCGTCCGGCTCTTCGCTCTCTGGCTGAGCGGGGATCTTGTCTTCTGTGGGCGTAGTCAACGCGCTTACTGTCTCCTGCTGAGCGGCTGCAACGGCCTGACGTCGCCGCTCATAGAAGGAAAACAGCAGAGGATTGAGGAAGATCGAGATGATGGAGGCACCCAGGATCATATCCTGTCCCTCCTTCGGCATCAGCCCCAGAGAAACACCGAGCGATGCCAGAATGAAGGAGAATTCGCCAATCTGCCCCAGCCCGGCGGCAATCATCATCGATGCACTCATGGACTGGCGAAGGGCGCGCAGGATCAAAAATGTCACCAGCGGCGTGCCAATCACAACCACCGCAACCGTAACCATCACCTCCACCGGCTGACGGATCAGGATAGACGGATTGACCAGCATACCAACGGAAACGAAAAACAGCACTGCAAACGCATCACGCAGCGGCAGGCTTTCCTCTGCCGCGCGTTGGCTGAGCTGACTTTCGCTCAGCACCACGCCGGCAAAAAATGCTCCCAATGCGAAGGAGACGCCGAACAGTTCAGAAGCCGTGAATGCAACGCTCAAGGCAATCGCCAGCACCGCCAGACGGAAAATCTCGCGCGAACCGGTATGCGCGGCATAGTGCAGCACCATGGGGATCACGCGCTTGCCGATCACCATCATCAGCACGATGAAAGCGATGACTTTGCCAAGCGTCAGACCGATGGTTTCCAGCAACGGCAGAACATCAATCTTTCCACCCTTCAGTACTCCGGTCAGTGCAGGCAGCAGCACCAGAATAAGGACAGTGACCAGATCCTGGATAATCAGCCAACCAATGGCATGACGCCCCTTGGCTGTTTCCATCAGGTGGCGGTCCTGCAGGGCACGCATCAGCACGACAGTACTGGCGACAGAAAGGCAGAAGCCAAAGACGATCGCCGCCCCCACCGACCAGCCGAACAATAACGCAGCACCAAATCCCAGCAGGCTGGTACAGGAAACCTGCAACAAGGCGCCCGGCACAGCAATATTTTTAACGGCCTGCAAATCCTTGACGGAAAAATGCAGCCCCGTGCCGAACATCAACAGAATCACACCGATTTCAGCCAGTTGCGAACTGAGTGTCTGATCCGCAACAAAGCCCGGCGTAAAAGGCCCCAGCGCCACGCCCGCCAACAGATACCCGACCAGCGGAGGCAGGCGCAGCCGATGCGCCGCTGTTCCAAACAGAAAGGCCAGACCGAAACCGATCACGATCATGGCAATCAGATTATTGTCATGCGCCATGATACGGCCCCCTGTTCTCGTTGCATTCTGAGTGTAACGTGCCAGATCGCAATGGGGCGAGATTTTACTTTGTCTTTTTTCCTCACCGGCTTGTGATAAAAAAATATGACCCGCACTGAACCTCCGGCAGAAAGCATGACAGCTCAGGATATTCAGTCTTCTGCTTCGACCAGCACCCGCCAGACTGTGTTTTCTCAGGCAACGGAGAACGCCCAGAAACGATTCGGCTCCTATCAGGCGCTCCGCCAGAAAACATTCCGATCCAGCATTGACCAGCCTCTTGCCGATTTCATTGCCGAACGGGACAGCTTTTACCTCGCGACCTCCAGCGCCAATGGACAGCCTTACCTACAGCACCGTGGTGGAGCAGTCGGTTTTCTGCGGGTTCTGGACAGTTCAACGCTGGGCTTTGCCGATCTGAAGGGAAACCGGCAGTACATCACCACCGGCAATCTGTCGGAAAATCCAAAATGCTGCCTGTTTCTGATGGATTATGAGGAACGCCACAGGGTCAAGATATGGGGTGAGGCTCGTATGGTTGATGACGACCCCGCTTTGCTGGACAGGCTGCGCGTCGATTCCTATGCCGGGCATCCGCTTCAGGCCTTTATCATGCATGTCACCGCCTGGGATTCAAACTGTGCGGCGCATATCCCGATCAAAATTCCCGTGCAGGCAATGGCTGCCCGCATTGCAGCGCTGGAAGCGAGAATTGCCGGGTTGGAAAAGGACAATTTCGATCTCTACGCACGATGCCGCGCGCTTGAAAACGAGGGCTGAGGATAAACGCTTCATCCATTCAGGCGGGATGACCAGTCCTCGACCACCCCGACTTCCAGCCGGCGCAGCACGGCGCGTTGCCAGCCTTCCGGCAGATGCGGCAGCGCGGCCATCTCCGACAGCTCATCCCGGTTCAGTGAATCGACATACAGCACGTTCCATACGCGCCGCAGCGTCCATTCTGGAGAGCGGCGTTCAAGAAGCTGGAACTGATCCCCGGCACGAATCATCCCTTCTTCCAGCACCCGATAATACCAGCCCGTACGCCCGGTTTCCTGCACACGCAGCGCCATTTTTCTGAGGCCGAAGCGTGCATTCAGCTTCCAGCAAGGCTGACGCGACTGCGAGACCTCCAGCAAGGCACCCCCAAGGCGGAACACATCCCCAAGCGCCACATCCTCCTCCATGATACCGAGGGAGGATAAATTCTCGCCAAAGCCGCCGGGACGCAGCAAAGGGTGTTCCCCTTCTTCCTGTCGCCACATGGCATAATGCTCGACCGGGTAGTGATGCAGCGCCTTGTCGGGGCCGCCATGCACGCGGCGATCCGCCTGATCGTCCTCAGCGAACCCGTTCCGATATGCCTGCAAGGCCCCCGCAACCGGGCGCTTGTCGATCGCGCTCGGCACCTGCCGCTCCCCCAGTGGAGCAGAGCGTCCAACCAGAACATGCAGTAGGGAGCCATTCGGATGTTTCATCCGCAGATCATGCCGCCTGCGCCTGTTGCGTCAAGCGAACAAGATTGCCCAGCAGGGTTTTCGCAACCTGCACACGCTCTGCCACAGTCATGTCGTAGACCAGCGCCAGCTTGTGATCAGGCCGCAATTTGAGGCCCTGCCCCGGAACACCCCCCGGTCCCTGAACACTGGCGAGCCAGGCGATCAGACCGGCCGGGTTGGCAAAATGATTGCCCCGGAACTGTACCACCATGCCTTTCGGCCCGGCCTCCAGCTTCTCCACCCCGGCCAGACGGCACTGCCGTTTGAGCGATACCACCTGAAGCAAGTTTTCGACCTCCTCCGGCATGGGGCCGAACCGGTCCACCAGTTCCGCCGCCATGGCTTCGGTCTCCGCATCCGATGCCAGCGCACCGATGCGACGATACAGGCCAAGGCGCACCGGCAGATCGCGCACATAGGTTTCCGGGATCAGCACCGGCAGACCCAGACCGATATTCGGCGTCCAGTCGCGTGCCGACTCCCGATGGCTGGCATGGCGCATATCAGCGACCGCATCTTCCAGCATCTGCTGATAAAGCTCGATCCCGACCTCGCGGATATGGCCGGACTGTTCGTCACCCAGCAGATTACCCGCACCGCGAATATCCAGATCGTGGCTGGCAAGCGTAAAGCCTGCCCCCAGCGTATCCAGCGTCTGCATCACTTCCAGCCGCTTTTCCGCCGCGACCGACAGACGATGCGCCTGCGGCCAGGTCAGGTAGGCATAGCCACGCTGCTTGCCACGCCCGACCCGTCCGCGCAGCTGATAAAGCTGCCCCAGACCGAACATATCGGCACGATGGATGATGATCGTGTTCACCGCCGGCATATCCAGCCCGCTTTCGACGATATTCGTCGCCAGCAGAATATCGTGCTTGCCGTCACCGAATTCGGTCATCACCCGCTCAAGCTCGGTGGGGGCCAACTGCCCATGCGCGGTGATCAGCTTCGCCTCCGGCACGATTTCCGCCAAACGTTCCGCCATACGGCCCAGATCTTCCAGACGCGGGCAGACACAGAAAACCTGACCACCCCGGAAACGCTCGCGCTGGATCGCCTCCCGGACCACCACGCTGTCGAATGGCATGATGAAAGTGCGCACCGCCAGCCGATCCACGGGCGGTGTCGCGATGATGCTCATCTCCCGCACCCCGGACAGGCTGAGCTGAAGCGTGCGCGGGATCGGCGTTGCCGTCAGCGTCAGCACATGCACATCGGCCCGCAATGCTTTCAGCTTCTCCTTGTGGGAGACCCCGAAATGCTGCTCCTCATCCACGATCACCAGGCCGAGATCGGCAAACTGGACCGTCTTGGCCAGCAGCGCATGCGTGCCAACCACGATATTCACCGAGCCATCCGCCAGCCCCGCCCGCACCTGGCTGGCTTCCTTGGCCGTGACCATGCGGGAGAGCTGGGCAACCGTCACCGGCAGTCCTTCGAACCGTTTGGCGAAGGTCCGGTAATGCTGCCGCGCCAGCAGGGTGGTCGGCACCACCACCGCCACCTGTGCGCCCGTCATCGCCGCCACGAAAGCCGCCCGCAAGGCGATCTCGGTCTTGCCGAACCCGACATCGCCGCAGATCAGACGATCCATTGGACGCCCGGAAGCCATATCCTCCAGCACATCGGCGATGGCCCGCGCCTGATCCTCCGTCTCCGCGAATGGAAAACGGGCACAGAACTCATCCCACGCGCCTTCCTGCGGGGTCAGCATCGGTGCTTCACGCACCTTACGCTCCGCGGCGATCCGGATCAGCTCTCCGGCCATATCGCGGATACGCTGCTTCATCTTCGCCTTGCGGCTCTGCCAGCTGACGCCGCCGAGCTTGTCCAGCGCCACACCCGCCGTTTCCGCACCGAAACGGGACAGCATCTCGATATTCTCGACCGGCAGGAACAGCTTGTCGTTACCGTCATACAGCAGGCGCAGACAGTCATGCGGCGCACCACTGACCGTCAGCGTCACCAGCCCGTCATAGCGACCAATGCCGTGATCCTGATGCACCACCAGATCACCCTCGGCGATTTCGGTGGCCTCGGCGATAAACTGGTCCGCTCTTTTGCGCTTGCGCGGCGGACGGGCGATACGCTCGCCCAACAGATCCTGTTCGCTGACCACACCGATTTTTTCGGCCAGAAATCCGCGTTCCAGCCCCAGCACCACCATCGCCGCCGTATCGAAGGGCAGGTTGCGCGCGCCCTCGAACGTTCCGGCGGTCTCTGCCTTTATGCCGTTCTCACGCAGCAGATGCATCAGCCGCTCGCGGGAGCCGCGCGACCATGCGGCCACGATCAGTCTCCGGCCATCTTTCGCCCATTGCTGGGATGCATCCCGCAATTGCTGAAAGGAATTGCCGCCTTCAGTCGCGGCTGTTTTCGCGAAGAGCGCACCGGAGCGGCCACCGCCATCCACGCCCTGTGCTCCATCCGGCCGGTCGAACACGGAAAAAATCACCGGCTGCCGCGGATTGATCGCCGCATCCCATTCGGCACGGGTCAGATAGAGCCGCTCCGGTGACAAGGCCCGATAGGGTGTTTCGCCCTCCCGCACCGGAGCATGGCGGGCATGAAAATGATCCTCGATCATCTCAAGACGGGATTGCAGAACATCCTCGCCCTGATGGTCCAGACTCACCACCGCGCCGGGCACATAGTCCAGAAGGGTTTCCATGCTTTCGTGAAACAGGGGTGCCCAATGCTCCATACCGGCATGACGCCGCCCATCGGAAATGCTCAGATAGATCGGATCCTGCGCCGCGTCCTGACCGAATACCTCCCGCCAGGCAGTGCGAAAACGGGTAATACTGTCCTTGTCGAGGGGAATTTCGCTGACCGGTCGCAACACCAGCCGCTCCACCGCCTCACCGCTGCGCTGGGTAGTGGGGTCGAAGCGGCGGATGCTTTCAATCTGATCGCCGAACAGGTCGAGCCTGATCGGCTCAGCCTCACCGGAGGGGAAAATATCGACGATTCCACCCCGCAGAGCGTATTCCCCGGCCTCCATGACCGTGCCGGCGCGCACATAGCCGTGCTGGTCCAAAAACCGCGCCATCTCATCCGGGTCGGCCAGATCGCCTACCCCCAGATCAAGCCCCGTGCCATGAAACTGGCCCCGTGGCGGCACACGCTGCACCAGCGCATTGAATGTCGTCAGCACGATTCGCGGAGAATCAGGCATCTCCGCCAGCCGCGCCAGCGTGGCAACACGTTCACTGACCAGCTCCGGATTAGGGGAAACACGGTCGTACGGCAGACAATCCCAGGCGGGGAAAGTCAGCACCTCGACCTTTGGCGCAAAAAACCGCAGCGCCTCGGCCAGACGCGCCACACGGGCATCATCCCGCGCCACATGCACGATCACCCCACCCGTCTCCTGACGGCGGCGATTGATCAGAACCGCATCCCAACCCTCGGGAGCACCGTAAACTGTCAGCATCGCGGGTCTCCGTTCAACGTCCGGCGGCGTCCTTCATCGCACGGAGCAAAGAGGTGTCATGATCCGGCGGGATCGGCCTGCGCCCGGTCAGCCAGTCCGCAAGGTCAGGATCGGGCAGATCCATGATTGCTTCCAACGCATCCAGCTCCGCTTCGGAAAACTGTTCCAGACGGGCCGCGACATAACCGCCAATCAGAATGTCGTTCTCATGCGTGCCACGATGCGTGGCACGGAACAGCAAACGACGGCGTCGTGATTCCAGAGCGGGATCAGGAACAGGGGAAAGATCGGAAAGGGGGGTTTCATGGACCATCAGGCCGGTTCATATAGCCGCATGGCAGGTTTTGTCAGCCCGCCATGTCAACGATCCGGTCATGATCTGCGATTCAGTGTAAAATACCGGTTCACATCAGGGAGATCACGCACCGGTGGAGAGCGATCCTTTTTCCACCCTGTTCGCTCCGTTGACCTCCCTGCCCGGCATCGGTCCGACTCTTGCCCCGCTGCTGGAGAAAGCCTGCGGCGGTCCACGCGTGCTGGATCTTCTGTTTCACCTGCCGGATGGGTTCACCCGTCGTACAGCCATCAGCGCTTTGCGGGAAGCTCAACCCGGCACAGTGGTGACGATCGCGCTGGACGTCGTGGCGCATCATGCTCCGGCTACCAGACGGCAGCCATGGCGTGTGAAAGTCATGGACCGGGAGGGATGCGAGGCAGATATCGTGTTCTTCAGCCGCGCCCGGTTGGATCGTTTGCCGATCGGCACCCGGGTCGCAGTTTCCGGCAAGGCCGACCGGTTCGGTGAAAAAATCACCTTTCCCCATCCTGACCATATCGTCCCCATCACCCAGATGGACACCATTCCAGCCATCGAGCCGGTCTGGCCGCTTACGGCCGGACTGTTTCCGGGCCAGATCCGGCGTGCGCTGAAAGAAGCACTTGGCTGCCTGCCCGATTTTCCGGAATGGATTGATCCGCATCTGCTGGCGAAGAAATCCTGGCCCTGTTTCGGTGCCGCGCTGCATGCGCTGCATCAGCCGGAGCAGATACCGGATCAGTCCCCGCATGACCGGCTGGCCTATGACGAGTTGTTCGCCCACCAGCTGGCCATGGCATGGATGAAACGCCGCGAGCGACAGCGCCCGGGCCGGTCTCTCTCCGGCGACAATACCCTGCGGGAAGAAGCTCTCATCCGGTTCGGCAAGCCCATGACCGGTTCGCAGCTTCAGGCCCTGTCGGAAATTGACGGCGATATGGCGGCCCCAAGGCGCATGCTGCGGCTGTTGCAGGGCGATGTCGGCGCCGGCAAAACGCTGGTAGCGCTGATGGCGATGCTGCGTGCGGTAGAGGCGGGTACGCAGGCAGCCATGATGGCGCCCACGGAATTACTGGCGCAACAGCATTACCGCACCCT
This sequence comes from Granulibacter bethesdensis CGDNIH1, assembly GCF_000014285.2. Taxonomy (NCBI): domain Bacteria; kingdom Pseudomonadati; phylum Pseudomonadota; class Alphaproteobacteria; order Acetobacterales; family Acetobacteraceae; genus Granulibacter; species Granulibacter bethesdensis. Next base: position 961,699 of record NC_008343.2, on the reverse strand, counting down.
GTCGAAACTTTCCCCCGTACAGGTCGGATTGCTCACCGGCTCGGTCAAAGGGGTGGCGAGGCGCAATCTGCTGCTGGGCATCCAGGCCGGGCGCATCAAGATCATCGTCGGGACCCATGCGCTGTTTCAGGACAGTGTGCAGTATCGTGATCTCGGCCTCGCCGTGATTGACGAGCAGCATCGCTTCGGGGTCGAGCAACGCGGCATGCTGGGCAGCAAAGGCAGCCGGACCGATGTGCTGGTGATGACCGCCACCCCGATCCCCCGCACCCTGCTGCTGACGCAATGGGGTGAGATGGATGTCAGCCGCCTGACCGAAAAACCGGCTGGGCGCCAACCCATCCGCACCACCCTGCACCCTCTGAGCAAACTGGACGCCGTCATCGACGGTATCGGCCGGGCGCTGGACAAGGGCGACCGCGTCTACTGGGTCTGTCCACTGGTCAGCGAAAGCGCCGTCAGCGACATGGCCGCGGCAGAGGAGCGTTTTGCCGTGCTGCGTGCCAGGTTTGGCGAGAAGGTCGGTCTGGCGCATGGCCAACAGGACAGTGCCGAACGAGAGGCGGCGCTGTCCGAATTCGCCGCGGGCCGCACCAGCCTGCTGGTGGCAACGACTGTGGTGGAAGTCGGCGTAGACGTACCGGAAGCCAGCATCATGGTGGTAGAGCATGCCGAGCGGTTCGGGCTGGCGCAGCTGCATCAGTTGCGCGGGCGGGTCGGCCGTGGTGCTGCGGCCAGTTTCTGCCTGCTGTTGCATGAAGACGGCATGAGCGAAACCGCGCGCCGCCGTCTGACATTACTGCGGGACACGGAAGATGGCTTCCTGATCGCCGATGAGGATTTCCGCCTGCGGGGAGGAGGCGATCTGCTTGGGAAGCGACAATCGGGCCTGCCCTCCTGGCGGCTGGCCGATACGGACCGCCATGCAGCGCTGTTGCGCATCGCCAGCCGGGATGCGGCCTATCTGCTGGATCAGGACCCCGGCCTGACCGGCCCTCGTGGACTGGCTGCACGCTCCCTGCTGCGTCTGTTCGGCCGGGGAGATGCCCTGCGCAATCTGGATGCCGGTTGAACCGTTCTTCTCACGGCCCATGTGAAACAGGGAGGCAGACTATGAGCAGACTGAAACAGCATTCCCGGTGCAGGGGGATCAGCACCGCCCTGTTTGTTTCCATTCCGGTTTTTCTGGCAGGCAGTCTTCTTTCCTTACCCTGCCCGGCCCAGACAGCCACTTCATCATCTGTCCAAAGTTCGTCTCCCCAGACTGCGGCACAAACCACTGTGCAGCAGAGTAGCCCGACCACTGAAACAGCCAGCCGCCCTGCAACCAGTGCCGTGAATCGTGCCACGGACGATACCGCTGCACGCCCGGCGGAAGGCAGCGCCGTGATGACGAATACGAACCCGGCCGCCTATCCCGCGGCCATGAATAATGGCGGCAGCACGGCAACTAGCACGCCTGCCATGCTCCCCTCTTCCTCAGCCGCATCGGCCGGAAGCAATTCCTCGGCCTCAATTGGTCCGGGAAAAAGCAATGCCACTACCGGTTGCAGATCACAGAGCAACGGACTTGGCCCCGTCGTCATAGGGGCAGGTATAGAAGACTGTGAAAGTGCCCCTTAGTCGGATGGTGTATTCCGCCCCCGCAACAGGCGCAGTGCCAAACTCGCTGCGCCCGCCGATACATCGGCCCAGGTAACCTCGAAATCTTTCAGGCCGCCATAATACGGGTCGGCGACCGACTGTCCCTCCCGTCCGGGCACTTCATCCAAAAGCAGGCTGAGGGAAGCCAGGCAGTCCTTCGGGCGCAAACGGCGCAAGGCCGCCAGATTGTCGCGGTCCAATGCAATGATATGGGTAAAACGCTTAAAATCATCCGCGCTGATCTGTCTCGCCCGATAGTCAGAAATATCCACTCCATGACGCCACGCTATGGTCTGCGCACGGGGATCAGGGGGTTCTCCTGCGTGCCAACCTCCCGTCCCGGCAGAATCAATATCTACCGTCAGGCCGGCACGCTGCGCCTCCCTCCGAAAAGCAGCCTCTGCCAATGGAGAGCGGCATATATTACCCAGACAGACAAACAGAACTGCGCCAGAAGACTGTTTCATGATCCAGTCTCTTGTCAGGGGTGCTCGAATCTGATCTCGACCCGGCGGCTTTCCTGATTGTTCCATTCCGGCTGGGTCTGTCCATGACCGCGCGCTGTGATCCGGGCCTGCGGAATACCGGCCTTGATCAGATCCTTGCGAATGGTGTCGGCACGCTCTTCAGACAGATCATGATTATCCTTGGCCGAGCCGACAGGGTCCGTATAGCCGACCACAATGATATTCTGATCGGGATGATCCTTGGCGTAGGTCACCGCCACTTTCAAAATCGGCAGGCTGTCCGTTTTCGGTTGAGACGCATCGGGGGCAAAGAATATGAAGTAATTCTGCGCCGGATGATGAAAACAGGCTGTCAGCAACAGCAATGCCGCCACGCTCAGAATGCCCGCTATTCGCCGACTGCAACTCCTGAACCGGCCCGTCCTGTCGAAGCCGCTCCTGTCAACCAGCGTCATCGTCTGCATCCTGTCCTGATGTTGTCGCCCTGATAAGGCCGATCCGGGTTACAACATCCTGTCCCGGATTTCGTTTCACTGCCGTTTTACAAGCGATGAATCAATCGTCTCCTGCAACCGGGCCAGATCGAATTTTTCAACCTCATGCAGCAGGCTGACGAATTGACTGGCCAGATGCTCGGCCAGAATACGTCCTTTCTCTGCACTGGCCGCTCTGGCATCCCCGCATGCTCCGCCGGGATTCAGATCCTGCGCCGTCCAGGCATAGGGAATCCGTCCTGTCGCCGACAGATGCCGATGAGAATCATCACGATGCGCCGGCACGAAATCATCGATCCGTGACAGGCGCAATTGATCAGGCCGCAGATGCATCATCAGGGATGTTTCCAGCGCCCCCCCATGGATGCCCGTCGACCGTTCCAGCGGCGAGAATAGACCATCCGGCACACCGAGCTTGGTCCAGCCACACACTGTGACGAACATGCCGAAACGGATACGAAGCTCCCGCGCCACGATATCGAGAATCTGCGGCTGCCCGCCATGAGAATTCAGAAACACCAGACGCCTGAACCCGGCACGCGCCACACTGGCCCCCAGATCCCGCAATACAGCCAACAGCGTATCCGCGGAGAGGGTCAGCGTACCGGGAAAAGCGATATGCTCCTCACTCCATCCCACCGCCTGCATCGGCAGTGCCAGCACCTGCATGTCGTCGGGCACGCGATCGAGAGCAAGCTTCAGCAGCCCCTCATTAATGGCTGCATCGACCCATAACGGCAGATGCGGCCCATGCTGTTCCACCGCCGCAACAGGCAGAACAGCAATGGCGGCCTGCTTATCGAGGGCGGCAATCTCGGGCCAACTCATATCCTGCCAATAACGGAGGGGTTTATCGGCGGTCATGCTTGTTTCCCCTCCCGTTGCGTGATCATAGGCTCTGGCTTCAGCCAGCCTTGCCGAGCACATCGAATTGCTTCAACCGGCGGAGGGTTTCCTCCATCTGGTCGAGCGGGATCATATTCGGACCATCGCTCGGTGCCCGATCCGGATCGGGATGGCATTCGATGAACACGGAGGCAACGCCGACGGCCAGAGCTGCGCGTGCCAAAATCGGAGCGAAGGTACGGTCTCCGCCCGATGCCGTGCCCTGACCACCCGGCTGCTGCACTGAATGCGTGGCATCGAACACCACCGGATAGCCGGTCTGCGCCATGATCGGCAGCGCGCGGAAATCCGTGACCAGCGTGTTATAGCCGAAACTGGCGCCACGCTCCGTCAACAGCAGATTGTGATTGCCGGTCGACGCAATTTTCGCAGCTACGTTCCGCATGTCCCAAGGGGCCAGAAACTGCCCTTTCTTGACATTGATCGTGCGACCGGTTTCTCCGGCTGCCAGAAGCAGATCGGTCTGACGACACAGAAAAGCCGGGATTTGCAGAATATCGACGGCTTCTGCCGCCGGTTTGCACTGCCCGATATCATGAATATCGGTCAGCACCGGAATGTCGAAGCGCTCCCTGATCCCGGCCAGAATATCGAGGCCGCGCTCCATCCCGACCCCACGCGCGCCACCGACACTGGTTCGGTTGGCTTTGTCGTAGCTGGCCTTGAACACCAACGGGATGTCCAGCCGCGCACAGATCGCATGCAGTTCCGCCGCCACACCTTCCGCATGTGCGCGGCTTTCAATCTGGCACGGCCCCGCGATCAGAACGAAGGGAAGATCATTGCCGAAGCGCACATTGCCGACCGTGACAATCCGCGCCTGCCCATTCTCACCGCGATCAGACAAGACGCGCCTGCCGGACCGCAGCGGCCACAAAACCGGAGAATAACGGGTGCGGATCAAACGGCTTGGATTTCAGCTCCGGATGATACTGCACGCCAACGAACCATGGATGATCGGCATATTCGACGATCTCCGGCAGCACCCCATCCGGAGAGAGACCGGAGAAGCGCAGGCCGACGGCTTCCAGCTGCTCCCGGTAATGGATGTTCACCTCATAGCGATGGCGATGACGCTCCTGCACCACCGGCACACCACCATAGGTTTCACGGGCCAGCGATCCCTCGATCAGCGCCGCCGGATAGGAACCCAGCCGCATCGTGCCACCCAGATCACCGGATGCCGAACGGCGCTCCAGATCATTCCCCCGCGCCCATTCGGTCATCAGGCCGACAATCGGCACCTCACACGGGCCGAATTCGGTGGAGGACGCATCCGGCAGCCCGGCCAGGTTCCGTGCCGCCTCAATCACCGCCATCTGCATGCCGAAGCAGATTCCCAGGAACGGAACCTTGTGTTCACGGGCAAAGCGCACCGCCTCGATCTTGCCTTCGGCTCCACGCTCACCGAAGCCGCCCGGCACCAGAATACCGTGCACCCCTTCCAGGCGCTGCACGGAGTCGGCCTGTTCAAAAATCTGGCTATCCACCCAGTCGATCTCGACCTTGACACGATTGGCGATACCGCCATGAACCAGCGCCTCGGCGAGGCTCTTATAGCTGTCGAGCAGGGTGATGTATTTACCGACGATCGCGATCTTCACCACGCCATCAGGGGCGCGCACAACATCGGCGATTTCTCGCCAGCGGGTCAGATCCGGCTCCCCCCCAATCGGAAGATTGAAGTGCCGCAGAACCTCCCGGTCCATGCCTTCCTCATGATAGCGGATCGGCACGGAATAAATGGTATCGACATCCAATGCCGAGACGACCGCTTCCTGACGCACATTGCAGAAATTGGCGATCTTGCGACGCTCGTTTTCCGGGATCAGACGGTCACAGCGGCACAGCAGCATGTTGGGCTGGATACCGACATTCTGAAGTTCCTTCACCGAATGCTGGGTCGGTTTGGTCTTCAGCTCCCCCGCGGAAGGAATATAGGGCACCAGCGTCAGATGTACGAACATGGTGCGTGACGGGCCAAGCTCGTTGCCGAGCTGACGGATCGCCTCAAGGAAAGGCAGGCTTTCAATGTCGCCGACCGTTCCACCGATTTCGATCAGGGCGAAATCGAGATCCTGGTTCAGATCACGTGTCACCGCATCTTTGATCGCATCGGTGATGTGCGGGATCACCTGCACCGTGGCACCCAGATAATCGCCGCGCCGCTCCCGCGCGATCACATCGGAATAGATACGCCCGGTGGTCGCATTATCGGATTTGCGGGCATGCACACCGGTAAAACGCTCGTAATGGCCGAGATCGAGGTCGGTTTCCGCCCCGTCATCGGTCACGAACACTTCACCATGCTGATACGGACTCATCGTGCCCGGATCGACATTGAGATAAGGATCAAGCTTCCGCAGACGGACGGAATAACCACGCGCCTGTAATAGCGCCCCAAGGGCCGCCGAAGCGATTCCTTTCCCGAGGGAAGAAACCACGCCGCCGGTGATGAATACAAACCGCGTCATGAGATCTCAATCTTCTGTGGCAAAGGAACGGAACAAACACTGTGCGTGAGGAGACGCGCCCATCATCAATTCGCCGGCACCTGTGGTGCCGAAGGAGTCTTGGGAACAGCCGTCTTTGCATCCGGCGCGGCAGGCTGGCTACCGGCGGGGGGATGCGCAGGCGGGGCAGCGGGCAATGACGGGCTGGAAGGTGCAGCAGGCGTGCCCTGACCGAACAGTACGGAATGGCCGACACCCGCCGTACCGCGATTGAGCAGCGCAAGCGTCAAAGAAAGCAGCATGAACAGCGTCGCCAGAATCGCCGTGGTGCGTGTCAGCAGATTGGCGGTGCCGCGACCGCTCATGAACGATCCCATTCCCTGGGAGCCGCCAATGCCCAGACCGCCCCCTTCGCTGCGCTGGATCAGAACCACGCCGATCAGCGCCAGAGTCACGAACAGGTGGATTATCAGCAGCACGGTATTCATAAGCAGCCTTTCGCGGCCGGGGGCCGGTTATTCCAGATGATCTTTCCAACCATATAGCACGGTCAGAGCCGAGGATCGTCTTTCAAAGCCATCATGCCGACATGACAAAGGCCCTGTGACCACGGGGTGACCGTAACGGGATGACCTCAGCAGGTAACCGGCGCGGTTTCTACAGATATGCCCGGACTCTGCAAAGCATTCCGTTACGCAAAATGCAGACATCCCCCATGCCGGTATGCCCGCCCCTTCCTGCATGCCGGCTTTCGGTCAGGCAGAAGCCTCAGCAATGGCCAGAAAATCCTGTGCCGACAGGCTCGCCCCCCCGACCAGCGCACCACCAACCTCCGGCACGCGCAGCAGGCTGGCCGCATTCTCCGGCTTGACCGAGCCGCCATATAAAATCCGGACGCCCCGCCCGGCTTCTCCAAACTGGCGAACCAGTTCCTCCCGGATGAAGGCATGCATCATGGCCACATCCTCTACCGTCGCTGTGCGCCCGGTACCGATGGCCCAGACCGGCTCGTAGGCGATAACGCCATTCGAGTCCGCTGCAAACCCGTCCGGCAGGCTGCCCTTGATCTGCCAGCCAACAATCTCCGTTTCCCGGCCGGAGGCACGCTCATCCTCCGTTTCACCGACACAGACAATCGGGGTCAGACCGAACTGACGAGCTGCGATGACTTTCTCACGCACCGTTTCGCTCAATTCACCATGATCGCGGCGGCGCTCGGAATGACCCAGAATCACCCAGTGCGCGCCTGCCTCAACCAGCATTTCCGCAGACAGATCGCCCGTATGCGCGCCGGAGCGGGCCATATGACAATCCTGCGCCCCGACCTCAATCCCGCTACCGGCCAGAACCGATGCCGCCTGTGCAATCAGTGTCGCAGGCGGGCAGATCAGCATGTCGCAATTCCGCAGCGCGTGAGGAGCCGCATCCCGCAGGGCCTGCAACAACGACTCCGACGTACTGCGCAGCCCGTTCATTTTCCAGTTTCCGGCAATCAGCTGGCGCATGGCGTATCGGGACCCTTCCGAAATCTAACAACCGTCTTTCTGCGGCATGGACGGTCTCTCAGTAAGGGGGTTTCCAGCAAGACGCAAAATGCAACCAGGCTTTATCAGGACCAGCGAGACCATTTCCCTGACGGTCAAGCCGCATTATGGTGCCGGCCCTCATACGCTCCATGGATACCTGCCCCATGCTCGCTACCTTTCGAAACTCTCTCAATGCGTGGCCTGTGCGCCTGTTGTTCGGCCTTCTGGTGCTGGCCTTCGTGGGATGGGGATTCTCCGATGTCTGGACCCAGGCCACCGGGGGCGGCGCACTCGTCACCGTCAATGGCAGCCGGATCGAACCTCAGGCTTTTCAGGCCACCTACCAGAGAGAGCTGAATCGCGTGCGCCAGCAGATGGGCGGGGGACGGCAGGACGTGCCGCCCGACATCCGCAAAATGGTGGCCCAGCAGGCTTTGCAGCAGATGGTGACGGAGACAGTGCTGGATGACCTGACCAGAAAAATGGGGCTGACCACACCGGATGCCGATATCCGGCAGGCGACCTACGCTATGCCTGCCTTTAAAAACGATCAGGGCCAGTTTGATCAGGCACGCTTTCAGGCGGTGCTGAACAGTGTGGGGCTGACGGAAGACAGCTATGTCGCCTATTTGCGGCGCACTATAACGGAACGGCAGCTTCTGGACGCGATCCGCGCCGGAGCCAGCGCCCCCAAAATTCTGGTGGCTCCGCTCTTCGCCTGGCAGAAGGAGCAGCGCAGCGGAGACATGATCGAAGTCCCGGTCTCCGCAGCACCCGCCCCGCCCCAGCCGACTGACAAGCAGCTGGAACGTTACTGGGCCAATCATCCCGCACGCTATACCGCCCCGGAATACCGTCGGATCAAGGCTATCGTCCTGACCCCGGAAACGGTCGCCAAAGCCATAGAGGTGCCGGAAAAAGACCTCCGTGCCTGGTACGACGCGAATGGCATCCATTTCGACACACCGGAAAAGCGGGATGTCAGCATCGTTCTGGTGCCGGATGAAGCAAAGGCCAAAGCGCTGGCAGAGCAATGGGACAACGGTGCCGACTGGAAAAAGATCAGTGCTCTGGCCAACAGCGATGGCGGCAGTGCAGTGGAACTGACCGGCATCACAAAGCAACAGCTGCCGGTGCCTGATCTCATGCCTCTGGCTTTCGAGACCACGAAAACCGATCAGATTGCCGGGCCGGTTCACGATTCGCTTGGCTGGCATGTCGTGCGTGTCGGCAAAATCCAGCCTGCCACCCATCGCAGCTTCGAGGAGATGAAGGAGGAGATTAAGCAGATTCTCTCCACCCAGCGCGCCATGGAGCAGATCTATGACCGCTCCTCCCATCTGGACGAGGCGTTTGCGCAGGGATCGACGCTGGATGACAAGCTGCCGGATGCCGATGCTGTGGCAGCGATCTCTGGTCAGCTGGACATGCAAGGCAATACACGCGAAGGCACCCCGGCCCCCATCCCCGGCTCGGACCAGTTGAAACAGGCACTCATCACCGCCGCGTTCTCCATGAAAAAAGGTGATGCGCCCCATCTGGTACCCGTGACACCGCAAAGCCAGCCGGGTACGCCGGCCGGACCAACCACCTATTTCGCCGTGCAGGTAGAGGACATTATTCCCGGCGCCCTGCGTCCTTTCCCGGAGGTCAAGGCCGAAGTGACCGCGGACTGGATACAGGATAAACGCCACCACAGTCAGGAAGAGGCCGCTACCCGTGCCATGCTCGCCCTGCAGGAGGGAAAGTCGGTGGCTGATGCCGTCACCCTCTCCGGCGGCACGCTGAAGCAGATTCCCCTGCTGACACGTAAAGGCGAAACCGGCGATGTCAGTGCCGACACCCGGCGCGCCTTGTTTGCCCTCAAGCTCAATGACTCTACCATGGTGAACACGCCGGATGGCTTCGCGATCATCCGCCTGACCCGTATTCTCAGCCCGACCGAAAAGGACGACCCTGCTGCCTTCTCGCAGGCACGGGAACAAATCACGCAAGGGCTGGCCGAGGATCTGGAAAATACATTCCTCGCATCGCTGCGGTCCAAAGCCGATGCGCGGGTCAATAACGCTCTGCTGCAACGGATTATGCAACAATGACGCCCCCGCCTTTTTTCCCGGATTTCGAAACCGTCCAGGCCGCCTATGATCGTGGTGAGGGCGTGCTGGTCTGGGCGCAGGCAGTGGCCGATCTGGAAACACCGGTCTCCGCCTATCTGAAGCTGGCCAACGGGGAGCCGAACTCTTTCTTGCTGGAAAGTGTCGAGGGAGGCGCCACGCGCGGGCGGTATTCCATTATCGGCCTGCGCCCCGATCTGCTGTGGCGGTGCCGGAATGGTCAGGCTGAAATCAACCGGTCCGCCCTGACCGACGCCGACTCATTCACACCCGAACCGGACGCACCGCTGGATAGTCTGCGACGCCTGATCGCCGAGACCAGGCTGGATATCCCGGATGGTCTGCCCGCCATGGCGGCCGGGCTGGTCGGCTATCTCGGCTATGACATGGTGCGGCAGATGGAAGTGCTGCCCACCAAAAATCAGACCATATTGGACGTGCCGGAAGCCATTCTGGGCCGCCCTTCCCTGATGGCGATTTTCGATACGGTCAAGGATGGCCTGACCCTCGCGGCGCCTCTCTTCCCGCGCTCGGATATCAGCGCACGGGACGCTTATGAACGGGCCTGCGCAACAATCACGGCTGCCCTCACCCGTCTGGCGGGTCCTCTGCCTGCCTGTGCCATGATGACAGGCGCGCCTCAGGATGGCGGCGGCACGATCGAGCCTTCCTCCAATATCAGCCGCGAGGATTTCGAGGCCGGTGTCGTGCGGGCGATCGACTATATCCGTGCCGGAGATGTGTTTCAGGTCGTGCCGAGCCAGCGCTTCTCAACACCCTTCTCCCTGCCACCGCTCGCCCTGTATCGGGCCTTGCGAAGGATCAACCCGGCCCCGTTCCTGTATCATCTGGCTTTCGACGGCTTTGCCGTAGTCGGCAGCAGCCCGGAAATCATGGTTCGCCTGCGCGATGGGGAAGTCACGATCCGTCCCCTTGCCGGCACCAGACGGCGCGGCGCAACCCCGCAGGAAGATAAGGCGCTGGAACAGGAGCTTCTTGCCGACCCCAAGGAACGGGCCGAGCATCTGATGCTGATCGATCTCGGCCGCAATGATGTGGGCCGCGTCTCCGAACTCGGCAGCGTACGAGTCACGGAGAGCTTCGTGATTGAGCGGTTCAGTCATGTGATGCACATTTCTTCCGAAGTGCGCGGCAGGCTGAAAGCGGGTCTGGATGCGGTCGATGCGCTCTGTGCCGGGTTCCCTGCCGGCACGCTGAGTGGGGCCCCGAAAGTCCGGGCGATGGAAATCATCGAGGAGCTGGAACCCGACCGGCGCGGGATATACGCTGGCTGTATCGGTTATTTCGCGGCTGATGGCACCATGGATACCTGTATCGGCCTGCGCACCGCGGTGGTAAAGGATGGCATGATGCATGTGCAAGCTGGATGCGGGGTCGTGGCCGACAGCGATCCCGCTGCCGAATATGAGGAAACCCGGCAGAAAGCCCGCGCCCTGTTCCGTGCCGCCGAAGAAGCAATCCGCTTTGCCGCCGCAACCCAAGACGCACTGAAATAACCGCGCCATGTCCCCTGCGCCACTTTATACCATCGGCTATGAGAAAACGGCACAGCGGGACGTGATCGAGGCTCTGCTTCAGACCGGGGTCAAAACACTGATTGATGTCCGGGATCGCCCGTTATCCAGACGGGCCGGATTTTCAAAAACCATCCTTGCCAACAGCCTGGCGGAGCACGGAATTTCTTATGTCCATCTCCGCCCTCTTGGCACCCCGCCGGAAGGACGGGAAGCTAACAAGAGGCGTGACTGGCCTCGCTTCTGGTCCATCGTGGACGAAAAACTGATCACACCGGAAGCAGAGATGGCCCTTCAGCAAGCTGCAACACTTGCTGGTCAGGCACCGTGCTGCCTGCTTTGTTACGAAACCGATCCTCATATCTGTCACCGGCTGCGCGTTGGTGAAGTCCTGCAAAAGCGGCATGGTTTTCAAATGCATCACCTTTTCGCCACCGGGATTGCTTCGTGAGCACGTTTGAACAGTCCTGGTTCGAACGCGCCCGCGCTGCCCACCGGGAGGGCAGGCTCGAAGACGCCGAAAATGCATACCGACAGGCGTGGCGGGAAAATCAGTCTGATCCTGCGCCGGCGCATCTTCTGGGATTGCTGCTGATCGAACGGCAGGAATACGCCGCCGCAGCCGCAATTCTGCGGCAAGCTGTGAAACTGGCCCCTCAGGATAGCGCAATCCAGAATACGCTGGCCCATGCCTGTCTAAAGGATTTGCGGCATGAAGAAGCGGAAACCGCGTTCCGCAACGCCCTGCATCTGGAGCCGAACCGGCCGGATTATGCGGTTGGCCTGGCCTCCCTGCTGCACGATCTGGGGCGCAGTGAGGAAGCGGTCACCCTGATGCGGGGGGCGGTGGCCGCCAGCCCGGATCATGAAGCGGCAGAGGAAGCACTCGGCACACTTTGCGCCGCGACGGGTGCACTCGAAGAAGCGGTTCCCTATCTGACCCGCGCCGTCTTGAGGCAGCCCGATAACCCCGATCTGCTGCTGTCTCTGGCCGGTGCGTGCAAGGATCTCGGCCGACCGGAGGAGGCAGAACCGCTGCTGCGTCGGGCATTGGCGCTCAGGCCCGGCCACCCGACAACAGAATTCAATCTCGGCTATGTGCTGATGCTGCTCAGCACGATGCAGGAAGGGTACGCGCTTTATGAGGCGCGATGGCACCGTGATGGGCGGCAACCACGCCCCTTCCCCTGCCCCCGCTGGGAAGGGCAGGACACACAGGGCCAGACCATCCTGCTATGGGCCGAGCAGGGTATGGGAGATACGCTGCAATTTGCACGTTATCTGCCGGTTCTGGCCAGAAAACACAGGATTGTGGTGGAGGTGGATCAACCGCTGGTCAGGCTGATCAGACATATTCCCGGCATTATCTTCGTCGTGCCACGCGGTGCGGCCCTGCCGCATTACGATCTGCATTGTCCGCTGCTCAGCCTGCCGCATGTGATGAATGACCCCTATATTCGCAATGCAGAGCCGGTCCCCTATCTGTCTGCATCTTCAGCAAATGAAGCTCAGTGGAAAAATACATTCCAGCAGATATTGACCCCCCGGCCGGGTGATGCCCTGATCGGTATTTGCTGGGCTGGCAGCATCCGGGATAATGATGCCGAACACCAGCATTGGAATGCCCAGCGCTCCCTGCCTTTGTCTGCTTTTGCAGCATTTGCCCAACTCCCCGGCGCTCATTTCATCTCGCTCCAGAAAGGGTCACCGGCGCAGCAAGCGAAATACCCTCCCGCCGGGATCAACCTGCTTGATCCAACCTCACATCTCTCCGATTTCGCAGATACTGCAGCACTGATCATGGCGCTCGATCTGGTGATCACAGTGGATACATCGGTTGCCCATCTGGCCGGTGCCCTTGGTAAACCCGTGCTGATGCTGAACCGTTTCACCACGGACTGGCGCTGGCGCATGCATGGCAACCGCACCGCATGGTACCCCTCCATGCGGATCGTCCGGCAGCCAACACCCGGTGACTGGGAGACGGCACTGGGAGAAGCTCGCTCCATCCTCACCCGATTTCTGGTCGCTTTCAGGAATGGAGAGGCTGATTCCCTTCATGACTCACTGCAAAGCGGCTCAGCGTCAGAAACATTTCCGGCATGACAACAACGGGCTGGGCGCGGGGATTGAAACGCGCCACGATGAGAACAACAAAGGCAGAGATGCAGAGGATAATACACTCTGTGTTCAGAGCAGATAACCAAGCGGAACGCCGGGTGCGGTGACGATGATCCTTCTGATCGACAATTACGACAGCTTTACCTTCAACCTGGTACAGTTTCTGGGCGATCTCGGCGTGACCTGCGATGTGCGCCGCAACGATCACATCACCGTGGAACAGGCCATTGCCCTGCGACCGGAGGCGATCGTGTTGTCCCCCGGCCCCCGCGCCCCGGAACAGGCGGGAATTTGTCTGCCGCTGGTGCAGGCCGCGGCTGAACACACTATCCCGCTATTCGGGGTATGCCTTGGTCATCAGACGATCGGTCAAGCCTTTGGTGGCGTTGTCTGCCGGGCGCCTTATCCGCTCCATGGGAAGACCTCCCCCATTCATCATGGGGGGCAGGATGTTTTCTCCGGCCTCCCCGACCCGTTCGAGGCCACCCGCTATCACAGCCTGATCGTCGAGCGGGAGACCTTGCCGGACGTGCTGGAAATTACCGCCGAGACGGAAGATGGTCTCATCATGGGGCTGCGCCATCGCTCCCTGCCGATTTGCGGCGTGCAATTCCATCCGGAGAGCATCGCCAGCCGCCATGGCCATGCCATTCTGGCCAATTTTCTTGCCGCCGCCCGGGGGGAAGCTGTTCCAGCCATCCTGCCGCCGCGTCTTGCCGCCTGATTTTTCCGATGACCTCCTCCCCTGTTCCGGTGCAGACCGATCTGCGCCCAGTTCTGTCGCGCCTCGCCAAAGGCGAACATCTGAACGAAGAAGAAGCCTTCGCAGCCTTTGATCTGATCATGCGTGGTCAGGCCACATCCTCCCAGATTGCCGCGCTGGTTATGGCCTTGCGTCTCCGCGGGGAAACAGAAGCTGAAATGGGCGGGGCCGTGCGGGCGCTGCGGTCACATATGATCCCCATCAAAGCACCGGATGGCGCTATTGATGTCTGCGGCACGGGCGGTGACGGTGCGGGAACGCTTAACATATCCACTGCCGTCACCTTTGTCGTGGCCGGATGCGGCATTCCAATCGCCAAGCACGGCAACCGTGCCCTCAGTTCCCGCTCTGGCGCCGCCGACGTCCTGACAGCGCTGGGCGTGCAGATCGACCTCGGCACGGAGCGGCAGGAAGCCATTCTGCATGATGAGCACTGTGCGTTCCTGTTTGCCCCCCATTTTCATCCTGCCCTGCGCCATGCTGCGGAGGCGCGTTCACAGCTTGGCATCCGCACCCTGTTCAACCTGATCGGCCCGATGGGGAATCCTGCTGGCGTCAAGCGGCAGTTGACCGGTGTTTTCGATCCGATCTGGGCCGCGCCAATGGCCAGGGTACTGGGAGAGCTTGGCACGGAGACATGCTGGATCGTCCATGGCCTCGGCCTGGATGAACTGACGCTGGCCGGCGAAAGCCAGGTCACCGCGCTGGAAAACGGCAGCCTGCGCCAGTTCAGTGTAACCCCGGAAGAGGCCGGCCTGCCCCGCGCACCGCTGGATACCATTCAGGGTGGCGATGCGGACCACAACGCCCGGGTCCTGCAGGCCTTGCTTGACGGAGCCGACGGACCATATCGTGATACTGTCTGCCTGAACGCGGCGGCCGCCCTGATCGTCGCCGGACAGACCGGCACGCTGAAAGAAGGGGTCGCCCTTGCCCGCCGATCCATTGATGATGGATCAGCATTATCGGCCCTGAACAGGCTTCGGGCAGCAACCAATGCAATCCCTTGATCCCTTTGATTTTATCGGGACACTGAAGAAGCCCGTTTTTACCATCGCCATGACGGTGGTATAGGCCTGTTGCTTCTTCATTCGTGCCTGTGACTACTTTCGGAGCCATGATGACAACACTTCCCGCCTCACAGCCGGATCAGACCACGCCAGCCGAAACCGGGGCCGCCACGCCCACCGGTTACGATGTGCTGGCCCGTATCTGCGCCGATACCCGCAAGGAAGTGGCGCAACGCAAAGCGTTGCTTTCCAAAGAAACGTTGATCAACCGTATTCGTGATCTGCCTGCCCCCCGTGGCTTCGGGCAGGCACTGAAGGATGCCGTGCTTCAGGGTGGCTATGGTCTGATCACCGAGATCAAGAAAGCATCTCCCTCCGGCGGGTTGATACGCCCGAATTTCAATCCGGCCGAACTGGCCAAAGCCTATCAGGTCGGGGGCGCGACCTGTCTGTCCGTGCTGACCGATGGACCGTATTTTCAGGGTGATCCGGACCATCTGGTCGCTGCGCGTGCCGCCGTGTCCCTGCCGGTACTGCGCAAGGATTTTATCCTCGATCCCTGGCAGATCTATGAAAGCCGCGCCATGGGGGCGGATTGCATCCTGCTGATCATGGCCGCACTGACCGATGACGAAGCACGGGAACTGGAAGAAACAGCCCGTCATCTTGATCTGGACGTGCTGGCTGAAGTCCATGACGAAGCCGAACTCGATCGTGCACTGGCCCTTCAGACGGGACTGATCGGCATCAATAACCGCAATCTGAAAACCCTGAAAACAGACCTCTCCACCACCCTGAACATCGCGCCTTTGCTTCCGCCCGACCGGTTTCTGGTCGCGGAAAGCGGCATCCGCACGCATGAAGACATACAGCGCCTGGCGGCAACAGGCGTACGCAGCTTTCTGGTCGGCGAAAGCCTGATGCGGCAGCAGGATGTCACCAAGGCCGTGCGTGAGCTGATAGGCATCGATGCTTCATCTTCTGTCCCGCCCATTGCCTGACATGCAGGATAAGCATTCTCCCCGCCTGACCCATTTCAATGCCGCCGGGGAAGCGGCTATGGTGGATATTGCCGACAAACCGGTCACGGACCGGCTGGGTGTAGCCCGTGGACGGATCACGATGCAGCCATCCACATGGGCGATGATTCAGGAAGGCAGTGCCAAAAAGGGCGATGTGCTGGGCGTTGCGCGGCTGGCCGGGATTATGGCGGTCAAGCGGACGGCTGATTTGATCCCGCTTTGCCATCCGTTGCCAGTCACGGCAATCACGGTTGATTTCCGAAACGATACGCCGGGAGAAGTCGAGATTGAGGTGCGGGTGCGGACCTCCGGGCGCACAGGCGTTGAAATGGAGGCCCTGACCGGGGTCAGCGTCACTGCCCTGACCATCTATGATATGTGCAAAGCCGTTGATCGCGGCATGATTATCAGCGACATCCGTGTGGTTGAAAAATCCGGCGGCAAGTCAGGTCATTTCCGACAGGATTGAACAAAGAATCATGATCCCGGTCGAAGAAGCCCGCGCCCGTATTCTGGCCTCCGTCTCCCCCACCATGGCCGAGACGGTCTCAATTGCCGAAGCGCATGGTCGGGTACTGGCTGTCAGTGTGCAGGCACGGGTGACCCAACCTCCCCATGATGTTTCGGCCATGGATGGCTATGCAGTACGCTGCGCCGATGCAGTGGCGGGAGCCAGACTGACCGTCATCGGCGCGGCTCCAGCCGGACATCCGTTCAGCGGCAGCGTGGAAACCGGTCAGGCAGTTCGCCTTTTCACCGGCAGCGTTGTTCCACAAGGCTCAGATACCATTCTGTTGCAGGAAGAAGCGCAGCGACAGGATGATATCGTTATTCCTGCCGAGACCATACGGCCTGATCGCCACATCAGACGGCAGGGACAGGATTTCACCACAAATCAAACCGTGCTGGAATCAGGGCGTATCCTGACAGCGCGGGATATTGGTCTTGCCGCTGCCGCCAATAGTCCCTGGCTGGCGGTTCATCGCCGCCCTCGCGTTGCGATACTGGCAACCGGCGATGAAATCGTACTGCCGGGGGAGCCAGTACCACCGGGTGGGATCGTCAGCTCCAATTCCCACATGCTGGCCGCCATGATCCGTGCTGCTGGCGGAGACCCGATCCTGCTTCCGCTCAGCGGGGATGACAGCGATACCATCCGCGCCCGTGCGGAAGCCGCCACAAAATCCGATCTGCTGATCACCATCGGCGGGGCCAGCGTGGGCGACCATGATCTGGTACGCTCAGCATTGGGGGAGCGCGGGCTGACGCTGGATTTCTGGAAAATTGCCATGCGACCAGGCAAACCGCTGATGCATGGACAACTGGCCGGAACACCTTTGATCGGTCTGCCGGGCAACCCCGTCTCGGCTTATGTCTGCGCCCTGCTCTTCGTGCTGCCTGCATTGGAGGTGTTACGCGGTCTGCCTGACACTCCCTTGCGGACACAGCCGGCACGACTGGTGGCCCCCTTGCGAGCCAATGATCATCGCACCGACTTCATGCGCGGGATCATAACGCAGACGGAATCCGGTCCGGTTGTCGAATCCTTTCCTGTGCAGGATTCTTCAATGATCAGCGCCCTGGCACGGGCCAACGCGCTGATCATGCGGGCGCCCCATGCGCCACAGGCCGCAGCGGGAGAGATCGTGCCAGTCCTGCCACTGGAGAGTACCGGATTATAAAGGACGCTTGACGCGACAGAACGAACTTATGTAGAACATCTTTGTTGCCCGTTTGTTCTTTTGTGCGCTTTTTTCCTTTCGGAACGGTCTTGAAAGGCCTTCTGCATGCTGACACGCAAACAGTATGAGCTGTTGCTGCTCATTGATGGCCATCTGCGTAAAACAGGCTTTTCCCCCAGTTTTGAGGAAATGAAAGCGGCGTTGAACCTGAAATCCAAATCAGGCATTCACCGCCTTATTTCAGCTCTGGAAGAACGCGGCTTTCTGCGCCGCCGCCATCATCGCGCCCGTGCGCTGGAAGTGATCCGCATGCCGGAAGCCGCCAGCATGCCGGTGCCGAAAACAGCCCCTTCGGCTCCGTCCTTTGCCTCGCCTCCGGCTTTTACACCGAACGTTATTCAGGGGAGTTTCTCCAGCCGGATCGCGGGGGTACGGGCGGCTCAGGATGCCTCGGCCGTGCAGCTTCCGCTTTACGGACGCATTGCCGCCGGTATGCCGATTGAGGCATTGCGGGACACCAGCGCCTATCTCAGCGTGCCGATCGATATGCTTGGCAATGGGGAGCACTACGCACTGGAAGTTGCTGGCGATTCCATGATTGATGCCGGTATTTTCGATGGCGATACAGTGATTATCCAGCAATCGGACCTTGCCGAAAACGGGCAGATCGTCGTCGCCCTGATCGATGATACTGAAGTCACACTCAAGCGCCTGCGGCGACGCGGCAAGTCGGTGGCACTGGAACCAGCGAATGAACGCCATGAAACCAGAATTTTCCCGGCTGATCGGGTGCGGGTTCAGGGAAGACTGATTGGCTTGCTTCGCCGTTACTGAGGGATTGTCTCATCAGTCCGGGCCAGCGGCGCTTTCCACTGGCCCGGGCTGGTATCAGGTGGTGGTTGTACCCATGGCCGGTCCCCGCGCCATGCCCGGTCTGTCAGCACAGAGATCCTGCCGGGCCTGAACCATACCGCAATGCTGCCTTCCTCTCGTATCTGCGACAGGGAGATCACGGGCTGATCCCGACACTGGCTGCTCCAGCCATCCAGAATGACGGCAAGCGCTCCGGGCTGGCATATCTCCGTGCCCTCTCCCGTTTTCAGAAAGACCCGCGGGGCGCCTGGCACCGGTGTGACGAGACAGCCGCTCTCACCACATCGCGCCATGTGCGTGGCAAGACGCCCCGCCACGGAAAGCGGCGTAAAATCTTTCACACCCCAATAAGCCTGCCATGCCTCCGTCAGCAGGGGCGAACTTCCCTTGTCGAAGGCAAAAACACGTGGACCGGCTTTGACAGCAACCATACGTGCATCCGCTGATATCAGGAGGTCGGCATGCACAGTTAGCCAGACAGACGCTATCCCCGCCACCATTACCGGCACACCGCACAACCGGACACGACCACGCCAGAGGCACAGCCAGATCAGCCCGGCACTGATCATGAACAGTCCCCAGCCTGGCATTGGCGGCACAGCAAGGACGGCAGCCGGCAAGGCTGCGACCAGTTTCGCAACGGTCAGGATCAGCCTGATTCCGATTCCCATGACAACAAAAACGGGTCGATCAAGGCCAAGCGGCATCAGTGCCATGGCCAGCAGACCGGCAGGCATGACCCAGAATGCCATCAGTGGCACCGCGATCAGATTGGTCGCCACGAAATAAAGCTGGAGCTGCCCGAAATGATAAATTCCATACGGAGCCGATGCAGTGCCTGCCAGCAAGCTGGTCAACGCCACCGCCGTCAGATGATGGAGCACACGCCGCCCGGCCAGACTGGCCAGCCATGGTCCCAACGCCTCATATCCGGCTGCCAGAGCCATCACGGCAGCAAAACTCATCTGAAAGCTGACCCCGGTGACTTCATACGGCCAGATCAGGACAATCAAAGCCGCAGCAATCGCCAACCCTCGCATGGACAATGCCCTGCGCCCCAGAAACAGAGCGAGACAGGCAATCATCGCCATCACCGCACTGCGTATGATCGGCACATGCAACCCGGTCAGCACCGCGTAGGCGATCCCCGACAGCAAGGAAATCACGGCGGCAATCTGTCGGCACGGCCAGAACAGCGCCATATATTCGCTCCGGGTCAGCAGCCAGCGCGTCACGGCAAAGATGGTCCCCATGACAATCGCGATATGCAGACCCGCAATGGCCAGCAAATGAGCCAACCCCGTATCCCGAAACAGAATACGGATAGATTGCGGAATGGAAGCCGTATCGCCGGTCAACAAAGCCGTTGCCACCGCTCCCTCATGCCCCGGCAAAGCTGTGCGAACGTGCTCGGCGATCATTTCCCGCACTCTGGCCAAACGGATCGAGACCGCATCCTGCCGCGATACCAGATGCGAAACAGGCGCCAGAGCAAAACCGAAAGCCCCTATCCGGGAGAAAAATGCGTCTCTCTGCCGATCCATCGCACCCGGATAAGCAGGCCATGGTGGCGGTCTGATCAGCGCCCGCACCGATATCCGGTCACCTGACTGAAGGCTCGTATGGTCTCCATCCCGCACTCTCAACCGCACCGAACGCTGCCAATGCGTCACCCCATCCAACCAGGGAGCGGCGACAACAATCCTGCGCCAGTCTGGTCCGGTCTCAACCGCGGTCACCATCCCTTCCACAATCACGGCCCTGTTTGGCACAGGCTCCAACGGCAGAGCGGTCAGAGTGGCGTGTTGCCCTGCGCTCCATCCCAACGCCATCGCCAATCCCATACCAGCCACCGCGCGCAGGATCGGGCTTAACCAGCCTGCCACGAGCAGGCAGATCATCAGTCCAAGAGCAGCGAACCCCATCCATACCGGTGGCTCCGTTGGCGCCAGAAAATACAGATAATCCCCGGTCACCATGCCGACCGGCAGCCACAGGGAAAAGCGTCCGAACTGCTGACCGGCCAACACCCCGGCAGCATCCCGCGCACTCTGACTGGCCCGGCGGAGATAAATCAGTGGCTGCACTGCAATCGGCTATGAAATATGCGAATGGAAAGGTTACGCGGCTTTGCACTCCCTGACCACGCACAAGCATGTTAGAGGCGGTGACATGACCATTCGCACCCGTTTCGCGCCCAGCCCGACCGGCCTTCTGCACGTCGGCGGCGCCCGTACCGCTCTGTTCAACTATCTGTTCGCCCGCCACCATGGCGGTGAATACCTGCTGCGGATCGAGGATACTGATCGCGCGCGCTCCACCCCGGAAGCGGTGCAGGTCATTCTGGACGGTCTGGACTGGCTTGGCCTGTCACCGGATCAGGAACCGGTTTTCCAGTCCACCCGTGAGACACGTCATACTGAAGTCGCTCACAGCCTGCTGGAACGCGGTATGGCCTATCGCTGCTTTCTCTCCCCGGAGGAATTGCAGGCCCAGCGTGATCAGGCCGCCGCTGACAAACGCCCGCTGCGGATCAACAGCCCATGGCGCGACCGCGACCTGTCCGAAGCCCCGTCAGGGATTGCTCCGGTCATTCGTCTCCGCGTACCGCAGGAAGGCGAAACCGTGGTCGATGATCTGGTGCAGGGACCGGTTCGTGTCGCCAATGCCGAGCTGGATGACATGATCATCCTGCGCAGCGATGGCACCCCCACCTATCTGCACGCGGTCGTTGTGGATGATCACGATATGGCCATCACCCATGTCATCCGCGGTGACGACCATCTGACCAACACATTCCGCCAGGTGCAGATCTTCAAGGCTCTCGGCTGGGATCTGCCACGTTTTGCCCATATCCCCCTGATCCATGGCGCCGACGGAGCCAAACTGTCTAAGCGCCATGGCGCCGTCAGCGTGCTGGAATTCGAACGAGAAGGTTTCCTGCCGGAAGCCCTGTGCAATTATCTGCTGCGTCTGGGCTGGGGACATGGAGATGCGGAAATTCTCTCCCGCGATGAGCAAGTTGCCCTGTTTGATCTGGACGGGGTTGGCCGTGCCGCCAGCCGGATGGATTATGCCAAGCTTACTCATCTGAACGGTGTTTATCTGCGGGAAGCCGATGATCAGCGTCTGACCACCGATCTCTGCCGCCGTCTGGACCTCTCCCCTGACAGCGATGCCTCCAGCCGGATTAGGCGGCTGATGCCGAAGCTCAAGGAACGGGCGCGGACATTGGTGGATCTCGCGGAAAGCGCCCGCTTCGTCATCGAACGCCCCTCCGGCCCGAAAGACGCGAAAGCGGCGGCTCTGCTCTCCGATGAAGCACGCGGCTGGCTACGCGCCCTGCTGCCGCAATTGCAGGCTACCGATTTCTCAGCCGCCGCGGTGGATCAGGCCCTCCGCGCCTTCGCCGAGGAACACGGGCTGAAACTCGGCCAGATCGCCCAGCCGCTGCGGGTTGCCCTGACCGGTGGCACCACCAGCCCGCCCATTGATGCAACGCTGGAAGCTCTTGGTGCCAGTGAAGTCACTTCCCGGATAGAAGCCGTATAACCAGCCAGACGAGAGGCTCGTGAAAACAAAAACCGCTTTCACCCGATCAAGGTGAAAGCGGTTTTTTGCAGTCATAAGCAGAGAATTTCTTATTCTGCCGCAACAGCCATCACTTGTGTCTGGATGGAAGCCAGCTCAGGATTGGGACGGTCATCCCATTCCCCCTTCCATGCCTCGAACACCACCGGGACGGATTTCGATGTGGGCGTGTTACTGCGCAGAGCACGACGTGTTGCGGGAATCAGCGGGTTGGTCTCCGGATAGTAAGCCGCACAGCATCCGGCAGGAATATCGTAATCTACCAGACGGAAACCGCCGACACGCCGTTCCAGCCCGTCTTCGCTGACAGTGCGCATCGCAACGATGGCCCCTTCCTCGAAACCGAGCCGCTCACGATCGGCCGCATTAATGAACACCACCATGCGCTGACCGAACACACCGCGATAACGATCATCCAGACCATAGACCGTGGTGTTATACTGATCGTGACTGCGGATTGTGGCCAGTTCCAGCACATCCTCCCGATCCTGAGGCATCTCATTTTCATCGATGCCTTCATGCACCAGGAAATTCGCCTTGCCATTCGGCGTATTCCACTCACGGTAATCGACCGGAGAATACAGACGGAAGCCACCTGGTTGGCGGATTTTCTGGTTAAAGCCGGTGAACAGTTCCGGCATCACCGCTTCAATCGCGTCACGGATACGGTCATAATCCTCACTATACGACTGCCACGGAATATCGTAACGCCCCTTCAGCGTTGCCTGAGCAATACCGCAGATAATAGCGACTTCCGAGCGCAGATGCTCCGAGGCCGGCATGTTCAGGCCACCCGAAGCGTGGACGTTGGACATCGAATCCTCCACCGTCACCATCTGCGGACCTGAACTCTGGAAATCGATTTCAGTACGGCCAAGGCAAGGCAGCAATAGCGATGTATTGCAAACCACCAGATGACCGCGATTGAGTTTCGTGGCGATCTGCACGTTCAGGTCAAGGCGACGCATCGCCTCCGCCACACGCTCCGTATCGGGAACCGCGAGGCTGAAATTGCCACCAAGGCCGATGAAGGCCCGTGCATGACCTTCGAACATCGCGTCGATGGCTTCTCCGACATCGTGGCCATGCTCACGCGGGGGGTTAAAGCCGAATGCGCGCTGCAACCCGTCCAGAAAAGCGGGTTTCGGTTTTTCATAGATCCCGACTGTGCGATCACCCTGCACGTTGGAATGGCCGCGCACCGGGCAGGCACCGGCTCCGGGCCGCCCCATATTCCCGCGCATCAGCAGCAGATTGATGATCTGCTGAATATTGGCGACGCCCGTGCGGTGCTGGGTAATACCCATCCCCCAGACAGCAATACAGCTTTTGGCCTGAATATAAATGGACGCGGCTTCCTCGATCTGCGCCCGGCTCAGGCCGCTGGCACGCTCGATTTCTTTCCAATCCGTCGCACGGATATCGGCCTCGACCGCTTCAAAGCCATGGGTGTGGGTCTCGATGAACGCGACATCCAGCACACGGGGTTGACCGGCGGCACGGGCAGCATCATCGGCCTCCAGCACCACTTTCATGATGCCCTTGACGGCGGCCATGTCACCACCGATGCGCACCTGATAATAATGCGAACTGATCGACACCGGCTTGATCAGATCACCCAGATGTTGCGGAGACGCAAAACGCTCCAGCGACCGCTCCCGGATCGGGTTGAAGGAAACGATCTTCGCCCCCCGCTTTGCGGCAGCGCGCAGATCATTCAGCATGCGCGGGCTGTTGGTGCCGGGATTCTGGCCGAAAATGAAAATGGCTTCGGCTTTTTCAAAATCGTCGAGCTGCACAGTGCCTTTTGCAACGCCGATACTGTCGGGCAGCGCCACGCTGGTGCTTTCGTGGCACATATTGGAGCAGTCGGGGAAATTGTTGGTTCCGTAAGCCCGCACGAAAAGCTGAAACAGAAACGCAGCTTCGTTGGAGGCACGGCCCGAAGTATAAAACTCAGCCTGATTGGGGTCGGGCAAACGGTTCAGAGCATCTCCGATGGTCCGGAATGCATCCTCCCAGGAGATCGGCGTGTATTGATCGGTGGCCCGGTCATAGATCATCGGGTGGGTCAGACGACCAGCATCTTCCAGTTCGTAATCGCTCCAGCCGAGCAGTTCCGTCACAGTATGCCGTGCAAAGAAATCCAGCGTCACACGCTTCTTGGTGGCTTCCCAGGCAACCGCTTTTGCCCCGTTTTCACAATACTCAAAAGAGCTGGTGTGCTTCGGATCAGGCCAACCACACCCTGGGCAGTCGAACCCTTCCGGCTTGTTCATCGACAGCAACGCCTTGTTGCCGCTCAGGAAAATCTTCTGGCGGCACAGATGCTTTTCCACAGCCTCAAGCGCACCAATGCCTCCGGCTGGTCCGTGATACGGTTTGATCTTTGGCTTGGCCGCCATGCTCAATACTCCTCACGATGCCGCACCGGATGGATGCTGGCGGCTTTGCAGCGGGATAGGCGTGAAAGCGCACATGCTGCGCTGCACCAATACCAATTTAGTCCTGCACGCTGCTGAGGAGTAGACAGCAATCAGGCATATAATTTTTGCATAATCCGCAACAATCGCGTATGGCTTTCCATAAACGCTGAAAGGCCCAGCCATGGATATGCTGACTGACCTGGGAAATCGCTTTTCTTACATTTGAATAAAGCGACTTAAACTCTCATTGCCTTGACTTTATAAGGTAATTTTAGTGAAATATTCGTCCTGTTTTGTAAAATCTTAGGTCAAAAATGCAAAATAAGAACAACCCCAGAATGATTACCAAAATGATGGAACGTTTCCCCCTCATTTCCGAAGTAATCCATAGAATACGCAATACAGAATTAAAATTAAACAAAAATCAAGATTTAATTTTAGAAAATCAACGCAAAATAGAATTAATTTCTAATCAATTAATAAATACAAATGATGAAAACAAAATTTCCCTTGATAATTTTAAATCAGAAATTGATCATTTAAAGCATAAAAATAAAGCTCTTCAATTGGAAATTGATGATACAAAACAGAAAATTTTAACACAATCTCCAAAGAAAGATAAAGAATCTCCTTTACCAAAAAATCAATATATTCTCCATACGCCTGAGCGATATGGCACTAATCTTTCAAAATATATTGCAGAAGGCGGTCTTTTTTCACCTGAGCGGCTTGTTTCATCTGATTGCTACTCTGACGGAGATATGGTGAGATTTTTTTCATTCATCATGTTTTTTGATATTTTGATTGCTGAAAATATAACCGGTGATTTGCTTGAACTTGGTGTCTGGAAAGGCGATACTGCCGTTCTTCTTGCCGATTTTGCCCGCAAACGGAATGTGACGGCTTGGCTTCTTGATACGTTTGAAGGATTTGATCAGCGGGATCTTGCGGAAAATGAAGATCATCTTTCTGCAGCTTTTAAAGATACCAGCCTTGCAGCTGTTCGCAAGCGTATCGGAGAGGAAAGCGTTCGTTATATTCAGGGATATTTTCCAGATACGGCAAATCAACTATTATCCGACAATCAATATTCTTTTGTTCATATTGATTGTGATCTTTATGCCCCCATTCTCAGTGCACTCGAATATTTTTATCCCAGAATGGTAGAAGGCGGCTTTATTGTTATGCATGACTTCATGAGTCTGACCTGGGAAGGGCCTACGCGAGCCATCAATGAATTTTTTGCGGACAAACCTGAAAAAATCATTCCGGTTGCAGACTTTGCCGGAACGGTAGTGGTGCGAAAACTAGGCTAATCCTGCATACAATTGATGGTCTTTATTTGCCACTGCCATACAAAGGGCAGTGGCAATATTTACCGTATTCCATCATATTTTCAAAAAATAATTCTTGGAAAGAAGCACATTATAATTTTCAATTAGATATCTAGCTCAAAATAAATATACCTTTCTATCTCATACAGAATTCCGCAACCAAAATACTTTATCGTATTCATTCTGCAGCGCATAATCTGCTATCAAACTGGCATTCTAATGACATTTCTATCGGAGAAGCCCTGCCATGGATATGCTAGCAACCATGCAGATGTTTGTCCGGGTTGTTGAATTCGGCAGCTTCTCCCGAGCGGCAGGTGTTACGGGAGTCCATATCTCTGCCATCTCACGTGGCATTGCGTCGCTCGAAGAAAATCTCGGGGTCGATCTGTTTCATCGTAGTACGAGACGGGTCCATCTGACGGAACCAGGACGTATTTTCTATCAGCATGCCCGTAGCGTGCTGCGGGAGGTCGAAGAAGCCCGCGCTGCCGCCTCCGCCCAGCAAGGGCATCCGCAAGGACTGCTGCGTCTTGCTTTGCCAGATGCGTTCGCCCGGCTGCATATCGTACCGCATATGCCGGAATTTCTGGCGACCTATCCGGATATCAGACTCGACATGTCCTTCAGCGATGTGCGGGTTGACCTGATCGCGACCGGAGCCGATGCAGCCATCCGGATCGGTCCCTTGCTGGACTCATCGCTGATCGCCCGCAAGCTGGCACCGCACCGGCGGGTTATCTGCGCCTCCCCGGATTATCTCGACCACCGCCCTGCTATCCGCCATCCCGAGGATCTGGTGCAGCACAACTGTCTGATTTATTCGCTGCAACCTTCGGGGAACTGGTTTTTTCATCATCCGATCAGCGGGGAAGAAGTGGCCGTTCCAGTTCGCGGCTCCATTCGTGCTGATGATTCCGAGCCTTTGCGTGGCTGCGCTTTGTCCGGGCTTGGTATTGTGCTGCTGCCGACATGGCTGGTTGGCAATGATCTGCGCTCCGGACGGCTGTCACCCGTGCTGCCAGACTGGAATGCCATGATTGCGACCCAGCCCAGCGGAATTTTCGGCCTTTATCCTCCGCATCGGCAGGTGCCGCCGAAAATACGGGCGTTTCTGGATTTTCTGCAAACCCGTTTCGGGCGGCCACCCTACTGGGAGCAGGAACTGGACGAACCTGACACCTACGCACCGTCCTGAGCACCCATGCCCCCACTAGCCCCGCTGGGCTGGGGGGGATAGTCTGCGCCGTTTTCAACCGACCGGATTCCTGGAATTGGATTTCGTCAGACCCCACCTCCTCGCTATTGAGGGACTGCACCCGCCCGAGATTCATGCTTTGCTGGATCTGGCGGAGAGCTATGCTCTGCTCAACCGCTCCGGCAAGACGCAGCGGGATCTGCTGCGCGGTCGTACGCTGATCAATCTGTTCTTCGAGGACAGCACCCGCACCCGCACCAGTTTCGAGCTCGCCGGCAAGCGGCTGGGGGCAGACGTCATCAACATGTCGGTCTCCACCAGCAGCGTGAACAAGGGGGAGACGCTGCTCGACACGGCCTCTACCCTCAATGCGATGCACTGCGATCTGCTGGTCGTACGGCACAGCCAATCCGGCGCGCCTAATCTGCTGGCGCAGAAAGTGGATGCTGCCGTGATCAATGCCGGGGACGGCACGCATGAGCATCCAACACAAGCATTGCTGGATGCATTGACCATCCGCCGTCACAAGGGCCGCCTGGAAGGACTGACCGTGGCGATCTGCGGCGATGTGCTGCATTCCCGCGTAGCACGCTCCAACATCTATCTGCTGGCCTCGCTGGGCAGTCAGGTGCGTCTGATCGGGCCGCCTACCCTGATACCGGGCGCCGCTGATCGTCTGGGGGTCGAAGTCTTTCACGATATGGATCGCGGGCTGGATGGCGCGGATGTGGTCATGATGCTGCGGCTTCAGCGGGAGCGCATGAAAAGCGGTCTGGTGCCCAGCGAGCGTGAGTATTTCCGCTTCTTCGGCCTCAACGAGGCCCGGTTGGCGAAAGCGAAACCGGATGCCATCATCATGCATCCCGGCCCGATGAATCGCGGTGTCGAAATCGAAAGCCGCGTTGCCGATGATCCGGTGCGCAGTGTCATCAAGGAACAGGTGGAAATGGGTGTCGCCGTGCGCATGGCCGTGCTGGACGCGCTGGCCCGGCAAAGGAGCCGCCTGCCTTCCTCCCGCCCGGTCTGATGTCCATCTCCTCATGGTCCCTGCCCGGCCTGCCGCCATTGCCGGATGATGGCGCGTGCGATCATCTGGCCGGTCGCATGCTGCCCGCGCTGCAACTGCACGCCCATGACGGAACGATACTTGATCTGGCCGGGCTGCGCGGCCTGACGATTCTGTTCGTGCATACGCTGATCGGCCGCCCCGACCGCCCCAACCCGCCGGACTGGGATCAGCTTCCCGGTGCGCATGGCTCCACACCACAGGCGCTGGGCTACCGTAGCCTGCACGAAACATTTCAGCGGGAAGGGATCGCTATTTTCGGCCTCAGCGCACAGGATAGCGATGCCCAGCTTGAGGCCGCCACCCGGCTTGATCTGCCATTCCGACTGCTCAGTGATACAGATGGGGCTTTCGGCAATGCGCTGGCATTGCCCCGCTTTACCTCCGCCGGAAAATCCCTGACGCAGCGTGCCACCCTGATCCTGCGCGATACGCTTATCCTCACCGTGCTATATCCCGTGCCCGATCCGACAGAAGATGCCGGCACAGCGCTTTCCCGGCTGCGGAGCCACCGCTTATGACCAATCCTCCCCACTCTGATCTTCTTTTGACCCATGTGCGGCTGCTGGACCCGCAAAGCGGCCTCGATCAGCCCGGCTCCCTGCTGGTGCGGGATGGCCGGATTGCTGATTTCGGACCGTCCCTGGGCCGCCCGGATGGGGTCGAGGAAATCGACGGTGATGGCTGTGTGCTGTGCCCCGGACTGGTGGATATCCGCGTCGGCCTCGGCGAGCCGGGGCATGAATATCGGGAGACCATCGCCAGCACCGCCCAAGCCGCAGCGGCAGGTGGCATCACCACCATCATCACCCTGCCGGATACCAGACCCTCGATCGACGATCCGGCGCTGGTTCACCTCCTGCGCAGCCGTGGTGAAGAAACCGGCAGCCTGAGCATTCTGCCCTATGGCGCGGTCACCCGCGGCTGCCGGGGGGAAGAGCTGGCCGAGCTGGGCTTGCTGCACGAGGCCGGAGCCGTGGCCTTTACCGACGGCACCTCCGCCATTGCCTCCGCCCGGATGATGCGGCTGGCCCTGTCCTACGCCCGCGGTTTCGGGGCAAAAATCGTGCAGCACCCGGAAGACCCCAGCCTCGCCGCAGGCGGGGCTGCAACCGAGGGGGAACTGGCCACCCGGCTCGGCCTGCCCGGCATCTCTCCAGCAGCCGAAGCGATCATGATCGCCCGTGACATCAGACTGGCGGCACTCACGGGCGGAAGTGTCCATTTCGGACATGTCTCGACCGCAGAGGCCGTATCCCTCATCCGCCGGGCTAAAAATGAAGGTATCAACGTTACCTGTGATACCGCGCCTCCCTATTTCGATCTCAACGAGACTGCCATCGGCGAGTGGCGCAGCTATGCCAAGCTGTCACCACCGCTGCGTGCCGAGCAGGACCGGCTGGCCATCGCGGCAGGGCTGAAGGACGGCACCATCGACGCGATCGCCTCCGATCACCAACCGCGTGATGCGGATGACAAGCGGGTACCCTTCGCACAGGCCTCCCCCGGCGGAGTCGGGCTGGTGACGTTGCTCGGCATCACGCTGGCGCAAGTGCACGGTAACGGATTGCCGCTGTCGCAGGCCATTGCCATGCTGACCAGCCGCCCGGCCGGCCTGTTCGGGCTGGAAGCAGGAACGCTGCGGCAGGGCGCTCCGGCCGATCTGTGCCTGTTCCACCCGGAGAGGGCATGGCAGGTTGAAGCAGGAAAAATGCCCGGCAAAGCACAAAATACTCCCTTCGACGGCAGACCGCTGGAAGGCCGCGTCATCGGTACCTGGAAAGCAGGCAGGCGGGTATTCGGATGAACGGCACAATGACCAGCTATTGCCTTGCCCTGCTGGGTGGTTATCTGCTCGGCAGCATCCCGTTCGGCCTGATCCTGACCAGGCTGAGCGGGGCGGGAGACATCCGCAAGATCGGGTCCGGCAATATCGGGGCCACCAATGTTCTGCGTACCGGTCGCAAGGGGCTGGCTGCCACGACCCTGCTGCTGGATGGCGGCAAAGGCGCTGCTGCGGCGCTGCTGGCTGTGCATCTGGGCGGCTGGGCGCTGGCACTGCCGGCCGGGATCGCCGCCGTGATCGGGCATCTTTTTCCCGTATGGCTCGGGTTTCGCGGTGGGAAAGGGGTGGCAACCGGGCTTGGCGTGCTACTGGCAACTGCGTGGCCGGTTGGTCTCATCTGCTGTGCTTTATGGTTTGCGGTGGCGCGGACAATCAAAATATCCTCTGCCGCCGCGCTCTGTGCCTTTGCCTTCGCGCCGCTGCTGGCGCTGGCCGTGGGCGGGATGGGGCTGGGACCGCCACCTCTTGCCCAATCCCACTGGCAGGCAGCCGCTGCTTTCATGCTGATCGCCGTTCTGGTCTTCCTCCGGCATGCTGACAATATCGCACGGCTGCGCGCCGGGACCGAATCCAGAATCGGCACCAGATCCTGAACCCTCCGTCATGACGCCCCACGATGCCCTCGACCGTCTGCGCCTTGCCCGCACCGAGGGGATCGGCCCGACCGCCTATGGCAGGCTGATCACCCGTTTCCGCTCTGCCGGGGCGGCTTTGCGTGCCCTGCCCGGCCTGCCCCGTGCGGCCTCCCTGATCATCCCGTCGGAAGAAGCCATCCGGGCGGAAATGGAGGCTCTGCAACGCTTTGGTGGCCGGATGATCTTCCTCGGCACGCCTGATTACCCTGCTGCGCTGGCCGCCACGGCGGATCCTCCGCCCGTCTTGTCGGTGCTTGGGGATATCGGCCTGCTATCGCGGCGGTGCATTGCTATGGTGGGTGGACGCAATTCCTCCATCAATGGCCGAACCATTGCGGGTGATCTGTCACGTACATTGGCCTCCGCCGGGCTGGTGGTTGTCTCCGGGCTGGCACGAGGCATTGATACGGCCGCCCATATCGGAGCAATGGAGACCGGCTTGACCATCGCGGTCGTAGCCGGCGGACTCGATTGCCCCTATCCGCGTGAAAATATCCGTCTGCAATCGGTCATCGCCAAACGAGGAGCCGTCATCAGTGAACTACCGCTCGGCACAGCCCCGATTGCCCGGCATTTTCCACGGCGTAACCGGATTATCGCCGGGCTGTCGGAAGGCGTCATTCTGGTGGAGGCCGCCCTTCAATCCGGCAGTCTGATTACAGCACGCTGCGCACTGGAGGCCGGACGGGAAATTTTTGCCGTTCCCGGCTCCCCGCTCGATCCTCGCTGCCGGGGATCGAATGACCTGCTGCGTCAGGGCGCCTGGGTGACGGAAACCGCCGAAGATGTTCTGAACAACCTGCCCGTAACCTCCAGAACCACCAGAACAGCACCACAGACACCGGATTTGTTTCTTTCTCCCTCTGGGCCTGCTCCGTCTGCGAAACAAAAACCGGGTGGTGCGTTTACCGTGTCAGAAACGAACGGGTTGAAGGAAAAAATCCTCTTGCTGCTTGGTCCTGACCCTGTCGCAGTTGACGATCTGATACGCCGCTGCCAGTTGTCTCCATCCGAGGTCGTGGCAGCGTTGCTGGAAATGGAACTTTCTGCTCACGTCGTATCGCTCCCGGGGAACCGCGTCGCCCGCTTGGCCGGTGCCTCATGACGTTGCCATAATTGGAATACTCATGACGGACGTTGTTGTCGTCGAATCGCCTGCCAAGGCCAAAACGATCAATAAGTATCTGGGTGGGAACTATACCGTCCTGGCCAGTTTCGGTCACGTGCGCGATCTCCCCCCAAAGGATGGCAGCGTCCGCCCGGATCAGGACTTCGCCATGGACTGGGAGGCTGATGAACGCGGCCGCAAACAGGTCGCGGCCATTGCCAAAGCCCTGAAAGGAGCGGAGACGCTCTATCTGGCCACCGACCCGGATCGTGAGGGCGAGGCAATTTCATGGCATGTCCGCGCCATGCTGGAGGAAGCCCGGGCCCTGAAAGGCGTCGAGGTCCGCCGCATCACCTTCAACGAAATCACCCGCAACGCGATCCGCCATGCCATTGAGCATCCGCGTGATCTGGATCAGCCACTGATCGAAGCCTATCTGGCGCGCCGGGCGCTGGATTATCTGGTGGGTTTCACCCTGTCGCCGGTGTTGTGGCGGAAACTGCCGGGCAGTCGCAGCGCCGGGCGGGTGCAATCGGTGGCGCTGCGCCTGATTTGCGAGCGGGAAGCCGAGATCGAGGTTTTCCGTCCGCGCGAATACTGGACCGTCGAGACCCATTTCTTCACCCCTGCCGGCGCGCCTTTCACGGCACGGCTGACCCATCTGGACGGCAAAAAGCTCGACCAGTTCGATCTGAACACCGAAGCGCTGGCCATGCGCGCGCGTGCGCTGGTGGAACAGGGCCAGTTCCATGTCGGCATGATCGAGCGCAAGAAGGTCAAGCGGAATCCGCCGCCGCCCTTCACGACCTCGACCCTCCAGCAGGAAAGCAGCCGCAAGCTGGGCTTCGGCGCACAGGCCACGATGCGGCTGGCGCAACAGCTTTACGAAGGCGTGGAGATCGGTGGCGAGACGGTCGGTCTGATCACCTACATGCGAACCGACGGCGTGCAGATGGCGCGGGAGGCTATGTTCTCGATCCGCGACCATGTGAAGGATTCTTACGGTCTCGACTACCTGCCCGCCGCGCCGCGTGAGTATTCCAGCAAGGCAAAGAACGCTCAGGAAGCGCATGAAGCCATCCGCCCCACCGATGTCGAGCGCACACCGGACAGCGTGGCCCGCTATCTGAACCCCGAACAGCGCCGGCTCTACGAGCTGGTGTGGAAGCGGGCGGTCGCCAGCCAGATGCAATCGGCAGAACTCGATCAGGTGACAGTCGATATCTTCCCCCAGACCGGTGACGCGAAATCAGTGCAGTTGCGTGCCACCGGCTCCATCATCGCCTTTGACGGCTTCCTGAAACTGTATCGGGAGGGGCAGGACGATACCGAGGAAGAAGAAGGCCGCATGCTGCCGCCCATGGCAGAGCGTGATCCGCTGCGTCAGGACCGGGTCGATGCCAGCCAGCATTTCACCCAGCCACCGCCGCGCTACAGCGAGGCCTCACTGGTCAAGCGTATGGAGGAGCTGGGGATTGGCCGTCCCTCCACCTATGCCTCGATCCTGTCCGTGTTGCAGGACCGGAATTACGTCCGGCTCGACAAGCGGCGTTTCCATCCGGAGGATCGCGGGCGGCTGGTAACGGCGTTCCTGACCAGCTTTTTCGAACGCTATGTGGACACCAACTTCACCGCCTCGCTGGAAACGCAGCTCGACGAGATTTCCGATGGCCGCGCCGACTGGCGTCAGGTCATGCAGGCGTTCTGGCAGGATTTTTATCAGGCGGTCGAACAGACCAAAGACCTCAAGATCAGCGATGTGATCGACGCGCTGGATCGTGATCTCGGACCGCATTTCTTCCCGACGCGGGAGGACGGCACTGATCCACGCATCTGCCCGGCCTGCGGTGACGGGCGGCTGGGTTTGCGGCTGGGGCGGCATGGCAGCTTTATCGGCTGCTCCAACTATCCCGGCTGCTCCTATACGCGACGTCTGGGCATCGACGGGGCGGAAGGGGAGGCCGAGACCCTCAAGGAAGGCATGCGGGTGCTGGGTCAGCATCCGGAAACCGGAGAGGACATCACCGTCAAGCGCGGCCCATATGGCCTGTATGTGCAACAGGGCGAGGCGGAGGAAGGCTCCAAAAAGAAACCGCGCCGTGCCTCCCTGCCGCGTGGAGTGGATGGAGAGACCATCCTGCTGGATCAGGCGCTTGGCCTGCTCTCCCTGCCCCGTCTGGTTGGCATCCACCCGGAAACCGGGGAACCGATCGAGGCCAATCTCGGTCGGTTCGGCCCCTATGTGAAAATGGGCGGGATCTACGGCAATCTGGACAAGGATGATGACGTGCTGACGGTGGGGCTGAACCGCGCTGTCGATGTGCTGGCCAAAAAGATGGCCAGTATCCGCACGCTCGGCACCCATCCGAAAGACAAGGAGCCGGTGGTGGTGCGCAAGGGCCGTTTCGGCCCCTATGTCCAGCATGGGCAGGTGGTCGCCAATGTACCGCGTGAAATCGAGATGGACGATGTCACGCTTGATGATGCGCTGGGCTGGCTTGCTGAAAAAGGCAAACCTCTCAAGGCGAAAGGCGGTCGCAAGGTCGCAGCCAAATCATCCGGCAAAAAAGCCGCTTCTGCTGATGGCAATGAGGCCCAGCCATTGAAAAAAGCCACGGCGAAAAAAACGACCAGAGCAGCAGGCGCAGGCAAGGCAGCGGCCAAAAAATCAGGGACGCGCAGCGCTACGGCCAAAACGGCGAAAGCGGAGCGCTAGGTGGCGCGTCGTCTCAAACCGGCCAAAGGATCAGCCGCCAAAGGACCATCTGGGGGAAAGGCTGGCAGGAAATCCTCCCGCCCATCCTCGCAGGCGGTCCGACCGGTCCCCGGCCATGAACCCGGCACGATGCCGAGCCGGGAGGCCATTCGCCGTTTTGTGGCGGAAGCCTCCGGCCGGGTCGGCAAACGGGAGATTGCCAAGGCATTCGGACTGGGAGCCGCCGATAAGCTGCACCTGCGTGATCTGCTGAAAGACATGGCCTCGGAGGGCAATCTCGCCCCTGCCGGGCATAAGCGCTTCATGCCTGCCGGGGGGAGCATGCTCCCTCATGCCAAAGGGAGTTCCCATCTGCCGGAAGTCGCCGTGATCCTCATCACCGGCACGGATCGGGATGGCGACGCGGTCGGCCGCCCGGCCGAGTGGCCTCGGGAAGCCGGGCCTCCCCCCTCCGTCCTCATGCACCCGGAGCCTCGGGGACGTCCGGCGCTTGCACCTGGGGAAAAAGTGCTGGCCCGGCTGCGCCCGATCGGCCATGGCCGCTATGAAGGCCGCACTATCAAGCGGCTGGGTGGCGATACACCGCGCCCCATTCTGGGGGTTTACCGGTTGTCGGAACCCGTCACCCTGGTCCCACGCTCGACCCGGACCTCCCATGCCGCAAGACAGATGCTGGCACGACAGAATGCCTCCACAGCACAACCGGAAGGCAGGGTGGTGCCGACAGATCGCCGCTCCAAGGCCGAATGGCTTGTTCCTGCCGGCGAGGAAGGGGGGGCGGAACCGGGTGACATTGTGCGTGCCATGCCTCTGCCCCATACAGGGTACGGGCTGAAACCGGCCCGGATCATTGAAAAGCTGGGCAAGATCGGGGATGCCCGCTCGGTCAGCCTGATCTGCATCGAAACCCACGATATTCCCCAGATTTTCCCCGACGAGGCCCTTTCCGAAGCCCGAAAAGCCCGCGCCGTTCCACTGGAAAAGCGGGAGGATTTGCGGGACATTCCTCTCATCACCATTGATGGCGAGGATGCTCGGGACTTCGACGATGCCGTTTTTGCCGAACGGGCAGAGAATGACGGATTCCGTCTGATCGTGGCCATTGCCGATGTGGCGCATTACGTACGCCCCGGCTCGGCACTGGACCGGGAAGCGTTCAAACGCGGCAATTCCTGTTACTTCCCGGATCGCGTCGTGCCGATGCTACCGGAAGCGCTCTCAAATGGCTGGTGCAGTCTGCGCCCGGACGAGGATCGCGGCTGCCTGTTCGTGGAGATGATGATTAATGCCGGCGGTGGCAAGATCCGCCACCGCTTCGGACGCGGGCTGATGCGCAGTACCGCTCGCCGCACCTATGAGGAGGTGCAGCAGGCCCATGAGGCAGGCGATGAGACACTCGATGCGCTCTACGGCGCCTACCACGCTCTGATCAAGGCCCGCACTGCGCGCGGTACGCTCGACCTTGATCTGCCGGAGCGCAAGGTGATCCTCAACGAGGCCGGATCAGTAGACGCTATCATTCCGCGCCCCCGTCTCGACAGCCACCGGCTGATCGAGGAATTCATGGTGCTGGCCAATGTCGCCGCAGCGGAGGAGCTGGAACGGCTGCATCGTCCCTGCATGTATCGTGTCCATGCACCGCCGAGCGACGAAAAGACCGAGGCCCTGCGCGGTTTTCTGGACAGTTTCGGCATTTCCCTGCCTCCCGCCGGGCAAATTCATCCTCGCGATCTGGACCATATTCTGAAGCAGGTGGCCGGGACGGAACATGCCGCGCTGATCAACGAGACCATGCTGCGCAGCCAATCTCAGGCGGAATATAATCCTGACAATATCGGCCATTTCGGGCTGGCGCTCAGTCGCTATGCCCATTTCACCAGCCCGATCCGCCGCTATGCCGATCTTCTGGTGCACCGTGCCCTGATTGCCGGGTTAAAACTGGGTGTTGGCAGTCTGGAGGACGATGAAGCCAGCCGCTTCGTCGACATCGCCGAGCATATTACCGCAACCGAACGCCGTGCGGCCATGGCGGAACGCGATGCCATCGACCGTTACCTGGCCGCCTTCATGGCCGACAGGGTTGGCGCCCGCTTTGCCGCCCGCATTTCCGGTGTCACCCGCTTCGGCCTGTTCATCACAGTCGAGGAAAACGGTGCC
This sequence comes from Granulibacter bethesdensis CGDNIH1, assembly GCF_000014285.2. NCBI lineage: Bacteria > Pseudomonadati > Pseudomonadota > Alphaproteobacteria > Acetobacterales > Acetobacteraceae > Granulibacter > Granulibacter bethesdensis. The sequence continues at coordinate 925,012 of NC_008343.2, read as the reverse complement.
AGCGGGATTGTCCCGATTTCCTCTCTCCCCGACGATTTCTGGATTCATGATGAGCGTGAGCAGGCCCTGATCGGCCGTAACAGCCGGGCCGTATGGCGTCTGGCGCAGAGCGTCACTGTGCGCCTTGCGGAAGCCACGCCGATTACCGGGGGGCTGGTGTTCAACTTGCTGCCGGGTGCTTCATCTTCTGCGTCCTCCCGCCCAGACAGCACAGACCGGACAAATACTCAGGACCGGTTCAGCAGCCGCAAGCGTGGCAGTCCGGGACGATCCAGACGGTGAAAAAAGCGCGCAGCATCAGAACAGATCTGCGACGCAGGCTGGCCCTGAGGCTGGCACTGGCCATGCTGTTGATGTGGCCTGCCATGGCACAGGCGCAGATGGACGCCGCCACGCCCCAGCCTACCGCCACGGATCAGGAAACCGCGTTCGCCCAGACACTGGCCGCCGATGTTTTCAGCAGTGCCTTCACTTTCATGGCCCCCCGCACTCTGGAGGCAGTGCCGGCCCCCACCCTTGCTTTATGGGGGCTGCGTGGCCTGACCGCGATTGATCCATCCCTGTCCACGTCGATGGATGAACACAATGTGATTTTAACGCAGAGCAGCAGGCTCGTGACAGGGATCGAACGTCCCCCCTTCACCGACTATGCGGCCTGGGGAAAGCTGATTGCCCGTATGGCGGCCTCTGCCTGGACCGTTTCGCCCCAACTGCGTCATGCACAGACTCAGGGGATCATCAACAGCGTGTTCGACGAGGTGTTCAATCACCTCGACCCTTACTCCCGCTATGAGCCACCCCGCGATGACGATACATCCGTGACAGCTCAAGCCGGAATCGGCGTTACATTGGCGCGACGGGGGCATGGCTTCATCATCCGTACCGTGGCCACCGGAACCGCCGCCGAGGCGATCGGACTTCAGCCGGGACAGAGCATCATCGCGCTGAATGGACATCCTCTGGAGGCTGAAACCGTCTCCGCCGCCGAAGCACAGTTGCAGGGGCCGGAAGGATCAACGGTCCGGCTGACCGTATCAGGCGGCCCCAGCCATCAACTGGCCCGCGACATCCAGCTGCGCCGGGCGGAGCCGCAGCAGAATACGGTGACGGCCAGCCAGTCGGGCAACCTGCTTGTGCTGCACATCACCAGTTTCAGCCATTCCACCGGGCAAGACATCGCCAACGCATTGAGCCAGTTTCTGCGTCAGCGAAAAAGCAGACGTACCCTACGGGGCATCGTCCTGGATCTGCGCGGCAATCGCGGCGGTCTGGTCAAGGAGGCCGCCGCTGCCACCAGTGCCTTTCTGGGTGATGATTCGTTGATCGCCACAATGAGCGGTCGCGATCCTCAGGCCAACCGAATCTGGCAGGCAACCGGGGATGATCTGACCGGTACGCTCCCCGTCATCATCATCGTGGACGGACGCTCGGCCAGCGCCTCGGAAATTCTGGCGGCTGCTCTCGCCGATGACCGCAGGGGCGTCGTCATTGGCAGCACGACCCTCGGCAAGGGACTGGTGCAAACGGTCTCCCCCCTGCCGGATGGCGGCACGCTGTTCATTACATGGAGCCGGGTTCTGGCACCCCTCGGCTGGCCCATTCAGGGGCTGGGCGTCATGCCTCAGGTCTGTACCAGCACGGGCCATGTCGCGCTGGATGCTCAATTGATGGCCCTTCAAAATGGTCAGTTGCCGATGATGGCGGCCCTGACACGCAACCGCATGGCCCGCGCGCCGATGCCCGCCGCGGAAATGATGGATATCCGCAACAGCTGCCCGGCAGCGGAGGGTAGCGATTCCGATATGGAAGCGGCCCATTTCCTGATGGACCATCCGGCTGCCTATGCCGCCGCGCTGATTCCGGCCACGCTGGGGCTGAATCTGCCCCGATAATCGGCCGTCAAGGCAGCTATTCCTTATGCTCGGGCCTGAATTATCATGGAAACGATGCGAAAAGCTTGACCTGAGGCCCCGGTATGAGCATGTTCCGGCGCTTCGAGAGGTAGCGAGTCATGGCCAAAAGCAACACTGTTCAGATCAAACTGGTTTCCACTGCCGATACCGGCTTCTTCTATGTGACCAAGAAGAATGCCCGCGCCCAGACCGGCAAGCTTGAATTCCGCAAATACGACCCGGTCGTGCGGAAGCATGTGACCTTCAAGGAAGCCAAAATCAAATAATTCCGGTCGCAGTTTTTCTGCGGCTCTCCAGGGCCTGCCGGACTGATATCTGATCAGCCCGCATCGTCCTGTCAGCCTGACCTGCCTTTACCCCGCGTGCCCATGGTACGCGGGGTTTTGCGCGTTCCTGACCATAAGACGGATTTCTATTAGCCTCTCTGATCGGAAGACGCATTTCATATCTTTGCGACAAGAATTTTATGGAGTATTCACTAATAATATTCCAACAAATCGGAAATATTGCAGTATTATGACAATACAAGTCGAGACTACTGCCACAAATATGAAACAATCACCCAAACAAAAATCCAGCAATGTTTCAAATACAGCACTTTTTCTGAAACGTTGGCTGGCCAATCCCTTGCAGATGGGATCGGTTATTCCTTCATCCCCGGCACTTTGCCGCAGGGTGGCCGCTCAGATTCGCCGTAACCATGACCAGATCGTACTGGAACTGGGTGCCGGAACAGGCGTGATTTCCAAGGCCTTGCTGGAAAGCGGTATCCCCCCGGAGCGGCTGTTTGTGGTCGAGATCGTACCGGATATGGCCGTTCATCTCCGCAAGGCCCTGCCAGGTGTTCAGGTGATCGAAGGGGACGCACGGGAACTGCCTGCTCTTCTGCCTGCGCAATGGCACGGTCGGGTTGGCAGCATCGTATGCGGTATTCCGCTGGTTCTGCTGCCATTCCCGGCCCAGAAACGGTTCATAGATGCGATGGAAACCGTCGCACCAGGAATGGGGTTCTTGCATTACAGCTACTGTGCGACCTCCCCCCTTCCCGCCCGCAAGCACGGGCTGACGGGAAAGCGGGAAGCATGGACACCCCTGAACTTCCCCCCGGCCAGCGTCTGGCGCTACCAGCCGCAAAAAGGCTGATCCCATCCCTGATCATCAGCCCGCCACAGGCAGAGGGTCGGGCAGAGGGTCGAGCAGAGGCGGAAGCAACGGGCGGATCAGGTTACAGGCGATGTTGTCTGGCCAGAGCCGAACAACACGTCACGTTCGGCATCGGTGATCGGCGTGGTCTGGCGGCGATCCTGAAGAACGGACATCCCCCGTTGCACAGCATCACGGGATGCAATGCGGTCGTGCCATCGCCGCACCGCAGGATAATCATCCAGAACAGACAATTTCGCGGTTATGGCCGTGATCCACGGAAAGGTAGCGATATCAGCGATGGAATACTCCGTCCCGGCCAGATAATCAGCCTCCTTCAAGCGTGTCTCCAGAACACGATGCAGCCGCAAAACTTCGTTCTGATAGCGTTGTACGGCATAGGGGATGGTCTCAGGCGCGTACGCTGAAAAATGGTTCCACTGGCCGAACATCGGTCCGACACCGCCCATCTGAAACATCAGCCACTGGATCGCCTTCAGCCGCCCCACCGGATCAGCGGGCAGAAGGCACCCGGTTTTCTCCGCCAGATAAATCAGGATCGCACCGGATTCCCATAAGGTCAGCGCCTGTCCATCAGGACCATCAGGATCAATGATCGCCGGAATTCGATGGTTTGGCGTGATACTGAGAAATTCGGAGGAAAATTGGTCACCCTTCCGGATATCGACCGGAATGACGCGGTAAGGCAGACCCATCTCCTCAAGAGCAATATGAATTTTTTGACCGTTTGGCGTAGGCCATGTCCATAATTCGATCATACTTGGCAGCCTTCCCCTGTCTGTAGCACATTGCCTGTCTGACATGGTTCATCCTCTTCGAGATGGTACAGCAAGTGCCATCAACGATAAGGTGCCACACTGATCACGATGCAACTCTTTGACCCGACAGATTCGAAAGAAGGCTTCGATGGCCCAGATCATTCCTGTCAGTACTTTTGATGGTGTCGTATTCGGCGCTACAGGCGATCTCACTCTTCGCAAACTGATGCCGGCCTTGTATCGGCGGCTGCGTGACGGGCAGATTCCACCCGATAGCCGCCTGATTGGAGCGGCACGCTCCGATCTCAGCAGCGAAGACTATGCCAATACGGTGCTGGAGCATCTGCGCAAACACATCAAGGGGGATGAGTGGCAGGAGGAAACGGTCAGCCAGTTTCGTTCGATGCTGCATTACCGGCATGTGGATGGCAAAAGCGGTGACGGGTTCGAGGCTCTGGCAACATTGCTGGATGAACAACCGGATCGTATCCGAGTCTATTACATGGCCACTGCCCCTGCCCTGTATGGCGACACATGCGAAAATCTCGAGAAAGCCGGACTGGTCACCGAGCAGTCACGCGTTGTTCTGGAAAAGCCGATCGGGCAGGATCTGGACTCGTCCCGCGCGATCAACGACGCAGTTGGCAAGATCTTTGCCGAGCGGCAGATTTATCGCATTGACCATTTCCTTGGTAAGGAAACAGTTCAGAACCTGATCGCGCTCCGCTTTGCCAATTCGATTTTCGAGCGGTTGTGGAACGCCGATAATATTGATCATGTCCAGATTACCGTCTCGGAAACAGTCGGTGTGGAAGAGCGCGCCGGATATTATGACGGCTCCGGCGCGATGCGGGACATGATCCAGAATCACCTGCTGCAGCTTCTCTGCGTGCTGGCGATGGAACCGCCGGTTTCTCTGGAAGCAGACGGGCTGCGTGATGAAAAGCTGAAGGTTCTGCGTGCCCTGAAACCGCTGGCCGAGCATGAGGTCGCGCTGTCCACCGTGCGCGGCCAGTACGGGAAAGGGGCGATTCAGGGTCGTGCGGTCAACAGCTATGTCGATGAGGTCGGACATCCAACAACGACCGAAACTTTCGTAGCCCTGAAAGCGGAAGTCAGATCATGGCGCTGGGCAGGCGTGCCGTTTTACATGCGCACCGGCAAGCGCCTGCCGCAGAAAGTCAGCGAAGTCGTCATCCAGTTCAAACATGTCCCGTACTCGATTTTCCCTTCGGACAGCACGGAGTTACAGGCGAACCGGCTGGTCATCCGTCTGCAACCGGATGAAGGCATGCGGCTGGTGACGATGCAGAAAGATCCCGGTCCGGGTGGGCTAAGGCTGCGACCGGCACGGCTGAACATCAGTTTTGAGGAAGCATTCGGCATGCGCTACCCGGATGCGTATGAGCGCCTTCTGATGGATACGGTGCGCGGCAACCCCTCCCTGTTCATGCGCCGTGATGAAGTGGAAGCCGCCTGGATATGGAGCGACCCCATTCTGGAAGCCTGGCGCAACAGCACGGAAGGCCCACGCATGTATCCGGCCGGAAGCTGGGGGCCGACTGCCTCCATTGCCCTGATAGAACGCGATGGGCGCACGTGGCATGAGGATTGGCAGGATCCCTGATTAAAAAACAGGGTTGTCTGCCTCTTCCCTGCTGGCGCAACCCTGCGTTTATCCCGCCGTTAGCAAAGGATGGCACCCTCCGCGCGCAAGAAAAAATGGTTGATCAGCACAGCTTTTGTGTGCGGAGGCGCAGTTGCGCTGATCCTGTTGTGGGACTGGAACTGGTTCAGGCCGCTTGTGGCATCTCAGCTCAGTCAGGCGCTGGGCCGGAACGTCAGCCTGACGCATTTCAATCTCCATCCCGGGCGGATCACCAGCGTTGAATTGGAGGGAGTGCGGGTCGCCCAGCCTGATGGATTCCCTATGCCTCCCTCTTCCGATGGGAAACAGTCAGGCCAGCAGAACACCGAAAACGAGTTCGCCCGGATAGAACACCTGGAAATAGAGGTTGATGTCTTGCGCTATTTGCAGGAGCACCTCATTGCCATTCCTCGCATTGCCCTGACGAAACCGGCGTTTCACCTGATCAGGACGGAAGACAATCGCAATAACTGGACATTTCCGTCCGGCAAAAACGAAGACAAATCAGACGCAGATACCCATAAGCGTGCCAGCCCTGAAATCGGAACCCTCCATATAGAAGGTGGCTCCATCCTGTTTCAGGATGCCCCGTTAAAAGCCGATGTTTCGATTACCCTGGCAACAGGCTCGGACAGTACCGGCAAGAATGCTCTGATCGCAGAGGCCAAAGGCAGCTATGCCGGGCAACCGATGACTGGCGGGCTGGTTGCGGGAGACGTGCTGACCTTGCGGCAGGACCATACGGTCTATCCTTTGTCACTCCATCTGGAGAACGGCCCGACCAAAGGCTCCCTGCGAGGCACTATTGCCGATCCACTGCATTTCGCCGGTGCCGATCTGACATTGACGCTGAAGGGAGCCGATATGGCGGCCCTGTATCCGCTGACCGGAATCCCCATTCCCCAGACTCCGCCTTACGATATTGAAGGCCATATGACCTATGCGGAGCAGCGCATCAGGTTCGAGAATTTTACCGGCCATGTAGGATCAAGCGACCTCAACGGTTCGATTATCGTCGCACCATCCGGTGCCAGGCCGGTGGTTACGGCCGATCTGCATAGTCGCAAGGTCGATCTAGATGATCTGGGCGGCTTCATCGGCTCCACACCCGGAAAAACCACGACACCCGGGCAAACGCTGGAGCAGAAACGAGAAGTCGCCAAGGCAGAGGCCAGTCCTCAGCTTTTTCCTACACGCCCCATCAACATTCCCAAACTCAAAGCCGCCGATATCCATCTCCGCTATAAAAGCCAGTCCATTCTCGGTCGATCAATGCCGCTGGATAATGTCGCAGTCGTCATGGATATCGTGGATGGCCGTATTCAGCTTCATCCCCTCTCCTTTGGTATCGGCAACGGGGATGTCACCAGCACGATTAATCTATCACCGGATGGAAACACGATTGATGCTGATGCCAGCATTGCCTTTCACAAAATTTCCTTGCAACGCCTGCTTAAATCAGTGTCCGGTTTCACAGGCGGTGGCCAGATCGGCGGAGAGGCCAGCATCAAAACCAAAGGTAATTCCATTGCCGCGATGCTGGGACATGGCGATGGCTATCTGCGCCTGACCATGGGACATGGCGGTAATATCAGCGCATTGCTGGTCAATCTTTCCGGCCTTCAATTCGGCAATGCCGTGCTCTCCGCACTTGGTATTCCCTCCAAAGCACAGATACGCTGTATGATTGCAGATTACACCCTGCAGCAAGGGGTGATGGATACGCGGTTGTTCGCCATCGACACAACAGAGTCCGACATACGGGGCACCGGTAAGATCAACCTCCGTACGGAAACACTGGATTACGCAATACGGACGGAAGCAAACCATTTTACGATCGGGTCACTGCCCACTCCCATCAATATTGGCGGCACCTTTAAAAATCCTTCCATTACGCCAGGCGCGGAGCTTGGAGTCCGGGCAGGAGCTGCGATTGGTCTTGGCATCCTGTTTCCTCCGCTCGCCCTTTTACCGACCATCCAGACGGGAATCGGCTCAGTGGATGACTGCAAAGGGCTTGTCGCACGCCATACAAAGCGGAAATAATCGCCCTCCTCTCAAAAAGGCGATCTCGATGGAGCACTCCGCTTTCGGGCAAACGGCAGACGGCCGGAAAGCCTCCCTTTTCCGGGCCGGTAATGAGCATCTGCAGGTTGCCTTCACCGATGATGGTGCGCGGATGGTCTCCATCATGAGCAGAGACCGTCATGGCGCATGGGATCATGTGCTGCTTGGTCATGACAGTGCTGAAGCCTATGCGGCGGAAGGCGGCTCGCTGGGTGTCGTGCTGGGCCGCTATGCCAACCGGATAGCAGGAGGCGATTTACGGATTGATGGTGCTCATCATCGTCTGGCCACTAACGAAAACGGCAATACACGCCATGGTGGCCCTGATGGTTTCGGAAAAAGGCTCTGGGAGGTTGTCCGGCATGACGCGGAAAGTATTACCTTCGGTCTGAGCAGTCCGGACGGCGATCAGGGCTTCCCGGGGGAAGTCTATGCAGAAGCAGAATACAGGCTGGCGGGTGATACACTCTGGCTGACATTGACAGCACAGACAGACAAACCGACTGCGATCAATCTCAGCGTACATCCGTATTTCAATCTGGGGACTTCGGGCACAATCCACGATCATATAATCCAGATTGCTGCCACACAGTATCTGGCAACTGATTCTGCCCAGATTCCGTTTTCTCCGCCGCGTTTCGTTGCAGATACGCCATTTGATTGCCAGCAGCCTGCCGTGTTGGGCGCAATCCTGTTATCAAATCATCCGCAATTGAAAATCGCAGGCGGCCTTGATCACTGTTTCTGCCTTGATGGTCGGGTAACCGAGAATCCGCGTAACGTGGCAGGGCTGTATCATCCCGATAATGGCCGCCTTTTGCGCATCATGACAACGCAAGCGGGTTTGCAGGTCTATACAGGCAATAATCTGACTGGCCAGTTTAAAGGGCTGAACGGTCTGCTTCATCAGCGCTATGCGGGGATTGCACTGGAAGCACAGAACTACCCGGACGCCCCGCATCACAGCAGTTTTCCCTACTCGATCGTCAAGCCAGGTGAACTATATCGGCACCAGATCGGGTTTCAGTTTACCACTGGCTGAACCGCCTTATTGGGCGGTGCGTGCATCCCTCACCTGATCTGCCGTGACAGTTCCACGCACGCCACTGAAGTGGCCAAGCACATAGTTCGAGAGAACGGCCAATTCCGCATCGGTATGTGACAGGCCAAAGGAAGGCATGAACGCATGCACGGTCGGGATGCCGTTTTTCTCTATATCCAGCACAGAACCATCAAGCAGAATGCGAACGAGATTAGTACCCTCCGGATCGGAGACGGTAGCTGCTCCGGCAATAGCGGCATAGTTCGTCTGCCGCCCTGCTCCGCTGAGTGTGTGGCAACTTTTGCATGCACCGGCAAAGAGGCGGCCACCCTCGCTGTTTGCGGAAGCAGCGGGATCCGGCATTTTCGCCTGCTCTGGAGCAGGCGCAACACCGACACCATCGGCAATCGGCGGCACGGCTTTCAGATAAACCACCATGGCGTGAATATCATCATGGGTCAGCCGGCTGAGGCTGTAACTGACCGCTTCTGCCATCGGTCCAGAGGCGCTGCCCCGACCATCGCTATGACCTGTGGCCAGATAGGCTTCAAGCTCACTCTCGGACCAGTCACCAATTCCCTGCTTAGGATCGCTGGTAATATTGTAGGCTTTCCAGCCCTGCATCGTTTCACCTGAAAGGGCACGGCTGTTTTTCAGGCCATAGGTCCATCCACGCGGCGTGTGGCATTCCCCGCAATGGCCGAGCGCCTCCACCAGATAGGCACCCCGATTCCATTCCGGAGATCTGGAAGAATCAGGTTCAAACCGTCTTCCCGGATTGTTCAGCATGTTCCACCCCACCATCAACCAGCGCTGGCTGAAAGGAAAACGCATGTTGTTTGGAGGGGAGACAGCATGAACAGGCTTGAGACTGAACAGATACGCCTTGATTGCCAGCACATCATCCCGTGACAGTTTCGTATACGACGTATAAGGAAAAGCCGGATATAAATGTCGGCCGCCACGCCCTACTCCATCCCACATGGCTGAGACGAACTCATCATCCGTATACTCGCCGATTCCTGTCTCCTTATCCGGCGTGATATTCGGCGCATATAAAACGCCCATCGGCAGCTTGAACTCCCGACCGCCGGCGAAAGGAACACCTCCTTTTGCCGTATGGCATGACTCACAATCCGCGGCCGTAGTCAGATATTTTCCTTTTTCAACCAGTGCGTCATGCGCACTATCCGCGGCATGGGCGACACCATTGCCCGCCACACAGGTCGCTATTGCAAAAGTCGCCAATCCTGTCGTGATGGCACGCCCAAGCCCCGACAGTGGACCGGAGGAAAATGTGGAACAGGAATCCTGATGAGCAATTTCTGTAAAATCAGACATCGAAATGCATCCCTTCCTGTCACGCTCACGCATCCGCCAGCTGTCCCAGACCAAGCGGTAAACGCCGGATACGCTTTCCAGTCGCCGCAAAAACAGCATTTGCAATGGCAGGGAATGCTGCCGCAGTACCGGTTTCTCCCAAACCGCCGGGATCTTCGGTGCTATCGATCAGCACGATGTCGATCGGAGGAACCTCATTCATCCGCAGCATGCGGTAATCATTGAAATTTGATTGCTGAACACGGCCTTTTTCAAGCGTGATCTCGCCATAAAGTGCAGCCGTCAGGCCGAAGACCAGCCCACCTTCAATTTGCGCCCGAACGGAATCCGGATTGATTGCGCGTCCACAATCCATCGCTGCAACCAGCCTGTGCAGACGGACCGTTCCATCCGGCTTTACTTCGGCATCGCACACGACTGAGAGATAACTACCGAAGGCGTTTTGTACCATGATGCCCCGCCCGTGGCGCGGCGGAAGGGACGTTCCCCAGCCTGCCTTTTCAGCGGCTGCGTTCAGCACACCAAGTGCACGAGGATTTTTATGCAACAGAGCACGGCGGAAATTCAGCGGATCCTGTTTGGCGGCAGCGGCAAGCTCATCCACAAAGCTTTCCACCACAAAAACATTATGTGCCGGTCCGACACCCCGCCACCACGCGACAACGACACCGGGTGGCTCGTGACGCACCCATGAATTACGCATGTTTGGAATATCGTAGGGTGTTTCAGCACATTCTATCAGATCGGGATCAATACCTGTTTTCGGCATGGCCACTGGTGCCCACCGTGCCAACACACTGGCGCCCGTGGTTTTGTGCGTCCATGCTATAACCTTGCCATCCGCATCCAACCCACCGGATAAGGTATCGTAATAGTAAGGCCGAAGCCGATCGTGACGAATATCGGTCTCCCGCGTCCAGATCAGCTTTAACGGATATGAAACCTGACGGCCGAAAGCAGCGGCCTGACGGACATATTCAGCCTCCAGCCGACGCCCGAACCCGCCCCCAATCATATGATTATGGACCTGAACCTTATCTTTGGGCAGGCCGGTCACCTGCACGACTTCCTCCTGCGCACGCGCCGGAACCTGAGTGCCACACCAGACTTCGGCACTTTCCTTACTTACATGGACTGTGCAGTTGATCGGCTCCATGGGGGCATGAGCCAGAAACGGCAATTGGTACACCGCCTCAATCCTGCTGGTTGCCCTGGACAATGCGCCTTCCGGATCGCCTACCTTGCGCGCTGTCAGGCCATCCGTTCTGGAAGCAGCCTTATGGCCCTCCACGATCTCGGCCTGTGAGACCTGCGCATTGGGTCCCTCGTCCCAGACGATATGGAGTGCTTCTACCCCCTGCTTTGCAGCCCAGAAATGGTCACCCACCACAGCCACAGCGTGATCCAGCTTGAGAACATCCCGCACGCCGGGAACAGCCCGCGCCGCATTCTCATCCATCGAAACCAGTTTCCCGCCGAGGACGGGGCATGTTTCGACTGTCGCAACCTTCAAACCGGGCAGCTTAACGTCGATCCCATATACGGCCGTGCCATTGACCTTTGGGGGCGTATCCAGACGCCGTTGCGAATGACCGATCAATGTCCAATCTTTCGGATCCTTGAGCGGCACATCTTTCGGCACCGGCAAGGTGACGGCAACAGCCACAAAATCCTTGTATGGTGCACTGCGACCAGAGGCCTGGTGGCTGATCACGCCACGCTTCACAGTGCATTCCCCGGGCGGCACGCCCCATTCACGGGCGGCAGCCTGCACCAGCACGCTGCGTGCTGTAGCGGCGGCCATACGAAATTCCTTGTAGTCGCCGCGGATCGACGTCGAACCACCGGTCGCCTGCATCTGAAGGAGCGGCGACGCATACAGTTTGTCATCCGGCGGTGCGAACTGGGGGCTGATCTGGTCGAGACCGACCTCCAGTTCCTCAGCCAACAGCATGGACGCTCCCGTCCAGATGCCCTGCCCCATTTCTACATCACGCATGATCAACGTGATACCGCCATCCTGTGCCACACGAATAAAGGCATTGGGTGCAAATGAGTGCTCGGCCTGCTCCGTAGCCCCTTCTGCCTTTGCATGGCGGCTGCGCGGCAGCCATGTACCGATAACCAGAGCGGCCCCTCCGGCCAGAACACCGCGACGGGAAAGAGGAGTATGATTCATGGCTTTCTACCCCCTTATGCCTGCGCTGCCTGTTTGATGGCACGCCTGATGCGGGGATAAGTGCCGCAACGGCAAATATTGCCGCTCATGGCCGCATCGATATCGTCATCTGTGGGGTGGGGATGAGCATTCAACAGTGCGGTTGCCGCCATGATCTGCCCGGACTGGCAGTATCCACACTGCACGACCTCGATATCAAGCCAGGCTTTCTGAACTTTCGCCCCTGCCGGTGTATCGCCGACCGCCTCAATCGTCATGATCTTGTGACCGGCGGCTTCTCCCAACGGAAGGGTACAGGAGCGAACCGCTTCCCCGTCCATGTGAACGGTGCACGCTCCACACAGAGCAATACCGCAGCCGAATTTCGTGCCTGTCAGCCCGGCCACATCCCTTAATGCCCACAACAGAGGCATGTCCTCCGGCAGATCGAACTGGTGATCGGCGCCGTTGATATTCAACGTAATCATGAGGAACTCCTCCCCGCAGGCATAAAAGGTCACACACGACAAATAACCTGCCATAAGCCGGACAGGCACAGAATCGCAGAATATCCTTATAGAACGTCCGTTATGATAAGGGGACTGTTTTATAAGGATACAAATCAATTGAACAGGTCAAAACGACCTGCCCCACGATACGCATCGAACGCAGAAGGTTTAAGGAGGTTCCGAAGGGGGGGGTGGAAAGCCCTGTCAGAGGAACTTCAAGAGAACGAAACCACCCACCAATGCCAGCGCGAACAAAGTCGTCACCAGGGTCAGCCTCTTTTCAACAAAATGACTGACGGGGGCACCGAAACGGCGCAACAGCGCGGCTTCCAGAAAAAAACGCAGCCCACGGGTCACCAGACTCGCGAGCATGAAGATACCGAAATTGAAATGCGCTGCGCCGGAGCCGATCGTAACGATCTTGTAGGGGATCGGCGTCAATCCTTTCAGCAGGATTACCCACAGGCCGTACTGCGCATAGGTTTCCTGAAAACGCGTAATGGCATGTTCGTAATGGTAAAGTTCCAGAATAGGTCTTGCCACGGCATCCAGCAGGGCAAAGCCAATCCAGTATCCCAACGCTCCCCCTGCAACGCTGGCCACCGTACAGATCAGGCCGAAGCGCCAGGCGCGTTCCGGTCGCGCGACGCACATGGGAATCAGCAATGCATCGGGAGGGATGGGGAAAAAGCTGCTTTCAGCAAATGCAATCACCCCAAGCCACCATGCTGCACGCGGGGAAGAGGCCAAGGACAGGATACGATCATATAGACGGCGCAGCATTCGTCAGGGCCATTCCCACGGTTCAGGGGGATGCCAATGCCATGCGATACCCTCCCCCCTCAAGGGGATGATCAATTATAAAGACAAATAGAATTATTTTGTTTGAAAATTTCTTATCATGCTGCCATAAAAACATAAAATTTCGCCCTCGCAACACTTAACAAGCTGGCGGGGGTTTTGTAGAAAGAAAATCAATGCGGGGATGAGTTTCCCGCAATGTTAGGGAGCCTAAGCATTATGAGTGGAACCGCCCTCCAGCCATCGGGTTCCCGTTGGCTGCAGCTGGCGCTTGGCGTCGTCTGCATGGTGATGATTGCGAACCTTCAGTACGGCTGGACCCTGTTTGTCCTGCCTATCGACAAGGCGCATCATTGGGGACGCGCTGCCATCCAGGTAGCATTTACGGTTTTTGTTCTGACGGAAACCTGGCTGGTACCAATCGAAGGCTGGCTGGTTGACCGCTATGGTCCCAGACTGGCCGTTCTGGCGGGTGGTGTGCTGATCGCTGCTTCCTGGGCTATCGACAGCATGGCCGATTCGCTGACCGTGCTCTACACCGCCGCTGCGATCGGTGGTGTCGGATGCGGGCTGGTTTATGGTGCTACTGTCGGTAACGCTCTGAAATGGTTCCCGGACAAACGCGGTCTGGCTTCCGGCATCACTGCCGCAGGGTTCGGCGCTGGCTCGGCTGTTACCATCGTGCCGATTTCATCCTGGATTGCCTCTCACGGTTATGAATCCGCCTTCCTGACCTTCGGTCTCGGGCAGGGCATCATCGTGATGATCGCCTCCATGTTCCTTGTCGCCCCGCAAAAGGCACCTTCCGCCATCGATACCGGCCGCCCGACAGGAGAGCTTGAAGGCAAGACGCCGGCTCAGACCCTGCGCCATCCGGTGTTCTGGCTGCTGTATCTGATGTTCGTGCTGGTCTGCACCGGCGGATTGATGGCAACGGCCCAAATCGCGGTCATCGCCAGAGATTATGGTGTTGATCAGATGCCGGTGACCCTGCTTGGCCTCACATTACCCGCGCTGACTTTCGCCCTGTCGCTTGATCGCGTTCTGAATGGTCTGACACGCCCGTTCTTCGGCTGGGTCTCTGACCGTATCGGTCGTGAACTGACCATGTTCATCGCGTTCGGGATCGAGGCCGTGGGTATTTTCGCCCTGCTGCATTATGCGCACAGCCCGGTTGCCTTCGTGATCGTCACCGGTCTGGTGTTTTTCGCCTGGGGTGAAATCTACAGCCTGTTCCCGGCCACCTGCACCGATACGTTCGGCCGGCGATATGCCACCACCAATTACGGCATGCTGTATACAGCCAAAGGCACCTCCGCCCTGCTGGTTCCGGTCAGCTCCATCATCACAGCCCATACCGGAAGCTGGGAGGCCGTGTTCTATGTCGCCGCCGCCAGCAATGCTCTGGCTGCCATTCTGGCCTTGTTTGTGCTCAAGCCACTACGCCACGCCAACATCCGGGCGATGGAAGAAAACGGGCTTTCCCTGTCTCCCGTATCTTACGACTGAGACGGACCTATCAGGGCCGGGCGGCCATCATTGCATCCGGCCCTGATAACAACCTTACGAAGATTTACTGCTTTGCGCCTGCTCCGGCGCACGATCCGCCTCTACCGGGGTGGCAGAGCCTGCGGATCGTCTCACGCATAACCGCTCATGACATCGAGGGGATACGATGACCGAGTATTTCGCTGACACGATTCAGGGTCTGCTGACACGCGGCGCCGCTGATGCGCCCGCCATTGGCGCGCCCGGTCGCACCGCATTGACCTATGCAGGGCTGCGCACGCTGGCCGCCCGCACGACCGAAACGCTGGGCAAGGCCGGGATCGGCCGCGGTGACCGCGTGGCCATCGTGCTGCCGAACGGCCCTGAAATGGCTGCCAGCTTTATTGCCGTGGCTCATGCCGCCACCACCGCGCCGTTGAATCCCGCCTATAAGGAAGAAGAATTCGACTTCTACCTGTCCGATCTCAACGCCAAGGCGCTGGTGATCCAGCGCGGCATGGAAAGCCCGGCGCGCATTGTCGCGGCACGCCGCTCCATCCCGGTGATCGAACTGGACCCGATCGAGGCTTCCGGGGCGGGTGATTTTTCACTGGCGCTGCCGGAAGGGCTGAGCGGTGAGCCTTCCACGGCAGGCATCCCGCAGGCCGAGGATATCGCGCTGGTTCTGCACACTTCCGGCACCACCTCACGTCCTAAAATCGTACCGCTGCGTCAGGTCAATGTCTCTGCATCCGCGATCCATATCGCCGAAACGCTGGCGCTGACGCCCAATGATGTGTGCCTGAACATCATGCCGCTGTTCCACATTCACGGGCTGATCGCCGCCACCCTGTCATCCCTCGCCGCCGGCGCATCCGTGGTGGCAACCCCGGGCTTCAATGCATTCAAGTTCTTCTCCTGGTTCTCTGAAGCAAACCCGAGCTGGTACACGGCGGTTCCAACCATGCATCAGGCCATTCTGGGTCTGGCCGGACGCAATAAGGACACCATCGCCAGAAGCCGGCTGCGCTTTATCCGTTCCTCCTCCTCCTCCCTGCCGCCGCAGGTGATGAAGGATCTGGAGGATGCGTTCTCCGTACCAGTGCTGGAAGCGTACGGCATGACCGAAGCCGCCCATCAGATGTGCTCCAATCCGCTGCCCCCGCGCGCACATTATGCCGGCAGTGTCGGCATTGCTGCCGGTCCCGAAGTCGGAATCATGGATGATGATGGTACCATCCTCGGCCCGAACCAGCTGGGGGAGGTCGTGATCCGCGGCCGTAACGTCACGGCAGGATATGAAAACAACCCGGATGCCAATCTGAAGGGTTTCCATAATGGCTGGTTCCGCACCGGCGATCAGGGCAAGATTGACGAAGCCGGGTATCTGTGGCTGACCGGCCGTATCAAGGAAATCATCAATCGCGGCGGTGAGAAGTTCAGCCCGCTTGAAGTTGATAACGTCGTGATGGAACACCCGGCGGTGCAGCAATGCCTGACCTTCGCCATTCCGCATGACAAGCTCGGGGAAGAAGCCGGCCTCGCCATTGTACTGCATGAGGGCCAGACCGCTGATGAGCACCAGATTCGCGACTATCTCAGCCAGCGTCTGGCCGCCTTCAAGGTGCCGCGCAAGATTGTGTTCCTGACGGAAATTCCAAAAGGTGCCACCGGCAAGCTGCAACGCATCGGTCTGGCGGAAAAACTGGGGCTGACGGCGTAAGCACCCGTCTTTTCCAACGCATAAAACAAGGCGGTGCAGATGGTTTTCCTACTCTGTGTCGCCTGACCCGCCATGATGAACACGGCCCGGTATGGAAGGCCGTCATAAGCAAGGATCGAGACGATGAAAGTCGCCATTTTCGGCGCCGGTGCCATCGGTGGATTGCTCGGCTTCAAGCTTGCGAAAGCCGGAGTGGATGTCACCCTCGTGGCACGCGGGCCGCAGCTTGCCGCCCTGCAACAGAATGGGCTGACCCTGATCCGCGATGGTGAGCGTGACACCGTCGCCGTGCGCGCCGTCGGCAGTGCGGCGGAGGCCGGAATTCAGGATTACGTGTTCGTGACGCTGAAGGCGCATTCGTTGCCCGGCGCCGCCCCGTCCATCGCACAGATGATGGGACCGGACAGCGCACTCGTCACCGGCATCAATGGCGTGCCCTACTGGTATTTTTACGGGCTGGAAGGCGAGCACGCCAATCGTCGGGTGGAAAGCGTCGATCCGGGTGGAAAATTGTGGGACATCATCCCCCCCAGCCAGGCGATTGGCTCCGTGGTCTACCCGGCCTCCGAAGTGGTGGAGCCGGGGGTTATTGAACACACTTATGGCGATCGCTTCTCACTCGGCGAACCGGATGGCAGCCGTTCGCCGCGTATCGAGGCGTTGAGCAAGGCCATGATTGCCGCCGGTCTGAAAGCGCCTATACGTCCGCGCATCCGTGATGAAATCTGGGTCAAGCTGTGGGGCAATCTCTGCTTCAACCCGATCAGCGCACTGACCGGCGCGACGCTGGACATCATCACCACCCGCCCCGACCTGCGCCAGACCTGCCGGGGCATGATGGGGGAGGCCCAGATCGTGGCTGAAAAGCTCGGCGTGCGCTTCGGCATCGATCTGGAAAAGCGCATCGATGGCGCGGCCGAGGTCGGCGTGCACAAGACGTCCATGTTGCAGGATCTGGAACGTGGCCGCCCAATGGAAATCGACGCGCTGCTGGGCGCGGTGGTGGAGCTGGGTCATGTCACCGGGACACCGATGCCGTCCTGCGAGCTGGTGCTGGCCCTGGTACGGGAACGCGCCCGCCAGTCCGGCTGCTACGAAGACCCGCAGCCTGCCGCCTGAATCAAACGGAATCCAATCTGTAACGGAAAAGGGGGCAGTCAGCCCCCTTTTTCTGTTTCACGGTCCCGGAAAGGCAACATAAGCAGCCAGCATCAGCACGCCCCCCATAGCCAGCGTCGCATGCAGCCCGACCAAAAGAATGGGCGGCCTGCGTCCGACCCAGCGGCAAACCAGCATCCCCATAGCGATCATAAAAGCCGTCGCGATCAACCCAAATGCCATACTACCGAATTGAGCCACACCAAACGCGGCTCCCCTCACCGGCTCATTCTGTCCACGCCACAGCAAAAACAGGCTGCACATCCCGGCTATCGCATGCATGAAGGCAGGCAGTGCGCGCAGCACCACGGAGGAAGCAGGCCGCGCCAGCATCCAGGCGGCCACAACTCCGAGCGCGCCCGTCAAGACGAGCATCTGAAAAGCCGCTATCATCTCGCCGTCATGTCCTGCACGAATCCTGTCCTGCCACCTTGTCTGCCACGGCCTGCCCTCCGATGAGCGGTATCGCGATCATCGGTGCGGGGCCAGCCGGATTATGCGCCGCCGAGCATCTTTCCGCCCTCGGCCATACAGTCCATGTCTATGAGAAAATGCCGTCCCCCGCCCGCCGCCTGCTCATGGCCGGACGCGGCGGCCTCAATCTGACCCATTCCGAACCGCTGGCCGATTTCCTGACACGCTATGGCTCCGCGTGCCCGTCACTGGAAGCAGCGCTCTGTGCTTTTCCACCCGATGCCCTGCGTCACTGGGCCGAGGGGCTGGGCCAACCCCTGTTCGTGGGCAGCAGCGGACGAGTCTTTCCGCGGGCGATGAAAGCCTCTCCCCTGCTCCGCGCCTGGCTGGAGCGACTGACTGCACAGGGTGTCATCATCCATACCAGGCATGAATGGCGCGGATGGCAGCCGGATGGCTCCCTCCTGATAAGCGGCCCGGATGGCGCTCCCCACCAGTTACCTCCTGTTGCAGCCACCCTGCTGGCCCTTGGCGGAGCCTCCTGGCCCAGGCTGGGCAGCAATGGTGACTGGGTGACGTCTCTGACAAAAGCCGGGCTGCCGGTCGCACCGCTGAAACCCGCGAATTGCGGATTTTCCAAACCATGGACACCGTTTTTCATCAGCCGGCATGAAGGAACGGCTCTCAAAAACATCGCCCTGTCCATTGCCGGAGAACCCGATCAGACTGCGCGAGGCGACCTGATCATCACCGCTTACGGGCTGGAAGGCGGCCCGATTTACGCTCTTTCCGCCCGCCTGCGCGACCTGATCGAACGGAATGGCCATGCCGATCTCTGCCTCGATCTGCGCCCGGATATGGCGAAAGACATTATGGCAGCCAAACTCGCACGCGCCCGCAGCAGGGAATCTCTCTCGAACACGTTGCGCAAAGCCCTGACCCTGTCCTCTGCCGCAAGCCATCTGTTGAGGGAAAGTACGGTCTCACCACCAGCCGATCCAGGGTGCCTTGCCGCTCTGATCAAGTCTCTGCCCCTGCGTCTGACGGGGGTACAGCCTCTGGAACGCGCCATCTCCACTGCTGGTGGTGTGCGATGGGAAGCCGTGGATGAGCAGTTCATGATCCGCAGCAGGCCCGGCCTGTTCGTGGCGGGTGAAATGCTGGACTGGGAGGCTCCAACTGGCGGATATCTGCTTCAGGCATGCTTTGCCACCGGCCGAGCCGCCGCCAGCGGTATGGCTCACTGGCTGGAAAAACAATCATCGCTTTGACCAAAACCTGTCAGAAAGGAGATCTCCGCATGGCCTCCATCGCTGTATCGCAGGTTCCGCTGCTGTCCCTGAATGATGGGCACGCCATTCCCCAGATCGGACTGGGCGTCTATAAAATCATCGACCATCAGGTCGAACCGGCTATTCATACCGCGATTGAAGCCGGATACCGGCTGATTGATACCGCCTCTTTCTATGGCAATGAGGAGCAGACAGGAGCTGCCATTGCTGCCTCCTCTGTTCCTCGCAGCGAACTGTTCATCACGACCAAGCTCTGGAATGACGATCAGGGCTATGATCAGACTTTGCACGCTTTTGATCTCAGTATGGAAAGACTGGGGCTTGAATATCTGGATCTCTATCTGATCCATTGGCCTGTGCCTGCGCGTGATCGTTATGTAGACACATGGCGGGCGTTGATACGCTTACAGAAAGAAAGCAGAGTAAGGTCGATTGGCGTTTCCAATTTTCAGCCAGCCCATTTGCGCCGCCTGATTGATGAAACGGGCGTGATACCCTGTCTCAATCAGGTGGAGCTACATCCGGCCCTGTCTCAACCCGCCTTGCGTGCCTTTCATGCCTCACTAGGCATCGTGACGCAGGCCTGGAGTCCTTTGGCCCGCGGAAGTATACTGCATGACGAAAGGCTTGTGACTATTGCAGCCAGACATCAGCGCAGTCCCGCACAGATCGTATTGCGGTGGCATCTTCAGAATGGCAGCGCGGTCATCCCGAAATCAGCCACGCCAGCCCGCATAAAAGACAATATCGCCCTGTTCGATTTCAATCTGGATGCCACCGACATGCGGATGATCGATGCCCTGCGCACAGATTGCCGGACCGGAGCAGACCCGGATACCGCACACTGAGCCAGTCTCCACCCGAATTCTCTTCTGCAGGAGACTGAATAGCCCTTGTCCTGTGCCGGAAATACCATGATACGGACATTCGATTCTACCCCGTGCCGTTCCATACGCAACCCATTCACTGAAGCCCATCCTTCAGCACAGGACCGGACAATTCCCTATCATGTTTCAGCAAGTTCTCAGGCCCGTTTCGGACAGTCTGCCATTGTCTTTTCTGGTGGCGATCCTTCCCATCGCCACCGTTCTCATCCTGCTCGGTGTGGTGCGGCGGCCAGCCTGGCAAGCTTCCCTTGCCGGACTGGTCGTTGGGCTGCTCTGCGCCGTTCTGATCTGGCAATGCCCACCTGGCATCGCGTTCAACAGCATTGCCGCCGGAATGACGTTCGCACTGTGGCCGGTCATGTGGATCGTGTTCAACGCGCTGGTACTCTATAATGTCGCTGTTCAATCACGACGCTTCGACGCATTCCGCGACTGGGTGATCGACCATCTGCCGGATGATCGGCGGGTGGTTCTGATCGTTATCGGTTTCTGCTTCGGGGCGCTGATGGAAGGCGTTTCCGGTTTCGGCACCCCTATCGCCATTACCAGCGCCTTGCTGGTGCTGGTCGGCTTTCCGCCGATCGAGGCTCTGACCTACACCCTGATCTTCAACACCGCACCCGTCGCTTTCGGTGCACTGGGAGCACCGGTGACGGTATTGGGGCAAGTCACCAGCCTGCCTGACACCGTGCTGGCTTCCATGGTCGGGCGGCAGTTGCCACTGCTGGCCCTGCTGCTGCCTTTCTATGTGATGGCCGTTTATGGTGGCCTGCGCTCGGTGCGTGCACTCTGGCCGGTTTTGCTTGTATCAGGCAGCAGCTTTGCACTGGGACAGTTCGTTTCTTCCAACTTCATCGACTACAAGCTGACCGACGTTCTTTCATCCTTGTCCGCCCTTGCCGCCACTATCGGTTTCCTGCGGATATGGCAGCCTGAACCTGATCCTGCTTTCCGTATTGATCGCAGCCAGACCGCCGCAAAAGCGCAATCCGATCGTGCGCCGATACCATCATGGCAGGGTTGGCTGCCCTGGCTCACCGTCTCCGCGGTGGTGATCATCTGGACGTCATTACGCATCTTCGAGATCGGGGCACATAAAATTCCCTGGCCAGGGCTGGATCATGCCGTATTTATAACCCTGTATGGCAAACCTTATGCGGCCAACTGGGTGTTTCAGCCCCTGGCCAGCGGTACGGCCATTCTGCTGGCCGCCATCCTGACCTCGCTGATGGTTGGCATCGGACCACGCGGTTTCCTCAATGCCATGGTGGCAACATGGCGGCAGACACGCATCGCCATTCTGACTGTCGCGCTGATCATCGGCCTCGCCTATCTGATGAATTACTCAGGCATGACCTATACGCTTGGTCTGGCCGTTGCGTCGGTAGGGCCGGCTTTTCCGATCCTTTCCGCTTTTCTCGGCTGGATTGCCGTGTTTTTGTCCGGAAGCGATACATCCGGCAATGCCCTGTTCGGGAATTTACAGGTCGTGGCTGCCAATCAGCTGCATCTGAATCCTGTGCTGTTCGCTGCGACCAATTCTTCGGGGGGTGTGATGGGAAAGATGATCTCCCCACAGAATATCGCCACCGGTGTCGCCACCACCAATCTGAAAGGTCAGGAAGGCGCGGTCCTGGCCCGCACCTTCTGGCACAGCATCATCCTGACTCTGGTGCTCGGTATGATCGTTGTCGTCATGCAGTATGTGACCCCCTGGATCATTCCGGAATAATACCATCACCGTTGTCATGATCAGTGGCATCATCAATGGCGAGAAACAGCCTTGTGATGCCGCTGCCCGCGACAGGCGGAGACCGATGCAGCAAGGCTGGTTTCTGCACCGTTTCCGCCCGACGGCCCCGCATGATGGTCACAGTACCGGTCTGTGCCTGACGAATAGCAGAAGCAGGCCATGCTTTCCCCTGCTCCCATTCTGTTGCCATATCGGGGTGAATCCACTGTGTGCCCGGCCCACGATATGTACAGGTCAGGCGATGGTGAACATGATCCGCATGAAAGCGGCGGCAGGCATCGGTGCGGATGGCTTCCAACCGCACCAGAAGTTCCTTCGCGCCAGTGATGGCCTGAAACAGACGCCCAAGCGCCAGTATATCCTGCGCCAGCCAGACCCTGAGCCAGGCCGGGCCGAAAGCGGCATCCCGGCAGACCTCCTCCACTGCAGCTGCCATTCCTGACGAAGGCCCGATCACACGCATCTCCGGCAGGTTGCAGTCAGGTGTATATTCCAGCGCATGCGCCACCACCTTATCCAGTTGGCGAGGGAAAAAACCAGCCGCCCCATTCTCTAACGCGGCAGCCATGATGCGATGCGCTGTTTTCTCACAAAACGGGCTGATGTCCGGCATTGGCTCATCACAAAGGAAACGCGGGCGGGCGAGAGACGCGGAAGAAAGGCACAAACTCGTCATGGCAAATCCTCACACCAGCCATAAAGCCGAAAACAATAAAGTTATGTTATAACATAACAAACAAGCCATCAATCCAATGCATCTCCAAAATTTACATAAAGATATATTTATATCCGCATTGACTGATGAGATTCTTTTTCCTAAGCATGCCTGGTCGTGGTTCTGCGGGTCCGTCAAAGACGAACGCCGGAGCCAAGAGGGAATCCGGTGCGCATCAGCAAAGCCGGAGCTGCCCCCGCAACTGTAAGCGGCGAGCCTGCATCCACCGACGTCACTGAGGCTTCCGCCTCGGGAAGACAGGATCGCAGGCAATGACCCGTGAGCCAGGAGACCTGCCACGACACCATAATCGTCCCTGGGCGGGGTGTCCCGGTGGTGCGCCTGCACGCCCGTTTTCCAATCCGCGATCACGGGTAACTTTGCATGCGTCCGCTCGGCCTTTGCTTCCATCTTCTGGAGTGTAAGCCGATGTCTTTTTCTTCTCTGCCAGTCAGTACGCTCGGTGTGCCGCGGATCGGTCCGCACCGTGAACTGAAATCTGCACTGGAATCTTACTGGTCAGGCGCATCCGATGCCGATGCGCTTCAAAAAACCGCCACCGCTTTACGGGCGGCAAACTGGGCCAGACAATATGGTCTCGGTGTAACCGTCATACCGTCGAACGATTTTTCGCTTTACGATCATGTGCTCGATACCACCGTGATGGTCGGAGCAATCCCCGAGCATTATGGATGGACCGGCGGCAAGGTCTCACTCGACACTTACTTTGCCATGGCGCGTGGAAATGCTTCTGTCCCCGCGCTGGAAATGACCAAATGGTTCGACACAAACTATCATTTCATGGTGCCGGAACTGCATCGTGATCAGCAATTTTCCCTGACTTCCTCCAAACCACTCGATGAGTATCTGGAGGCCAGAGCACTCGGTCTGGAAACACGCCCGGTGCTGCTGGGACCGGTTACGTTTCTGACTCTCAGTAAAAGCAGGGACGGCAATTTCGATCCGATTTCGCTGATCGACAGACTGCTTCCCGTTTATATCGAAATTCTGTCACAGCTTCACGATGCTGGTGCAGAATGGGTTCAGATGGATGAGCCATGCCTCGTGCTCGATCTGGACACCGTTACGAAAGCGGCGCTGCGTCATGCGTATTATACGCTGCAGCAGGCGCTGCCATCCCTCAACATCATGCTCACCACCTATTTCGGCAGCATTGTCGATATGCTGGACACTGTTCGTACGCTCCCCGTCGCGGGTCTGCATCTCGATCTGGTACGGGCACCGGAACAGCTTGATCATGTGCTGTCGGCAATGCACTCACATCAGGTGCTTTCATTGGGCGTTATCGATGGAAGGAATATCTGGCGCACTGATCTGGCGGCAAAGCTCAATCAACTGGAACGCGTGGTGGCAAAACTGGGCAAAGATCGGGTACAGATTGCAACATCCTGCTCGATGCTGCATGTGCCAGTTGATTTACAGGCTGAAGCCGATCTTGATTCAGAAGTCAGACAATGGCTTGCCTTCTCCGTGCAGAAAATGGAGGAATTGACGACGCTCGGTCTGGCTCTGGCAAATGGGCGTGATGTCGTTTCCCATGCTCTTGCAGCATCATCAGATGCGGCATCACATCGCAGATCCTCCAGAAAAGTGCATAGTGAATCTGTTCAGAGCCGCATTGTATCCCTCTCGCCTGAAATGGCGAAACGGCAGGTTCCGTTCTCTACACGGGCGCAGGAACAGCGCGCAGCGCTGAAACTCAACCTGTTCCCAACGACAACAATCGGTTCCTTTCCACAAACGGATGCTGTGCGTAAGGCACGGGCCGATCATGCGAAACAGCGTATCAGCACGGAGGAATACACCGCTTTTCTGCGTCAGGAAACCGAACAGGCAATACGGTGGCAGGAAGAAACCGGCATTGACGTGCTGGTGCATGGAGAATTCGAACGCAATGACATGGTGCAGTATTTCGGTGAACAATTGAACGGCTATGCCTTCACCACACATGGCTGGGTGCAGAGCTATGGATCACGCTATGTGCGGCCGCCGATCATCTTCGGCGATGTCTCCCGTCCCCATGCCATGACGGTTGACTGGGCCTGCTACGCACAGTCTCTGACAGAGCGGCCCGTCAAAGGCATGCTGACCGGACCGGTGACAATGCTGCAATGGTCGTTCGTACGTGACGACATTCCTCGCGAAAAGGTCTGCCAGCAAATCGCTCTGGCGCTTCGTGATGAGGTTTCTGATCTGGAAGCAGCAGGAATCAAAATCATCCAGATTGATGAACCTGCTTTTCGTGAAGGATTGCCGCTCAAAACCTCCGAATGGCAGCATTATCTGGACTGGGCTGTTTCCTGCTTTCGCCTGTCATCAAGCAGTGTCCGAAACACGACCCAGATCCATACCCATATGTGCTACTCTGAATTCAACGACATCATGGATGCCATTGCCGCGATGGATGCCGATGTCATCTCCATTGAAACATCGCGCTCCAAAATGGAATTGCTCGATGTATTCACCGATTTTCGCTATCCAAACGAAATCGGGCCGGGTGTCTATGATATCCACTCCCCCCGTGTCCCGAGTGTCACTGAAATGACAGACCTTCTGCAAAAGGCGCTGCGTCATCTCTCGCCGGAACAGATATGGGTCAATCCGGATTGCGGACTGAAAACCCGTCATTGGAAAGAGGTCAGACCAGCACTGGTTAATATGGTTTCTGCCGCCCAGGCGCTCCGTAATATTTTTGTGCAGCCGGCAGAATAAGATAAAAGTGGACGATCAAATCATGATCGTCCACTTTCTCGCTTATACGCTGTGGAAATAACGCTGGTATTCAAATCCCGTCACATGGTCCATCAACCACTGCTCGAAGGCTCTTACTTCCGCATGCCCCCTTGCCGCCATATGTGCGCAGAATGCATTTCCAAACCAGCGTGTTACGCGCTCTGATTCTTCCCATGCAGTCAAAGATTCCTTGATCGTACCCGGCAGATCACCCACATCATCAGACAATACGTCTGCGTTCTGAATGCCATCCAGCCCGGCAGCCAGCATGGCGGTGATCGTCAGATACGGATTGACGTCGGCACCCGGCACGCGGTGCTCCAGCCTCATCATCCCGGACGTGGCTCCAGGGATGACACGCACAGCGCTCATCCGGTTTTCGATGCCCCAATCGGCCCGATCAGGTGACCATGCCGCCCGATCCATGCGTCGATAGGCATTGATTGTCGGGCGGAACAGCAAATGTGCATCCCGCATGCCGGACAGCAATCCCGCAAGATAAGAGCAGCCCAGTGCGGACAGATTTCCTCCATCTGCGAATACATTCTGTCCATCCCGCCACAGGCTTTGATGATGATGCAGACCGCATCCGCTCTCAGACCCCGGCGGACGGGAGCGCGCCATGAACGTCACCAGCAATCCCTTCTCCGCACAGAGCTGGCGCAGCACGGATTTCATGCGCATGGCATTATCCGCTGCCAACAATGGCGTTTCAGCACCAAGCGCGATCTCGTAAATGCCCTGCCCGTATTCGCTGACGATGCTGGCCACACGGATGCCCAACACATCAAGCCGTGCCATCAAGGCCGCAGCAAAATCAGGAAAACCCCTGTCACGATGAAGATCATAATTGACCGCCCCACAGCCGTACGGAGTCAGGGCATCAAACCGACCTGCCTGAACCAGCGCATCATCCGCATGGAAAAGCGTGCATTCATATTCCAGCCCGAATCGCGCCTCGAACCCCATTTCCTCTGCCCGCCGTTGCTGGAGGCGCAGCAAGTAACGCGGATCGACCGGACATGGAGAGCCATCAGGCAGATAGGTATTCAGAAAAACCGAGGCAAAACCCTGATCCCAAGGGTGCCATCGCACCGTATCCGGATCCGGCAGCGCCAGAATATTGGCGAAGCCATCCTCCCGCCGTCCCACCACCCCGTCATAGAGCGGCTCATGGACAGGTGCGCCATCTGCCGGGCTGGAGGCATACAACATCGCGTTGAATGCCTCCCCCTCGGTCGCGAACCGGAGCGGCGTGATCTTGGTGCGCAGGCTGCCATTGAGATCAGGCGCCTGCACCAGCAACGCAACAACGCCTTTATCCCGCAATACCTGCTCCGCCGTCAGCAGCGCCTGACACCGGTCAGCGGCATCCCGGGATAAAGATGTTTCTGTCACGCTTCGAGCAGGAACAGCTCACCTCGGCCGATCACGGCACCATCGCCGGCATAGCGGGATGCCGCGCGACTGGCCAGACGAGCCGCTTTCCGGCTGACAGGGTCCAGCGTGCGCACCAACAGACGGGTGAACACCAGATCCGGCGCATGCACCGGGATGAAGGTCGGCAGAACCTCCGCCGTTGCCCCCAGCACCAGCGTTCCACGACGCATCAGATAGCCCGGCAGACCATGCGCCTCACCACAGACAACAATCGTGCCGGCGGCCATGCGGCTGCCTACGGCTTCACCGGCATCGCCCTCAATCACGATCACGCCGCGCCGCAGCCGATCCCCGGCCCGTGGCCCGGCATCCCCCCGGACCACAACCACGCCACCTGCCATGCCATACTGCTCGCCCGCCGCAGGAGCGCCGAGGCGTTCCGCCACATCACCGGAAATCTCGATCAGACCGTTTTTCAGCCCGGAGGCCGCATAAGGTCCGGCACTGCCGAGAATCTGCAATACACCGCCCTTCATGCCACGACCGGCATAGGCCCCGGCATCGCCATCCAGCAGCACGGAGCCGCTGGCCATGCCTGCACCGACGTAATCCAGCCGGTCGGAACCGCCCTCGATCACAATCTGCTCGCTACCGGTTCCACGCAGTTTAAACGCGTCACCGACTGTCACCACTTCACGAGTGGTGTTGATTTCCAGCTTTTCGATGGCGGCCTTGTTGAGGCCATCCAGCTTTTCCGGCGTCAAGGCGGACAGATCGAGGCGCTGCTCCGGGTCCGCCTTCAGAGTGAGACGAATAGTCACCGCAGCAACTCCCGCAGCTTGAAATGATGCCTGCCCAGCTTGCCACCGTAATTACCGGCGGAAATACGGGATGCGCCTTTATCAGGCCCCAGCTTCATGATTGCTTCCATACCGGCCCGCATGGCATCGGCCACCGCCTCTGCCGTCAGACCGTCGATCACGATTTCCAGTACGCTGCGCGTATCATCATCCAGATCGGTTTCCACCTGGCCGTGCAAGGTCGGGCAGAAACGATGATTGGTGGAGGCCGGCAGCATCTTGTATTTCGATCCGACCTTGGAGCCGGAACGGACAATTCCACCCGGAAAAGGCATGATCACATCCGGCACCACTTTCATGGCCTCGACCGCGGTTTCCGCCGCCAGCAGCGTCGCGGCGGGGGAGCGGCCCAACAGGATGAGATTGCCGCCACCCACTGCGTTTTTCGTGTAGCCTGTGGTGCCTTCGCATACGAATTCGCCGTCCATGACGGGAATACGCCAGAAACGCCGGCCATCCAGCTTCTTCGCGATTTGCCAGCCATCCCCGAAATAGCGCAGCAGGCTGCCGATCTTCATCTTCTCCGGCCCGGGAATACCGACATCATAGCAGGCGGCACCCGGACAGGTCAGAACGCATTGGCCGACACGATTTTGCAGTTGTTTCTGCATTTCGTTCCAGCCCATGCCAAACATCAGCACCCGCACGCCGGGGCGTCCATCCGGAGTTTCATCCGGACGGAGTTCGCGGTCGATCCCTGCCTCGATACCGCAGGCAATCACCGATGTCGCGAAGCCGGTCATCGTCTCCGCCGCCTGACGCGCCCATTTGCGGTTGGTGCCAGTCACGATCACGCCGGTCGCGCGCATATCAAACGCTTCGGCGAAGGTATCGTCCACCACCACTTTCGTAACGCGTGCGGCACGCGGCGTCTTGATTGCCGTCGGTTTTGCCGATGCTGCCGAAATTTTCTTCTTTGCAGCCTGTTCCACGACAATCGGTGCGACAGGCTTTGGCCGTACAGTACGGCCAGCATTGGGCGCTTTACTGGGCGCCTTGCTTCCTTTGCCCGGGCTTTTGCTCATTGGGCGCATTCCACTGTTTCAAAGCTCTTGAGATGACCGGGTACATCGAACAGCGTATGCGGCACGCCATAGACCTGTTCGTAATACCCTTTCAGACGCCGGTCGACACTTCTGTCGAATTCGGGCTGCAATGTGAAGCACGTGCCGAACACCGTACGCTGCGTCCTGCCATCCTTGACGACCAGTTCGCCGTTACGGAAAACATAGGCTGCGTCACGGAACATGGCAGCCCTGTCCTCCTGCGGACGGTACACCGACACATCCGCCTTCGATCCGATAGCGAGGTTACCGCGATCAGACAGGCCCAGCAGACGCGCCGGAGCGGCGCGGGTCATGATCGCGATCTCGCGCCAGTCATACTCACGGTTCAGAGAAGGCAGCGTGGTGGCGTCCAGCGCGTCTTTCGGCAGCGTCTCCATCCATTGCGCACGCAGATCGCGGCTCATCAGCAGGGCCATGAGGTCCGGATAAGCCGTGAACGGCGCCCCATTAGGATGATCGGTCGTGAAGAACAAACGCCACGGATCATTGACCAGCAGGAACAGCTCAAGCCCCGCCGCCCATTGCAGTGCGTTGACGAAGCTGGTGCGCTTGTAACGATAAGGCACGACGCCGCCGCCATTGCCGTCCCCATCCAGGATCGACCATTTGCGCGGGAAAGCGGCCACGCGGCCATCGAACTGGCGCAGCACATCGGAAGAAATGGTCACCGTCTGACCGAACATGACCTGCCCGACATCGGCGGTCACATTCGGGCGGCTGTTCATTTCCTCCGCCAACCGAGCGGCAGCAGAGGAGAATTTGCGCGGACCTTCGGTACCGTAGGAATAGAACTGGAGATGCGCGAAATGGACCGGCAGCCCTTCCGCCGCATCCATCGTTGCGATCGCGGTTTCCACATTCCCGGCCATGCCGAGATTGTTGCAGTGCAGATGAACCGGATGGGGAATACCGAGCACGTCCCGCGCCCGCTGAGCCGCCTTGAAAATCTGGCGGGAAGAAACGCCGTAGCTCGGCACTTCATCGTCCAGCGAGAAGCTGCGCAGGTTTTCCTTGAATGCCGCCGCACCGCCCGGATTGATGACCTTCAGGCCCAGCCCGCGGGCAGCCGTGATGTTGCGGGCAACATAATCGGCCAGTGCCGCGTCACTCTCCCCATCACGCACCAGCCGCAGGAAATAGTCATCATTCCCCAGCACCGTCAGCGTTGCGGTGTCAATAAAGGGGATACGTGACAACTCGGCATGGGCCTGCACCGCCACATGCGGGGAAATAGCCGGCTCCACCACGGTGGTGAAGCCCATCTGCACATACAGACGCCCGACCTCATGCGGGATCGGCGTGCCATCGAAGCCGCCTTCCTGTCCGATCAGTTCGGGCAGCAACAGCTTGGCCGTGTTCACATTGGTGCCGGCGATGTGGGAGTGGATATCGATCCCCCCGGCCATCACCACGCAGCCGCTGACATCCACCACCTCATCGGCCCGACCATTGGCGGGAGCCTCGACAATCCGGCCATCCTGAAGCCATAGATCGGCCACTTCATCACGATCGCGCGCCGGATCGACGATCCGTCCGCCTTTCAGAACTGTCAGCATCAGCCTGCCTCATATGCCGCACGCAGGCGGCCCAGAATAGTGGCGACATCCGGACGCGCACTCCGCGATGCAGCGGAAGAGGCCGGATGGTCGATCTGCCCGCCCACAGCCCCTGCGAACAGGATCGCATCATGATCCACACCGGGCTGTCCGACGGCAAAGGCAACCGCCGCCTGCTCCGGCGCTTCATCACCACTGGTCAGGGCGATCACCGGAACGGGGGTATCAGGCGGCAATTCGTAATCGAGCGCGTCGATCCAGAGGAGGCAATCCGTCTCATCCTCGTCGATCAGTCGCAGCAGGTCGAAGCGCCATGGATCATGTTCGGCTCGCCCGCGACCGAAACCCAGACGCGGCGGCAGACCGGTGATCCCGGCTACGGTCTGAATGGCACCCTGAACATTGCCGGGGCCTGCCACCGGCAGGGCAGCATAGCGCGTTGTAGCGTTCAGATCATTGACGAGACCACCCAGCATTTCCACCGACAGCGCATCCAGTGTCTCGGAAGACCACAGGATCGCACCATAGGATGAAGCCTTCAGGGTTTCCGCCAGCGCCTGCACGGCTTTCAGCCGCGCTGCCGGCAGACGCACGGTCCGTCCGGCCACGGCGGCACGCAGCGCGCCGAGAATGACGGGAAGCTCTTCCTCATTCACTTTCAGGTCGCTGCCGGAGGATGCTCCGATACGGATGATCTGGCGCTCCCCACGATGAGTGGCGATGGTCGGCGCCTCGTCCAGAGCCAGATCGGCGGCGAAATTCGGCCATATGGCCTCCACCCCGTCACCGACCAGCACCACGGTCTGCGCCTGGGCGCGGACCTGCAAAGGCGTGACTGTCACCAGTCCCGTCTCCCGCAGCAGATCAAGATCGCGGAAAGCCGCTTCCGACGCGGCATGGTCCAGCGTGCCGCCGACCGCCTCCGCCAGCGCCACCGCAGCTTCCAGTCCTTTCAGGTCGGTCGCCAATCCGCCAATCGCCGGGCTGCGTCCTTCGCGCAGCAATTCGACGGCAGCGTCAACCGCGTCATCCAAACTGGCCTCGCGGCCGTCAATCCAGGCCAGGGCGCCCGCAGCGTCCCCCGTGTCACGTATCGCCATCGCGCTCACAACGGTTCAGGTATCGTATTTCACATAAGCAAAACGCTGGTCACCGGATGGTGTCCCTTCCAGCGGGCCGTCATCCTTGCCCGGCTGCCATTGCACAACCTGTTCGATCATGCGAGCCAGCGCGAAATCTTTTTCAGTGATGCCCTTTGCAGTGTGGGTCTGCAAGCGCACCTCGACCCAGGCATAGGACGCCGTGATATCCGGATGATGCCACGCCGCTTCCGCCAGATGGCCGACCGTGTTGATGACCATCAGAGTCGCTTTCCAGCTTGCCGTCCGATAGGTCCTGCGAATCCAGCCATTCTCATATCGCCAATGAGAGAGGCCGTCCTGCAGGCGCTGCTGTATCTCGGCCTCTGCCAAGGCGGTTTCACGCGCCGTCATCGGCATCTCCCTCCGGTTAGCCTCGCCGCCCGTCAGACAGGCGCAGGAAAAGCGGGCGTGGTCTTGCCCCCCGCCCGGTGAAAGTGGAACATGCGTCATGCACGCTGTTCCGTCCATCCCATCCGATCCACGTCTTCGCTGCAAGACCGGTTTTATTCATTCCGATTATCACTCTTACGCCATTGCGAAACGATGACACGTTCAGTACGCGTTCGATGCGCGGCCAGACTGCATCTCGGTTTTCTCGATCTGCACGGCGGTCTTGGCAGACAGTTCGGCAGTATCGGACTGGCGCTGGATTCGCCCACAACAACGCTCAGCATTCAGCATGCCGATACCATGCATGTCGAAGGTCCGGAGCGGGATCGCATCATTCGATATCTCGATCAGCTGAATGTAAAATCCTCTTACACCATCAGGGTCGAAAGTGCGATTCCATCCCATTCGGGTCTCGGCTCCGGCACACAGCTTGCGCTTGCCCTGAGTGCAGCCCTGCGCAAAATCGAAAACCGTCCCTCCCATCCACGCGAAGATGCAGCGCTGCTGGATCGCGGTGCACGTTCCGGCATTGGCGTCGCCCTGTTCGAACAGGGTGGTTTCGTCATGGATGGTGGACGTGGTTCCAATACCGATGTGCCGCCGATGCTGCTGCGTATGCCGGTACCAGATGATTGGCGCTTCATCCTGATTCTGGATGACGATCAGTCAGGCCTCGCTGGATCGGCTGAACTGGCTGCGTTTGCCGACCTGCCCCCGATGACGGAAGAAGTCTCCGGGCAGATATGCCGCCAGGTCGCCATGGGGGTGTTGCCCGCGCTGGCGGAAGGCGCCATCGCACCCTTCGGAGCCGCCATCACCCAGGTACAGCGCCTGATCGGCGATTATTTCGCCCCCGCGCAGGGAGGACGCTTCGCCAGCCTACGCGTGGCCGAGGCGCTCGATCTATTGCATGGCTGGGGGGCCGCCGGCGTGGGACAAAGCTCCTGGGGACCGGCCGGTTTCGGCATCATACCGAATGAACAGGAGGCAGAGCGTCTGGCCGCCCTGCTGCGCGCACGGATGCCATCGCTGAAAGTCTCGGTGCAACGGGCGCTCAATCAGGGCGCACAGGTGGAAGCCACCTGACGCAATGCCACGGAAATGTCTCTGAATCGGAGATACCAATCTGGATTATTGACCATACCGATTTGCAGGACGATGCGGATCGGATAGAGGAATAACACCACCATCATCGCGCGCGGCTGGATATGTCTGTTCTCTGGTCCGTCACCATGATCCCGATCATGGTCCGCGCGAGCCGGGCGGATTGATCAAGACGCACGACACAGGAGAGCAGCTCTCATGGCTGACAAGACCATCCTGCACATGCTCACGCCACTGAAGCAGATGAGTCCGTTCGACGTGAACATGGCGCTGGATGCGGGGTTTGACGCCGTCATCCCGTATGTGGACGTCACCAACGACCAGGTGAACGGTCTGGTTCAGGACGCAATTTTTTCCCGCCCGCCGCGGCTCGGCCCGAAAACAGGGATTTTTATCGCCGGGCGTAATGCCGGTCAGGCGCTGGACTGGATCGACGAATCCAAAAAGGCATTGGTCCCCCCATTCGGCTGTTCGGTTTATGCCGATCCGGCAGGCTCCTTCACCACCGCCGCCGCAATGGTCGCCCATGTGGACACCATGCTGCGCAAGGAGTTCAACCAAACTTTGAAGGGGCTGAAGGTTGCCGTGTTCGGTGCGACGGGGGTGGTTGGCTACGCATCCGGGGTCATCGCCGCACTGGAAGGCGCGCATGTGATCCTCGCCGGGCATAACGGCGCCAAGCAGGTCAGCGAATCGGCCAGGGAAATGCAGGATCGCTTCGGTGTCACGGTCGAAGCCGTGGATGCCAGCACCGAGGAACTGAAAGGCGACCTGCTGAAGCGCGTCGATGTGGCGATGACCGCCGCAAAGGCCGGGGTGCAGGTCATCAGCTCCCTGCTGCTGAAAGACGCACCGCATCTGCTGGTCGTGGCGGACGTCAATGCCGTGCCGCCGCTGGGTGTAGCCGGGCTGGATGTGAATTCCGGCCGGGTCAAGCTGGGCGAAAAGACCATCGGCATCGGCGCGCTGGCCATCGGCCATACCAAGTACCGGGCACAGTTCGAACTGTTCAAAAAAATGCTGGAGAGCGACAAGATCGTCTCCTTCGACTTCCGCGACGCGTTTCATCTGGCGCGTGAGATCGCTTCCGCCAGCTGATCTGCGCAGAGCAGGGACTACCGGCAGCGCTGATATGGCAACAGAAGCAGCAAAACCGGGCAGTCCCGTTCTGATTATCGCCTTTTCCGGGCGGGCTCTCGCCTCTGCCGCCCGGCGGGAGGGATTGGTGCCGCTGGTGTGCGATCTGTTCGGTGACAGCGACACCATCGCTCTTGCCGAACAGCACACCCTTCTACCCTTCCGTCCGGATCACGGTATCGATGCGCATGCACTGGCTTGCATGCTGGATACGCTTTGTGCCGGAAAGACCCATCCGCTGATCTGGGGAAGCGGGTTCGAGGACCAGACCAGCGTCCTGGAAAGTCTGCAAAAGCACCATCCCTTGCAGGGCACACCTCCCCCCCGCATCGCCGATCTGAAAAATCCGCTTTTTCTGGCCACTCTGTGCCGGGAATACGCCGTTCCATTCCCTGCCATCAGCCTGTCTCCACCGCCGCGAGAAGCATTTACCGACCATTCCTGGCTGACCAAGCGAATCGGTGGTTCCGGCGGAAGCCATATCCACCCGGTGCGTGGCCCGGGCTCTGCCAAGCCTGGTCGCTACTACCAGCAACACGTCAAGGGCATACCGATCTCGGCTCTGATGCTGGGTCGCCCTATGCATGCACCACTGCTGATTGGATGGAGCCGGCAATGGACCGCCCCCTCCCCCTGCACACCGTTCCGTTTCGGTGGTGCGGCGCGTCTCACAGAGAGAGAGAATGGCCGCCTCTCCCCTGCTCTCCAGCACGCGGCGCTCGATCTGACGCGGGCCAGCGGGCTGGTCGGGCTGGGGAGCCTGGATTTTCTGGTTCACGAGGACGGTTTTCACCTGCTGGAAATCAATCCACGCCCCGGAGCTACGCTGGACGTGTTTCCGGAACAGCCACTCATCACCCTGCACATGCTGGCAAGCGGTGGGACGATCCCGGAGCCGGTCATTTCTCTCGCTTCGATGGCCGGATCACGCGCCTGTGCAGTGGCCTATGCACCCCGGTCAATCAAAATTCCCGAGGATTTTGTCTGGCCGGACTGGACGGCGGATCACTCGCGGACGCATACCCTCATCCCACGCGGCGCGCCTGTCTGCACGGTCCTGACCGAAGCGGCAGATGCCACCTCCGCCAAAGCACTGGCAGAGGATCGCACAAACGAGATTCTTCAGCGCCTGGAGACGTCATCATGAGCAACGCTTCCCCCGTCAGCGTCAATGCCCGCGCCTGGGCCTTGCTGCAGGACATGATCAACAATGCCGAGGAACTAAAAATCGGCGTATCCACCGGTTCTTTGGGCGAGACACTGATTGATGCCGGCTCCGCCGTGCCCGGCAGCATCGCCGCCGGTCTGCAACTGGCCCGCATCTGCATGGGCGGTCTCGGCACCGTCACGCTGCTGCCCGACCAGACTCTGGAGAACTGGCCGTTCAGCGTCTCCGTCGCGTCCTCCAACCCCGTTACCTCCTGCCTTGCCAGCCAGTATGCAGGGTGGAGCCTGCACCATAAGGACGAGAACGGCTCCTTCTTCGCGCTCGGCTCCGGCCCGGCCCGCGCCCTGGCACGGGGCGAAAAGCTGTTCGAGGAACTGACCTATCGCGATGAAAGCACCCATGCCGTGCTGGTGCTGGAAGCCGCCAAGCCGCCGCCGGCCGCCATTGTCGAGCGCGTGGCGCGGGAATGCCGCGTCGCCCCGGAAAATCTCGGCATCATCTATGCCCCAACGCAGAGCCTCGCCGGTTCCGTGCAGGTGGTGGGGCGCGTGCTGGAAGTCGCCCTGCACAAGACGCATGAGCTGCATTTCCCGCTGGAAAACGTCGTGGACGGCATTGCCTCCGCCCCGCTGCCGCCGCCGCACCCGGATTTCGTGACCGCCATGGGCCGCACCAACGATGCGATTATCTTCGCGGGCCGGGTGCATCTGTTCGTCAAAGGCTCCGCCGAGGAAGCCCGCAAGCTGGCCGAACAGCTGCCTGCCTCGACCTCCCGCGATTACGGCAAGCCGTTCAAGGACATCTTCGCAGCGGTGAAAGGCGATTTCTACAAGATCGACCCATCCCTGTTCAGCCCGGCGGAAGTGCTGGTGACGGCCATCGAGACCGGCGAGACCTTCCGCGCCGGTAAGCGCGATCAGGCCCTGCTGGACGCATCCTTCAACTGATCCCGAGCCTGCGACCGTGTCCCGGCCCGTAAATGGCTCCTCTCCCCTGATCGTCGTGTTCATCGACGATCAGGACTGGCATCTGCGTATGCTCCGCGCGGCTTTTTCCGCTGCGGGAGCCACGCTGCTGCCAGTACGTCTGAGCGATTGCGGGCTGGACACCACCCAGCCGTACGGGCTGCTGATCCCCGGGCTGGATGGCAGATTGCCGGATGGCGTGCTGGTGCGTGCAGTCGCGGGGGGCAGTTTCGAATCCGTGACCATCCGGCTGGGCGTACTGCATGCTCTGCACGCGATGGGGGTGCCGGTCTGGAATTCTGTCGGCGCGATTGAACGCTGCGTCGATAAATCCATGACCAGTTTCCTGCTGCAACATTCCGGGCTTCCCACTCCGCCAAGCTGGACCGTTCCCGGTCGCGATGCTGCCCTGGCCATCGCCCATCGGGAGCTGGTGCAGGAAAGACTGGTGCTGAAGCCCCTGTTCGGTTCTCAGGGCAAGGGCCTGACCATGATCGCCCGGGCAGAGGATCTGCCGCCGCCGGAGGAGGTCAACGACGTCTATTACCTGCAACGCTTTATCCCCGCTCATGGGCGTGGTTACGAGGATTACAGGCTGTTCGTCTGCGACGGAGAGGTGATCGCCGCCATGATCCGCCGGGCTGATGACTGGATCACCAATATCCGTCAGGGGGCCATCCCCTCTGCCCTGACCCCGGATGCGGATATGTGCGATCTGGCCCGGCGGGCTGCTCAGGCTGTTGGAGCCACCTATGCCGGGGTCGATCTGATCCGTGACCCGGACGGACAATATCTGGTGCTGGAGGTCAACAGCATGCCCGGCTGGCGTGGTTTGCAGCAGGTGGTTTCCTATCCCATCGCCGAGCAACTGGCCTCCCGGATGCTGGCCAGCCTGCGCCGTTGACGGTTTTTATGCCATGAACACCGCCTTTACCACCGAAGCCTTCGTCGATGCCTGTCTGGCAGAGCTGGAGGCCCCCAAGCCGGGCAATATCCATGTTTATGCGGATGGTCACGGCGCCACCATGGATGATTTCATCCGCAGCGCCCGTGCCGCCGCCCCCGCCCTGTGCCGCAGCGGTGCCAGCCTTGGCCCCCGCATCCGCGATGCCGCACAGGCAACATGGGACGCGGTGCAGCGGAACACCAATATCGGCATTCTGCTGCTCTGTGCCCCGCTCGCCATGGCGTTCGAGTCGGGGGAAGTTTCGTCCTCCGCCATACACGACATCATCGCGCGGACCGGTTTACAGGATACCAGAGCCATATTTCATGGAATCATCATCCTCTCCCCCGGCGGGCTGGGGGAAGCCGCCGAGCACGATGTACGCGCCCCCGCGACCGTGCCGATCCTGACCGCCATGCAAGCCGCCGCCGGGCATGACATGATCGCCCGGCAATGGAGCAGCGGATTTCAGGACATCTTTAACAAGGCCCTGCCCGTCTATACCGAGGCCAGAAAACGCTGGCCGGACCGCCAGTGGGCGGCTCTGGCGGTGTTCCTGCATTTCCTTTCGACCGGACCTGACAGCCATATTGTCCGCAATTTCGATGCAGAAACCGCCGAGACCACGCGCCAGCAGGCAGAAGCACTGAGCAACCGAATCGCCGCAGCCGCACATCCTCAGGCTCTGTTGACCGAAATTCTGGCCTTCGATTCCGCACTGAAAACCGCCGGGATTAACCCCGGCACCAGCGCAGACCTGACTGTGGCGACAATATTCGCCTATTCCCTCTCTGCGCACCTTGCGGGATCGCGCCGATAATGGTTGATATTCGCGCGCTTGCCGTGGTCCTCAAGGCCTCGGCGTTGCGGGTTTTCCTGATACTGCACCCGATGCGGTAATAGGAAAAGCCTATCCTGCCATTTATTCGGAGGAACACACCATGGCGGTCATCACGAAGACCCTGGTTGGCGAGTCACTGGTTGGCGACGGTAACGAAGTCGCTCACATCGATCTGATCATTGGCCCGCGCGGCAGCGCTGCCGAAACCGCGTTCGCAAACGCCCTCACCAACAACAAGGACGGCTTCTCCACCCTGCTCGCGGTGGTTGCACCGAACCTGATGGTGAAGCCGAACACAATCCTGTTCAACAAGGTCACCATCAAGGGCGCCAAGCAGGCCGTCCAGATGTTCGGCCCGGCCCAGCACGGCGTGGCTCTGGCAGTTGCCGAAGCCGTTGCCGAAGGCATCATCCCGGAAGCCGAAGCCGATGACCTGTTCATCTCCGTTGGCGTCTTCATCCACTGGCTGGCCGAAGACGACAAGAAGATCCAGGAATACAACTACAAGGCCACCAAGGAAGCCCTCGTCCGCGCCGTTCGCGGTGAGCCGAAGGCCTCTGAGGTCGTCTCTCAGTACAAGAGCGTGAAGCATCCGTTCGCCGCCAACTAATTGGCGCGCGCAC
Source organism: Granulibacter bethesdensis CGDNIH1 (assembly GCF_000014285.2). Classification (NCBI taxonomy): domain Bacteria; kingdom Pseudomonadati; phylum Pseudomonadota; class Alphaproteobacteria; order Acetobacterales; family Acetobacteraceae; genus Granulibacter; species Granulibacter bethesdensis. The sequence goes on along the minus strand of NC_008343.2, from coordinate 886,248 downwards.
TTTTGCGCACAGCGAAACGCCCGGCCTCTGGCCGGGCGTTTTTCGTTTCAGCCTTATTCGTTACAGCTTTCTGACACGTCAGATGCGTCGCAGATCATCCTGCGTGATAGTGCCGCCATGCAAGGCGGTTGCAACCAGTGCACCGCTGGCACCAGCCTGTTTCAACCGCTCCAGATCGGCGATATTGCGTACTCCGCCCGCTGCATAGACCCGTCGCGCACGGCCCGCACGCACCACAATCCCTTCCACACGGCTCAAATCCGGCCCAGTCTCCGACCCAACCCTCGCCAGCGTCATGGCAATCAGCCTGGTTGGCCAGAAAGCCACATCCTCCCACAGCCTCTGCGGTCCCTGAAACACATCCCCCCTGAAATCCAGTGACAGGCAGACACGTGACTCGCCTGTCAGAGACAACATGGCTTCCGTATCATTCTGCGACTCACTGCCCAGCACCAGACGATCATGCGTATGACGATCCAGCCAGTCGCGCGCGTCCTCAGCCCGCATGCCGGCATCAACCCAGACATCGAGATCCGGAAAATCCTGTCGCAGCGCCCGCAGGATCGGGGCAGCACTGCCCTGCCCCTCGATCGCGTCGAGATCGGCGATATAAAGCGAGCGGAATGGATGCAGCTTCAGCAGTCCGGCCACGACATCTCGCGGCGCGCTGCCCGCGCAAAGTGGTGTCTGAATAGGCCGGTACCGGTCGCGCTGGCCATGCCGGGCATGCACCACCTGTCCCTGCTTCAGATCAATGACGGGTATAATGTCCACGCCCCGATTATAGAGGAATTTCTGTCAATGCACACACGGGCTATAAATACCCGGACAGGATGGGGAACAACATGACGGTCATCGGGTGGGACATTGGGGGGGCCCATGTAAAGGCGGTGCGGCGTCAACAGGGGCAAATCGTGGTCGCCCATCAATATCCCTGCCCGCTCTGGCGTGGACTGGAGCATCTGGATGCCGCCATTGCACAGGCTCTGGCCGATCTCGGCGATGCGCCCTGCCATGCCGCCACCATGACGGGCGAGCTGGCAGATATTTTTTCTTCCCGTGCCGATGGTGTGGCTACCCTGTCAGCCCGGCTGGCGCAGTCTTTACCACGCCTGAAACTGTATGGCGGACGGGCCGGATGGATTCTGCCGGAACATGCAGGGCAGCACACGGACGATATCGCCTCCGCTAACTGGCATGCGAGCGCGAGCCTTGCCGCCCGCCATGTGCGGGACGGGCTGCTGATCGATATGGGGTCTACCACCACCGATCTGATCCTGCTGCGTGCCGGAAAGATCGCCGATATCGGCTACACCGATGCGGGACGGCTGGAGAGTGGGGAACTCGTCTATACCGGAATGGTGCGCACGCCCGTCATGGCCATCGCCAGCCATGCCCCGCTGAACGGCCGGATCACTGCCCTGACCGCCGAGTATTTCGCTACGGCTGCTGACATCTACCGGATTCTCGGATGGCTCGAAGAAGCCGCAGATCAATATCCCTCAGCGGATGGTGGGGCGAAAAGCTGCGAAGGCTCGCACCGGCGGCTGGCACGGATGGCGGGGGCGGATGCCGGGGATTTTTCCGACACCGCCATGCGCGGCTTTGCCGAGTGGCTGCACGAATCGCAACTGCGGCGGATTCAGGATGCAGCCATGTTGCTGTTATCCAACCGCGCCCTGCCTGCGGAGGCTCCGGTCATAGGGGCCGGTATCGGGATAAGAGTGCTGGAAAAGTTGGCGGCCCGGCTCGGGCGGCCCTTCCAGCGTTTCGGCAACCTGCCCGGACTGGGCGGCGATGGCAGCTTCGCGCCCGCCATCGCCGTTGCCATGCTGCTGACATGACGCAGAAACAGGACAAGTAGACTATGCGAACGATCCTTCTCGCCTCCTGCCTGACGGGCCTGCTTGTTGTAGTCTGCCGGACCGGTTTTGCTGCGGACTGCACCGATGGCAATCAGATGCAGCTCTCTCAATGCGCGGCACAGGCGGCTGCCAGTGCGGACAGGACGATGAACACGCTGTACCAGCAGCTTCTGAAAAAAATCGACCCTGACAGTCAGCAAAGGCTGCGAGCGGCTCAAAGGGCCTGGATTGCATATCGTGATCGGGAATGCCTGTTCCGCACCGGCGGAGGCCCCGACCAGGGCGGCAGCATCTGGCCGATGATCAATGCGCAATGCCTCCAGACCCTCACGGAAAGCCGCAATCACGATCTGGCTGCACAATTGAAATGCCAGAGCTGGGATCTCAGTTGTCCCGCAAACTGACAGCAGGCATTGATACGCCAATGTCCGGGTGAACGGCGCGGATTTTCTCCAGCAGCCATTCCCACGCCTCCTGCTCTCTTGGGCCGGCGGTCTTGGTGATGGCGATGCTGAGATAATCGACCTCCGCCCGCACCTTGTCCACGGGCAGCATATGCAGGCGGCTGGCGAGAATGGCGGCCTCGATCACCGCGGACTGGGCACGGTTGAATCCCGGAAACGGCGCATGGGTCTGGACAGTCTTCACCCGACAGCGGAAACGGGGGCGCAAATCGTCTTCCTCCACCCCGATGACCTCCAGCTCCTCATGGGCCAGAGCCGATGCGAGACGGGGCGGTGCCACAGACACGGAAGGAGCCAGTGGCCAATTACGTCGACCCGTGAGGCAGCCTGCGAAAACACGGACATCGTCGGTATGGCTGGCCGTCGCCTGTCCCCGCGCGCGCAGATTGGCAAGCGTGGTGGATGGATGAAACGGCGCCACGATCCAGTCACTGCCATCACGGATCAGCCCGAGCGGAGCCAGATGCGGCACACCATCCACCGACAGAGTCGTCACAATCGTTTCACGAATCATGGAATGTCATCCTGCCCGGTCGGCGGGGAAGCATCTGGTGCCGTGTCGGATGCACGTTTCCGCTCTTCCCTCTCCTGCTTCGATTTCAGCGTATGCCCGGCATCCGCAAGACGCGTGCGATCCGTGGCTGCCCCCGGACGCACGGCACAGCCCCAATCCAGTGGCTCGTCCTGCGTGTATCGTTTGCCGAGGGCGTAGGCGATTTCCGCCTTCATCAATTCAGCGCCGAGATAAAATCCATGCGCGCCATCCTGCTCTACCCCAAGATGGGGGAAGAAAGGAAAAGCCGTGTCCGAAACCTGATGCAATGCGCCGTTAAAAACGTGAATACCGTCTTCCGCCACGGCAATCCGGAAATTGGAATCGCGTATTTCACTGGCAAGACCGGCAATGTCTTCCGATGACTGCGCATAAGGCCAGCGATCATGAACATGCAGCAAGGCACTGGTATAATTGCGTGGCAACTCCGCATGGGCACGGGCTGCGAACATCATACGGCGCGCGACATCATGTTCCGCTACCGTGCGACGTGTATGCGGGCTGACATGCACGATCAGCACATTACGAATACGCAGCTCGGTGCAGATGCCGACCAGAGTGGCCGTGATGCCGGATGTATCGGCATCGGTCAGCTCGGTCAGATTACCGGTGCCCATCATGATTTCAGCCTTCGGCAGCATTTCCCTGATCCGCACATACCGCATCAGTGAATCCGTAAAGCCGAAATTGATCGGATCGAGCACCGGATCCAGCATATAGTCGATGCCCTTGGCATCCGCTTTTCTGGCCGCCCGGACCAAACTGTCGAGATCACCATGTGGTTTGGACAGCAGCACAGGCACCGCCGCAGTGCCATCAACCACATCCAGCGTATCTTCATTCAGGCTCAGCAGAAAATCCGCTCCAGCCAGCGCGCCACGCCGCAATTCCTCAGGATCGCCGCTATCCACGCTGACCTTGAAACCAGCTTGTTTCAAGGCACGGATCTGGTCTTCCAGATGCGCGAAATGACGTCCCGGCTTACAGCCGACATCAATGACATCCGCCCCATCCGCGGCAAGCCAGCGCGCCCGCTCGACAATCGCATCCGGGGAAAGATCAATCGCCGTGACGATCTCCGCGAAAATTCTCAGATCATGCTTGGATAAATCAGGAGGACCACCTTTCCGTCCCAGAAAACGGGGAAGATCGGCCAGTTCCTCCGGCCCCCGTTCGAAATGCACCCCGAAATGGGCCTGCATTTCATCCGGATCGATCCCGGCCCGGCCAGGAAAGATAACCCGATCTGCCTGTATCGGCGTTTTCAGACGACGCTGCACGATGGCTCCGGTCATCAATGCCGCGACCTTCACACCGACATTGGCCACCTCCCAGGTAAAAGGGGTCTGCCCCAGCCCTTGCAGCACATCGCGCAATCTGGCTTCCGCCAGATGCCCGGTCAAAAAAACGATGTGTTCGGCAGAGGCATCGGCCATGGCGCTGATTTACCGGGATTGAGCGAACGCGCTACGGCGACCGTCAATCGCGGCCTGCAAATCCTCATATGTTTCGACAACAGTCGTCGCTTCGAAATCACGCAGGCGTTCGGTGTTCTGAAGATCAATCCGGCGCGGATAGACTTTCACCATGCCGGACGGAGCTTCCGTATCCATTTCCGGTGCGGTATCGCAAGCGAAGACGATGGTGGGCACACGGCATTTTCCCGCCTGCGCAAACACGTTGGTGGCCAGATTGTCCGAGATTCCAACCACGCATTTTGCAACCGTATTCGATGTTGCCGGCGCGACGACCAAGGTATGATAAACACCGAAATAAAAGTTACCGACCGGCGCCGCACTGGCAGTCGTATCACGAAAAATACGGACATTGTCTGGCAGTTTGAGATCTTTGTGGTACATCCTGACCACTTCCGCCGCCGCTTTACTGACGAACAGATCGACATGATCCAGACTGCGGATCAAATCCAGACATTCGGTGAAATAATGCCCTGATCCGGTCAGGGCCCAGCCCCAGCGCGGTTTGACGATATGGCGGCTTTCCTCAGCCAGCGCGTCCATTTCTTCCTTGAGCGATCCGCTCATACCACGACCCTTTCATGTCCTGGCGGATGGGCTGCATCCAGCCCGGAGACGGGAATATCTTCCGGCCCGGCGATCAGCACCCGCCCCCGATAGCGCACGCGCATCGCCTGAAAAGCAGGATCCACGCTCCCCGCCGAATCTCGCTTGATAATCAGTACAACCTCGGCCCCAAGCCGGGTTGCCAGCCAGATGGCAAGGCTGTCCGAGGTCACATCCCATGTTTCCTGAATGTCCGGAGCACCACGCAGCATCGCCGCCGGCATCCAGACTGGGACCAGACCATCGCCAAGCGCCGTTTCAATCTCCGTCATGGAAGCCGCCGGAACGAGGCGGGCTTCCTGCCCGGCTTCACTACCGCACAATGCCAGACCAAACTGGGCCATCGCCAGCAGCGCCATTTCATGCGCTGCCGCGTCGTGAAAGCCAATCACGGGTTGCATCGCCCGCACAGTATCCGCAAAAGGCCCGCCCCCCGGCACCAGCACGATCCGCCCGGCACCACGGCCAATCGCCAGCAACCAATCCCGTCGCAAATGCGTATCCGCATGGCTGCCGCCGAGTTTGACGACCAGCGTCATCCGGCGGCACCACCATAGGCAAACAGCGCATCCGCCGCAGCACTGTAAGCCGTTTCGCGGGTGCGCTCGATGGTCACGCCAACGATGCCGGTGCCGACTTCCAGCTTCTCGACCGTGACGGTAGCCTTCATCACACGCGGGTGCACGATCACGAAAGCAGCGATACGCTCGGCCAGCGTTTCCACCAACCCGACATGACCATGTTCCACCAGCATGGCGATGCCATCGGTGATAACGTCATACGAAAACACATTCTGCATATCGTCGGTCTGGTAACGCGGATGCGCAACCAGAACCTCCACCGTGAAGCGGACTTTCTGCGGTTTCTCCCGCTCTCGCTCATAGGTACCGATGCGCACCGGCAGCACCAGATCGCGCACGAAAATACGATCCGCCAGCGACATGTCGCCTTGCGGATCAGGCGTGTAACCACGGGTCGCCAGCACGCGGTAATCAACCACCCCGGCCCCATTCGGCTCGGCCACGCGCGGGATCAGCGCCCGCACCGTACGCACACGCTCCAGCGTCACGGCGCCAGCACGGGCACCCTCCGTCAAGGCACGGCGGAAACCGAGAAAAGCAGGGGCCAGCAGCAGCAGGCGTGGCACATCCGGCTCTTCCAGCGATCCGGCCAGACCTGGCTCCAGCCCGATCCTGCGGCAGGCGCGGGTGAAATCCAGCAACGCCGGGGCCTTCATATGGCTGAGCAAACCACCCGCGCCCTTATCAGCGGTATCGAGCATCGCGCCATAAAAACCGGCGCCTTTCAGGGTGGGCAGAATGGCCAGATCGGGTTTCCGGTCAGCAAACAGCACCGCAACCAGCCTCACCCGACCGGAAAGAGGGGCCAGCGCGTCCAGCACCTTCTGGGGATCACCCTCGAAAAAGCCGATTTTGACATAGTGAACACCCGCCTCAACCATGGCTTCGGCAGCCTGAACGATCAGCGCCGGGTCCATCGGCAGATCGCCCGTCACGGCGCTGACCTTGTGACCGGAATGGTTATGCGCAGCATCCCAACGGGCCACCGCATCGACCGTGTGCCGCACCACATCCGGCGAAACAGCCCCCAGCGCCCCGATGGATGGGTCTTTCAGATCAATAATATCAGCACCGCCGGCAAGCGCGACTTCCGCTTCTTCTGGCCCGGTGACGCTGGTCAGCATGCGTGTCATCCGCGCCTCCCGCTCAATTCATGCATCGGTAAAGGAGGTCCGTATCGAAGGGAAGCTCCGTCGCCAAGAGGCTTTCACCGTTTCCATCCATTATGGAGGCCGCCATCGTGCATCCCAGACTGTTCACGATCAGCAGCCGGGAGGCATGGCGAAGCGTCTCCACGGACACGCTTTCCTCCCGGGCTTTCAGCAGCGGGATCAAGCGGGCACGGGTCAGACCGGGAAGGATTCCGCACTCCAGCGCGGGCGTGACCCATGCGCCATTCTCAAGCCCGAGGAACACGTTCCCGGCCGCGGCACAGGCTACGTCTCCTCTGGTATTGAGCAGCACGGCATCCTGAGCGCCCCGACGCTCCGCCTCCTGCCGGGCCAGAATGGCATCACCATACGCAAGCGATTTGATGCGGGAGAGCGGCGAATCAGCATTCCGCCGGGTTACCGCACACACCGTCACCCGGACAGAGGACAGGATCAGCGTATCAGCGGCTTTGGCGGCAATGGTGGCATAAAGAACCGGGCAAACCGGCTCCCCCGGCGGCCAGATACCACGTTTTGCAGCCTCCCCCCGCGTCAGGGTCAAACGCAGCGCGGCATCCGTCAGCCCGGCCGCTTTGGCCAGAGCGATCAGGCCGGAGCGCATCGCCTCATCCTCCATCGGCACCGGGATGGACAGCACCTGCGCCCCTTCCCGCAGGCGGCGCAGGTGGTCGGCAACCCAGATCAGACGGCCATGCCTCATCAGAATGGTCTCGAACACGCCATCGCCCAGCATCGCGCCACGATCCATCGGCGAAAGTCCGGCTTCGGAGAGCGGCAGAACCTGCCCGTTGATCCAGCAGAGGGGCTGCGTCATCGCGTACGCTCTTTCAGAATACAGCGTTCCTCGCTCCAGCCTCCGGTTGCGGCAGTGACGATGGCGCGCATCGGTGCCTGCGCCTTCAGCAGCATCTCCGCATGTTCTCGCTCCGGCACGGATTGGGCGACGATCCCGCCCCCCACGCCAATAGACAGGCGATCCCCCTGCATCACGATAGTACGGATGACGATGCTGAGATCAGCCGCTCCGTCATCACCGATCCACCCCAGGGCACCGGAGTAAATCCCACGCGGGCGCTGCTCCAGACGGTCTATCAGATCGAGCGTGCGATGTTTCGGACAACCGGTCATCGACCCGCCGGGGAAAGTCGCCCGGATCAGCCCGGCAATACCTTCTCCCGGTCGCAAACATCCGCGCACCGTGCTGACCAGTTGATGCACCGTGGCATAAGTCTCGATCGCGCACAGCGCCGGTACCGTCACACTGCCCGGTATACAGACGCGGGAAAGGTCGTTGCGCAGCAAATCCACAATCATGGTGTTTTCAGCACGTTCCTTCACATTGTCCCGCAATGCCTCGGCCAGCGCCGCATCATGAGCCGGGGTAGTGCCGCGGGGGGCTGTTCCCTTGATCGGTTTGGTCTCGACACCACCATGGCGATCCACTTGCAGAAACCGCTCGGGGGAAGCACTCAGCACCGCTCCGCCGGGCCATTTCAGATAGGCCGCGTAAGGGGCCGCATTCTGCCGCCGCACGATGCGGTACAGGGTCAGCGGATCAAGCTGAAGCTGGCAGCTGATCTCATTGGTCAGACAGACCTGATAGGTCTCACCCTGCCTGATCCATTCCAGACACTGCGCGACATCCGAAAGATAGGTGTTGCGCCCGCGATCCGCCGTGAAAACAACAGACGAGGCCTCTCCTGTCTCCGGCGGTGACGGGGCAGTCATCTGCACCAGGGCCTGACGGGTTTGTTCGATCCAGCCCTCATCTCCGGCAGGGGCAATCAGCCAGGTCTGGCCAGTCTGGTGATCCACCGCGATCAGTCGCTCCACCCGCATCAGCAGCGCATCCGGTGTCGGGGAAGCACGATGCACCGGGCCCCCGACTGCCTGCGCGAATTCATAGCCGAACCAGCCGACATAACCGCCGCGGAACGGCACCGGAAGCTCTGTTCGCTCCGCCCTATGGGGAACCAGGCTGGCCAGCGCCTCAAGAATATCCCGCGCCTGCTCTGGGTGATGAAATGCATCACAGCCAAGCGCACTTTCCGCTTCCCCCAGATAGGACCAGCGCGAACGGCTGCGCTCGCTCAAGGCTCCATCAAGCCAGAAGGCATGGGGTGAAGCCCCGAACAAGGTCAGAAACGCAGCCTCGGTATCAATTTCTACTGGCAGGCACAGGCTGATGACCCGGCTGGTATGGCTAAATTCCGACACTGGAAAAGCCATGGGTTCCGGCTCCTCCGCCACAGGCGGCTGAAATACCGGACGGTGCGAGCGTGCCGCCAGCGCCAGATCCCTGAAATTCGCAACCAGTCTCTCCCCATCCGGGGTCAGGATAGATTCAGGGTGAAACTGAACGCCCCAGACCGGTGCTGAGCGGGCGGCAAGCCCCATCACCAGATGATCCGGAACGGTCCAGGCTGTTTCTTCCAACCCCTGTGGCAGCGGGCGGCGTGCAATCAGCGAGTGGTAGCGCCCGACCGGAAACGGATTGGGCAGACCGGCAAACAGGCCGCTCCCCGTATGATGCACCAACGAGACCTTGCCATGCACCGGCTCCGGCCCGGCTGCCACTTCCGCCCCGGCAAGGGCGGCGATGCCCTGATGACCGAGGCAGATACCCAGCAGAGGCCATGCCCCGCTGCGGATCACATCCGCGGAAACGCCGAAATCACCGTCCCGGCCCGGGTGGCCCGGCCCCGGCCCGATGACCACAGCATCGAAACCCTGCCGGCGCAGATCACGCCACAGCGCACCATCCCACGCGCCCGCATCGTTGCGTACGATCACGGGTTCCTGCCCGGTCACACGGGCAAACAGATGGAGAATATTATGGGTAAATGAGTCGTAATTATCGACGATGAGCGTCCTCATCGCGGGCCGCTCCAGTGCCAGACGGTCGCTTTGCGTGAAACTCAACCCTTCCGCGCGTTTCAGACACGGCAGGGCCGGGTTGTCCCTATCATGACAGAATGCCGCCGTCACCCCGGAAGATTAAGGCCGGTGATGAACTCCATCCCCGCGTCCCACGCCACCCTGCCCTGCCCCGATCCGGGCGTAAGCCTGCCCCGCGTCATGCGGTCTGGCATTTCCTTTGGCGATCCGTAGCTTCAGGTTTCGGGTTTTCCGGATATCCCACGCCGGAAACAGCAGGAGGGCCGAATGTACGCACATCAACAGGTCGGCACACTTCCGCGTCAGGTAAGCGTGGAAGCAGCCCATAATTTTCGCGATCTGGGAGGATGGTCGACCCGTCTGGGCGGGAAGGTTCGTTTCGGACGCGTATTCCGCTCAGCCGCCATTCCCGCCGATCGGGACAACATTGCCCCCGAGATCGCGGCACTGAACCTGAAAGCCGTCTGCGACTTCCGGAGCGAGAGTGAAAGCGCGGTGTCCGATTCGGTTTTTACGCACCTTCCAGGCGTTACCGTTCATCGTCTGCCCATCAACCCGGCCGTCGGCGGCTCCATTATCGAGCTGCTGACGCGCGGGGCGCAGACAGGCGAGGATATCAGCCACCTTCTGCGCCGGGCCTATATCGCCTACGCGCTGGAATGGGGACCGAGCTATCGCGGCATGTTCGACCTGCTGTTGCAGAATGATATTCCCCTGCTGCTTCACTGCAGCATCGGCAAGGACCGCACAGGCTTCGGCGCCGCGCTGATCCTCCGCGCAGTCGGGGTCCGCTGGGACGATATTCTGGAAGATTACCTCGCCACCAACCAGCTATGGGAACCGGACCAGCAATTACTGGACCGTGTTCCACGCCATGCCCGCGCCACCCTCCTCAACGCTCATGAAGAGATGCTGCACGCGGCTTTCGAGGCCATTCGTCTGGAATATGGCTCTATCGAACGGTATTTCGAGCGTGCGCTGGGCCTGACCGCCCTCAGCCGCGAAAAACTCTGCGATCTTCTGGTTTCCTGACCGATCACAAGCACATGCATCTTGCCCGCACCCTGCCCACCTTGCAGCAGGCTGTCCATCAGTTGCGCCATGCCGGAAAGCGCATCGCCTTCGTGCCGACCATGGGGGCGCTCCATGAAGGCCATCAATCACTGGTCCGGGCCGCAATCGCGCAGGATTATGCGGTCGTCACATCCGTCTTTGTAAATCCGACACAGTTCGGGCCCTCAGAGGATCTGGCACGCTATCCTCGCGATGAGAAAGGCGATATCGCCATACTCGAACGCACGGGCTGCTCCATTGCCTGGCTGCCGGATGTGGACACCATGTACCCGCCCGGAGATGCGACCGGCTTTGTCATGGGCGGTCCTGCTCTGGGGTGGGAAGGCGCCAGACGTCCCGGTCATTTCAACGGGGTCGCGCAGGTTGTCGCGAAGCTGTTCGGTCAGGTGCGCCCGGATGCCGCTTTTTTCGGCGAAAAAGACTGGCAGCAATTACAGGTGATCCGTCGCCTGACGGCTGATCTTCTGCTGCCGGTTGCAATCCATGGCGTGCCGACACAACGGGAAGAAGACGGGCTGGCCATGTCATCGCGCAATCGCTTTCTCTCTCCTGAGGAACGCGCAATTGCCCCCTTGCTGTTCAGGACATTGTTGCAGGCCGGGCATGCCTTATCCTCCTCCCCTGATGCAGAGGAAATCTGCAAGAACGCAATTGCGGCGTTGAACGGACAGGGCTTCGATGTCGATTATTTTGCTCTGATCGAGGGCAGCTCCCTCTCTTCCATCGCCATTTTGCCGGAGGGAGATGACTGGCGGCTGATCACCGCTGCGCGTCTTGGTTCCGTCCGTCTGCTGGACAATCTCGGGCGGGCTGAGCTGGCGCGCTTCAGGGCTTAGCCTTAGCTCTCATCATCCTCTACCGATAGATCAGCCTCCTCCGAGGCAGAGTATCTGCGCCCGTGATTGCGTAGCCTGACCCGCAACTCATAGCGTGTGCCGCCCTCTGCCGAGACATCCAGAGCAGCACCAAGCTGACGGGAAAAGCCCTTTATCAACTGCCGTCCCAGCCCATCACGCATATCTGCCTCCACTTTGACGGGCGCAGTGTTGAGGCCGACCCCATCATCCTGAATGACCAGACAGACATCGTCATTCTCGACTGTCAGACGCACCAGAACGCTCCCTTTCCGCTGGTCAGGAAAAGCATATTTGACGGCATTGCTGACGACTTCAGTGACAATCAGGGCCAAAGGCACAGCCTGGTCACTGGTCATACGCACCTCCGGCGCCTCGATATGCAGGTTGATGCGCTCACCCGGCACTTCCCCGAATGCCTGAAACAGCTGCTCACACAACTCATTCAGGAAGCTGCGCATATTGATCGCCTGTAATTCTCCCTGCGTATAAAGATGCCGGTGTAACGTCGCGAGCGCCCGCACGCGATCACGCGCCGATTGAAACTCCGCCTTCGCCTGAGGCAGGCGAATGCGGGATGACTGGAGATTAAGCAGGGAGGCAATGATTTGCAGGTTATTTTTGACCCGATGATGAATTTCCATCATCAGCAATTCTTGCTGTTTATGAACTGTGGTCAGCTCATTTTCCCTTTGTCTGACGGCAATAACCGCCTGATCAAATGTGTCAGACAAGGCACGAAGCTCAGAAGGAAGCGGCAGATCTTTGCTGACATCCTCGATATCCATGGTGCGCCACTGCATCACGCGATGCGTGAACCGTCGCAGGGGTCTGGTAACGCTCAGATCGGTGGCGATCCAGACAGCCAGCAGACCGCACAGCACCAGCAGCAGAAATTCTCCCACCCGTGATATGAAAACCCGGTAGGCGGCGAAATGATTTCTTCCCTCTGACAGACCCAGCAGAAAACCAGTTTGATCTGTCAACGCAACATACCCGTATGCGGAATGTTCCCCACTACGCGACATATCGGAAAAGACAGTGTTCTGTCTGTCATGCAACGAAAGCAGCGGCACAGATCGGGGAAGACCATTTTCAATGTCCCCCGCCACCCCTTTACCTTTGTCGATCAACCAGACATGGGAATCTGCAAATTTGGGAGCAATGTGCAAACGCATATCGCTCAAAAGCCATGGACCGACATTCTGGCCGGAAAGAGCATACCGGATGATGACATGCCATTCGGGCGCATTTTGCGGGGAATTTTTTTCCTCATAAGCCGGCAAAGACTTATCTTTGATCATCCCATCAAGCAGGCTCTGTGATGGAGCGGGCTGATCTTCTGTGACACTGTCACATAAATTACCCCGACCCGGCTGAAAAACAGCCAGCCAGAGAATGCTTCCTTTTTTCAAGGCTTGGACGGTCTCAAGTAAGGTAGAGCAGGCAATATCGTGCTGCACGAACTCCAGCACCGCGGGAGACAAGGTTTTCAAAACCTCCTGCGTGCCGTTTATCTGGCGAAGAAAAGAGTGCTGATATTCGGTAACAGTATCCAGAGCGGCTAATTCAGCATGATAAGAAGAATGCCGGTAATTCGACCATTCAATAGAGACCGCACGTACAAAAACAGGAGCAACAGCGAGCAGAACAAGCCCCATGAGACGGATTCTGAAAGAACCCCTCATCGACAGCCATAATCTTCCAAAAGAAAACAGATGAGGCTGGCCGGCTGCCGAACATGCCTTATTTTGCACGATCCTTCTCGATCAGACGCAGCAACTCCTCCGGTATTGGTTCTTTTGCGATATCGTCAAAAATCTGATGCAGACTACGCTGGAGCCAAAGATCAAAGGCCCCATCGGTCTTCGCGGAACCGGATTCTGATGCAGGCCTGTCATCCTTCCGCTTTTTCATCGACACGATATTTCTTGGTTTATGCGGCTGGCAATGATTACCGACCAGCCTATCGGCTGGGATCAGCATACTGCACTGGCATGGACTTAGCCAATGGGCATCAACCTTCTGGTTGATGCCCGGCCGTTCATTGTGCCTGTAAACCACGCAAATCATGTTGTGCAGTAGCCGCCTTCTTCGTCGCAATACGGGATACTTTCCCGTCGCGGGCGGCTTCGGAGCGGTCTTCACCCATCAGCCAGGCCTCCAGCTGACGGCGCGCCCGGAAAACGCGGCTTTTAGCAGTCCCCACAGCGCAACCGGTTGCCTCGGCGAGGTCTTCATAGCTCATGCCGTGGATGACGACCATGACGAGCGCCTCACGCTGATCAACCGGAAGGCGCTCCATTGCCTTGCCAAGTTCCTTCAGCGCCAGACGGTCCTCATGGGCTGCGTCTGTTGCAAAAAATGATGCCGGCACGTCATCAATATCCGTGATATCGCGGCGTTTGCGGAGATTGGAAATAAATCGGTTGCGCAAGATTCGATGCATCCAGGCTGCAAAATTGGTTCCTGGAACGAAGCTCTCGCTGGCGGACAGTGCATTGCAAACCGCATCCTGCACCAGATCCTCAGCCACTGCCCGATTCCTGGTCAGAAACAGTGCCTGAACCCGCAGTTTCGGCAGAATAGCTATCACTTGATCGTGGAAGCTCTCGGTCGCCATAGGGTTTTTCCTTCTGTCTTCATGAGGACAATGAAGCAGGAGAAAAAAGGTTACATCGGCCGATACCAAAAAAATCCCGACCGCCTCTTTTTATTTTTAAAGTATATTTTTCAATAACTTAATCATTCTCACTGACCCCATATTCTGCCGCCTGGCTCAAAATCCGCCGGGCACGAGAGACGCGGACCTTCATGGCCCCGGCCGAAACTCCACAGATTCTGGCAGCCTCCTCATACTCCATTCCATGGGCCCCGATCAGCATCAATGCTTCCCGCAGCAGTGGTGATAACGACCAGATCAGCTTTTCGATATCTTTCAGATCCTGACGCTGATCCTGTTCCGTTATATGGAAGGCAACGCCCATGCTCTCTCCGGCCTGCCCGACATCTTCCAGCACCCTGCGCTCTGTCCTGAGGTGGCGGGCCTGCTCATAAAAAACATTCCGCAGAATAGTGAAAATCCATGCTCTCAGGCTGGTATCAGGCTGAAACTGATCAAGCGCACCCAGCGCCCGCAGAACGGCATCCTGCACCAGATCATCCGCGGCATGACGGTCCCTGGCCAGAAACCGCGCATAGCCACGCAACTCCGGCAACAAAGTTGCTATTTGCACGCGGAGTTCAGCCGCGCCATGCTGTTGGTCAGCATCCGACAGCGACGCCTGATTCTCCTCCCCCGGTCCCGGAGCAGGTTTCACGGCACGCGAATGAGAAGCGGATGATAAAGGAGAACCCGCGTGACGCGGTTGTCGTGTCATGGGGGCACAGTAACAGCGGCGCGCGCATGCGCAAGCGCAGAGCCAAGGAATGATACGGATGCAGAGCCTGTCCCGCGATGAATTGCTTCAAGCCCTGCCCTATGCACGCCGTTACGCCAGAGCGCTGGCCGGAAATCAGGAAAAAGGCGATGCCCTTGTTGCCTCCAGCCTGCGGCAGGCATTGACCGCTGCAGAGTCGCGTTATCCACAGGATAATGCCCGTTTCGGGCTGTATCATTGGGTCACACAGCAGTTTTCTGCCGAAGCCCCATCAGATCATGGGCCGCTTTCGATCCAGCAGCGGCAGAGTCTTCTTCTTTCCCATCTGGAGGAAGTTCCGGTGGAGGCGATCGGACCGATTATGGGCCTGAGCAAGGATCAGGCGGCCTCCCTGTTGGCGGATGCGCGCAGCAATCTGCGTAATGCCGCTTCGGCCAATGTTTTGATTATCGAGGATGAGCCGATTATCGCGATGGATATTGAAGAGCTGGTGCAAAGCTGCGGCCATCATGTCGTCGGGCTGGCAGCCTCGGAGCAGGAAGCCGTGGAGATGGCCCTGAAACACCGTCCCGGCCTGATTCTGGCCGATATCAACCTTGGCAAGGGTGGAGATGGCATGCAGGCTGTCTCCCGTATTCTGGCGCACCATCAGGCACCGGTGATTTTCGTGACGGCCTATCCGGAGCGTCTGTTGACCGGGGAGCATACGGAACCGGCTTTTGTCATCACCAAACCTTTCGAACCGATGACACTCGCCATTACGACCTATCAGGCAGTGACAGGTGGTGTATCATTGGGGTGAAGGCATGCCTGCGGGTCAATAAGCACGGTGCCTTCCCCCCTACTTGAGCTTCCGGTGAGGAACCCATTCCGCTGCGAGGCGCTTTCTGGGGAGAAGTGTCGACAGGATCGACGTCCCTCTTTTCGGAGCAGACACCGTATCCATGCAAGTTCTGGATCAGATCGCCAAGCCAGTCAGTCAACATATGACAGGGGCAAAAGCCGTCACCCTGGCTCGCCTCCCGGCCCTCCCAGCGCTGGAGCGGGAGGAGGACTGGCAGAGCACCCTGCACCGGATGGTCCAATTCAGGCAGGACGGATTTACCCATGTCGTGGTAACGGCCCACTTTGCGGCAGATGCGGGCGGGATCAGTGTTCCCCTTCTCAGTAGCCTGATACGACAGGCGCGTGCGGCAGACATTGGCGTCATTTTGGGTATCGACACTGGTGATCTGGATGCTCTGCCATCTCTTTCTCCCATTCTGGACACGCTGGACGGCCTCCTGATTGGCGGATTGCAGGACGCCTCATCGGCAGCAATCCGTCATTTCACCGACTTGGCATCTCGGGAAGGCAGGCTGCTGATCGGGGATATGGCCGGAACACCTATTCATCGTCTTCAGGATTTCGAGCAGACAGGCCTGACCCATGTTCTTTCATCCTATCCTTGGTGGGATGGGATCGGGATATGGTTCTGGCGGGAACTGGCTGCCCTGCAACGGATTGCCGCGGTGATTCATCCGCTGCCGGAGCATGACGATGATACCCGCTTTATCTTTCAGGCTGAACTGGCGGCCATCCTGGGCACCGGTCTGTCGGTGACGGCTTCATGGGGGCAGGCGGATGATCAGGCTTCCGCCCGCAATATCGCCCTCCGTCAGGCCAATGATCGGGCGCATTTTCTGGCCAGGTTCAGTCGTAGCGCCGTGCTGATCAGTGCGCCCGGTGCAGAATTGATCGCGTGCCTGCGCAGCGGAACTGATGGGTCGGGACGTCTCCTGCTGGTAAATACCAGCACGACATCGAGTGTCACCCCTCCCGCTGATCTGCTGGCCGCGTCCCGCACAGCGCTTTCCCTGCGCAATCCTGTTCCGATCACCATCAGCCCGCTCGGCACGGTGGACATCGAGGTTTCGCCCGCTCCTCCCATTGTCGAGAGGGCGTCGCTTTCCGTCATCGACTCAGCATTGAATGCCAGCCATTGGGCACGGATTGCCATTGAAAATGTCAGCCCCGCTGTGAATGACGGAGACTTTCCCGCCCGACGCACCGTCGGTGAAACCGTCACAGTGGAAGCGGATATTCTCTGCGAAGGCCATGACGTTCAGGCAGTCAGCGTATTATGGCGCGCAAAGGATGAAACCGGCTGGCATGAAAGCCGGATGCAGCCGCTGGGCAATGATCGGTGGCAGGGTTCCTTCCCCCTGACCAGGCTGGGAGACCATGTCTTCTGTATCGAGGCATGGCGAGATGAATTCGGCACCTATCGCGAGGAACTGCGCAAAAAATACGAAGCCGGAAACGACATCACACTGGAGCTTCAGGAAGGAAGATTACTGGTCGAGCGCCTGATCGAGGGACACGCTGATGTCCCGGATGGCCTGAAAGCCCTTACCTATGCCGATGATCAAGCCACACGGGCTGCTCTGCTGGCACCCGGCACGGCAGAGCATCTGGCTTCCCTTGATCCTCGTCCATTCCGGACACGCTCAGCCTTTTATCCTGTCGAAGCAGAGCGGCAGGCGGCACGTTTTGCAAGCTGGTACGAAATATTCCCACGCTCCATGAGCGATGATCCGGAGCGCCATGGCACCTTCCGGGATGTAGAAAAACATCTGCCCCGTATCCGCGATATGGGCTTTGATGTGCTGTATTTCCCTCCGATCCATCCCATTGGTCGGCAAAACCGCAAAGGGCGCAATAATACCCTGACACCTTCGGATACCGATCCCGGCAGCCCCTATGCCATCGGATCGGAGGTGGGCGGCCATGACGCCCTTCATCCTGAACTGGGAACACTGGAGGATTTCCGGCATCTGCGCGATGAGGCCGCAAGACACGGGCTGGAATTGGCATTGGATTTCGCGGTGCAGTGTTCCCCCGACCACCCATGGCTGAAACAGCATCCAGGCTGGTTCGCATGGCGCCCGGATGGCACGATCAAATATGCTGAAAATCCGCCCAAAAAATATCAGGACATCGTCAATGTCGATTTTTACAGCGACAAGGCGATACCTGATTTATGGGTTGCCCTCTATCATGTAGTCATGATGTGGGTAACGGAGGGTGTCAGGATCTTCCGCGTGGATAATCCACACACGAAACCGTTTCCCTTCTGGCAATGGTTGATTGCGGAAATACGTAAAACCCACCCCGACACGCTGTTTCTGGCCGAGGCATTTACCCGGCCCAAAATTATGTATCGTCTGGCGAAAATCGGTTTTTCCCAGTCCTACACTTACTTTACCTGGCGCAATAGCAAGGCGGAGCTGGCGGAGTATTTGCAGGAGCTGATCGGCACATCAACGCGGGAATTTTTTAGGCCCAATTTCTTCGTCAATACGCCGGACATCAACCCCACTTTTCTCCAGACATCCGGACGCCCTGGTTTTCGTATCCGTGCTGCACTGGCAGCAACATTATCGGGATTGTGGGGCGTTTACAGTGGATTTGAACTCTGCGAAGGCCGTGCCCTGCCCGGCAAGGAAGAATATGCGGAGTCCGAAAAATACGAGATCAAGGCATGGGACTGGGATCGCCCCGGCAATATCGTCGACGACATTCGCGTGCTCAATCGTCTGCGGCGTGACAATCCGGCGCTTCAATCCCATTTGACGGTGCGGTTTCTGACGGCATGGAATGATGCCGTCCTGTTCTATGAAAAAGCGACTCCCGACCGGCAAAATGTTCTGCTGATTGCGGTGACTGTCGACCCTTTCAATGCTCAGGAAACAGACATCGAAATACCTCTCTGGCTTTGGAATCTTCCCGATCACGGTTCACTTGTGATGGAGGATCTCATCTCCGGCGATGATTTCATCTGGACCGGAAAGATCCAGCATATCCGGCTTGATCCATGGACGCGCCCCTATGCCATCTGGCGCGCCAGATCCGCCATCTGACAACACTGCCGGCGGGAAGTCTGACCAAATTTTTCCTTGTGCTTTGACTGGCCTGAAGACCAAGTTGATTGGAGTTCACATGAGCAAAAACACCGCACTGTCACCCATTGAAGATCCGCTCTGGTACAAAGATGCAATCATCTACCAGTTGCACGTCAAATCATTCTTCGATGGCGACAATGACGGAATTGGTGACTTTAAAGGACTTCTTTCAAAACTCGACTATATTGCCGAGCTCGGGGTCACGGCCATATGGCTGCTGCCTTTCTATCCTTCTCCCCGGCGCGATGACGGATATGATATTGCCGATTACAGGGGGGTCCATAAAGATTACGGATCACTGGCCGATTTCCGCCGCTTTGTAGCCGAAGCCCATGCGCGCGGGCTGAGGGTGATTACGGAGCTGGTGGTCAATCATACGTCCGACCAACACCCATGGTTCAAAAAAGCCCGGGAAAGTAAGCCCGGATCGGCAGCACGCAATTTTTATGTCTGGTCCGACGACGACAAAAAATATAGCGGCACCAGAATTATCTTTCTCGACACAGAGAAATCCAACTGGACATGGGATGAAACGGCCAAAGCCTATTTCTGGCACCGCTTCTACTCCCATCAGCCTGATCTGAATTTCGACAATCCCCGCGTCTTGCAGGAAGTTCTGTCGGTGATGCGGTTCTGGCTGGATATTGGTGTTGATGGATTGCGCCTTGATGCCGTGCCTTATCTGGTGGAGCGCGAGGGCACCAATAATGAAAACCTTCCTGAAACGCACGATATTCTGAAACGCATTCGCGCAGAACTCGATGCGCATGCGCCGGGCAGAATGCTGCTGGCAGAAGCCAATCAATGGCCGGAAGACGCGCAGCAATATTTCGGCGAGGGCGATGAATGCCATATGTCGTTTCATTTTCCGCTGATGCCCCGCATGTATATGGCCATTGCACGGGAGGACCGCTTCCCGGTCACCGACATCATGCGGCAGACACCTGAAATTCCAGCTCTCTGTCAGTGGGCGGTGTTTCTGCGCAACCATGACGAGTTGACGCTGGAAATGGTCACGGATAGCGAACGAGACTATCTATGGAGCACATACGCTGCTGATCGAAGGGCACGCATCAATCTGGGCATTCGCCGCCGTCTGGCACCGCTGCTGGAACATGACCGCCGCCGTATCGAATTGATGAACGGGTTGCTGCTCTCCATGCCGGGAACGCCGGTTATTTATTACGGCGATGAAATCGGTATGGGCGACAATATCCATCTCGGCGACCGTGATGGGGTGCGCACGCCGATGCAATGGTCCAGCGACCGCAATGGCGGTTTTTCCCGTGCTAATCCGGCAGCACTGGTTCTGCCGACGATCATGGACCCAGTCTATGGATTTCAGGCCGTCAATGTGGAAGCACAGGCAGCGGACCAGCATTCCCTGCTGAACTGGATGCGCCGCATGTTGGCGGTACGCAGGCAGTTCACGGCTTTCGGGCGCGGCACGCTGCGTTTCCTGTATCCGGAGAACCGTAAAGTTCTGGCCTATCTGCGTGAACATGAGGATAGCGGCAATGAGCAGACCATTCTCTGTATCTGCAATCTGTCCCGCTCGGCGCAGGCAGTCGAGCTGGACATCAGCGCCTTCAGTGGACGCGTCCCGGTGGACATGGTCGGTGGCTCTGCTTTTCCCCCCGTTGGGCAATTGCCGTATCTGTTGACGCTACCCCCTTATGGTTTCTTCTGGTTCGTGCTGGCCCAGAGCGAGCATCTGCCACATTGGTACACGCCCCCATCCGAATCCCTGCCGGATTATGCAACGGTGGTGATCCGTTCCGACATCAGCGAGGTTCTGGAAGCACAGAACCGCAAAATTCTGGAAACTGAAAGCCTCCCCGCCTATCTGCCCAAACGGCGCTGGTTCGGCGCGAAAGGCGAAAGGGTCAAAGCCGCACGCTTTGCCTACATGGCGCGCCTCGGCGGCCATGAGGGTGATCCGGTGCTGCTGGGTGAGGTCGAAGTTCAGCTCGGCTCATTTACCGAACGTTATACGCTTCCACTCGGTATTGTGTGGGAGGATGATATCAGCAGCCCGCTGGTCGCACAGCTTGCCCTGGCCCGTGTACGACGTGGACGAAGGGTGGGCTATCTTACCGATGCCTTCGCGGTGGACAGCCTGACGGGCGCACTGATGACAAGCCTGCGCCGTGCTGCCAATAATCACAGCTCATTGAGCGTGGATGATGGCACAATAGAATTTCGTCCGACCCCCCTTCTGGCGGAGCTTACTTTGCCGCCGGATCCGGAAATTCGCCGTCTTTCAGCCGAACAGTCCAATTCTTCGCTGATTTTGGGAGAAACGATCGTCTTCAAGCTGATCCGTCGTGTCAGCAGCGGTATCCATCCCGAGGGCGAGATGACGCGGGTGCTGACTGAACGCGGCTTTGCGAATACAGCACCGCTTTATGGCGAGATGGTGCGGATCGGCCCCGATGGCACACCGCATACGCTGGCGCTGGCACAGGGCTTCGTACGCAATCAGGGCGATGCGTGGCAATGGACGCTGGATTTCCTCAGCCGGGCGGTGGAGGAATATGCCGTCACCGGTCGCAGTGGCACAACGGAAAGTGACCTGTTCGGCGGTTATAATGTGCTGGCCTCCGCTATCGGCCGTCGTCTTGCGGAAATGCATGCGATCCTGACATGGCCCGATGACAATCCTGATTTCAGCCCTGTTGCCGTCGATGTCCATGACTTGCAGGGCTGGGCCGACAGTGCGCGGGAACAGGTGCGCGACGCCTTCCGCCTGCTACATGGCATGACGGAGTTTGCTTCCAACGAAACTGCCGATCAGGTCAGAGCTCTGCTAGCTCAGGAGGCGGAAATAGTAGAACGCCTCGATACACTCGCCACAAAGGGAGCAGGCGCAATAAAGACCCGGATTCACGGGGATTTCCATCTTGGACAAGTGCTGGTCGTGCAGGATGACGCCTACCTGATCGATTTCGAGGGCGAGCCTGCCCGTCCGCTGGAGCAGCGACGCGCCAAAGGCAATGGTTTGCGAGACGTTGCGGGTTTGCTGCGCAGTTTTGACTATGCGGCCTCCTCCGGCGGCATGTCGCTGACCATTGCCGGCGCTGCACAGATGACGGAACGACGGGATCATTTGTTGCAACAGTTCCGGCAGAGTGCCACACGCAGTTTCCTTGATGCCTATCTGGAGGTTTTGCGTTCAGCAGATACGCCCTGGGTTCAGCCGGAAGGGATCGAGCCACTGCTGACGCTGTTCCTGATTGAAAAAGCTGCCTACGAAATACGCTACGAAGCCGCCAACCGGCCGGGCTGGATCGGCATTCCAGTGGCGGGGCTGTACCATCTGGTTTTCGGTGCATCCCCCTCCTCTCCGGCTACCGATGAAGGACATTCCTGAATGAATGCGCTGGACCCAGACACCCTCATCCATCCCGATGTAGCCACCGCGATCATACATGGCCGGCATGGCGATCCGTTCAGCGTATTGGGCATCCATACCACCCGTGAGGGTGTGGTCCTGCGCAGCTTCCAACCTGAAGCCACCAGCGTGGTGGCGATAAATCCGGAGAGTGGACAGGAGATCGCCACACTGCACCGTGTGCATGGCGACGGAATTTTTGCCGCCCGTCTGCCGGGCAGGACAGGTTACCGCCTGAAAATCGTGACCGCGACCGGGACGGATATCATAGATGATCCCTATGTTTTTCCTAATCTGCTTGGCGATCTGGATGTTTACCTGCTGGCTGAAGGGCGGCATGAGGATCTAGGACGTGTTTTGGGTGCCCATGTCACCACCATGCACAGTCCGGACGGACGGGAGGTCGAAGGGGTCCGTTTCGCGGTATGGGCGCCAAATGCCACCCGTGCCTCCGTGATTGGCAGCTTCAACCATTGGGACGGCCGCTGCCACCCCATGCGCAAACGCGTGGAGGCAGGGGTATGGGAGCTGTTCATTCCCGGTCTGACCGCAGGAACGATCTATAAATACGAATTGCTCGGCCCGAACGGAGAGCTTTTACCTTTGAAAGCCGATCCGGTGGCCTGGTATGCGGAAATTCCTCCTGCCACGGCTTCGATCGTCGCCTCCCCTGCTCCGTTTCAGTGGACGGACGAACAATGGATGCAGCAGCGCGGCAGATTACAGGCGGCTGACCAGCCGATTTCGATTTATGAGGTTCATCCAACCTCCTGGATGCCGGCGAAATGTGGAGACTGGAACACTCTTGCCGATCGGCTGATTCCCTATGTGCAGTCGCTGGGCTTTACCCATGTCGAATTTCTGCCGGTCATGGAACATCCGTTCGGCGGTTCATGGGGCTATCAACCGCTCGGGCAGTTTGCGCCGATGGCACGTCTCGGCACACCGGAATCCTTTGCTTCTCTGGTGAACCGACTGCATGAAGTGGGTATCGGCGTTATTCTCGACTGGGTACCTGCGCATTTTCCCACTGATGCGCATGGGCTGGCCCGCTTCGATGGCACCGCACTTTACGAACATGAAGACCCGCGCGAGGGTTATCACTACGACTGGAATACCTACATCTATAATCTGGGCCGCAATGAAGTACGGGCCTTCCTGATTTCCAGCGCAGTTCACTGGCTTACTTATTTCCATGCTGATGCGCTGCGCGTCGATGCCGTCGCTTCCATGCTGTATCGCGATTACAGCCGCAAGCATGGTGAATGGATACCGAACATGTATGGTGGCCGGGAAAATCTGGAATCCGTCAGTTTCCTTCAACATCTCAGCACTGTTGTGAAATCCCGTGCACCGGGCGCCGTTCTGATCGCTGAGGAAAGCACCGCATGGCCGGGTGTTACCAGACCAGCCCATGAAGGCGGGTTGGGCTTCGACTATAAATGGAACATGGGATGGATGCATGACACGCTGCATTATATGCAGGAAGACCCCGTCAATCGCAGCTGGCATCATGATCAGATGACGTTTGGACTGGTCTATGCCTTCAGCGAGAAATTTGTTCTTCCGCTTTCGCATGATGAAGTCGTGCATGGGAAACGTTCCTTGCTTGGGCGCATGCCGGGCGATGAATGGCAGCGTTTTGCCAATCTGCGTGCCTATTATGGCTTCATGTGGACGCATCCCGGCAAAAAGCTGCTGTTTATGGGCGGCGAGATTGCCCAGGAACAGGAATGGAGCGAAGGCCATGGTACCGACTGGTATCTGCTGGACCGCCCGAACCATCAGGGTGTTCAACGTCTGGTGGCCGATCTGAACATGCTGTATCGCGCGGAACCGGCCCTGTATCGCAAGGATTGCGCGTGGGATGGTTTTTCATGGCTGGTGATCGACGACAGGACGCAGAGCGTTTTCGCCTATATGCGGTACGGAGCAGATTCCGATGCTCCGGTTCTGGTGGTGTGCAATCTGACACCCGTACCACGTCATGATTATCGAATTGGTGTGCCGCAGGGTGGATACTGGCGGGAAATTCTCAACACGGACGCGGGAATTTATGGCGGCTCCAATACCGGCAATGGCGGGGGACGCATGGCGGATGCAACGCCCAGCCATCACCATCCCGCATCCCTGCAACTGACGCTACCACCACTGGCAACCATCATTCTGAAGCCGGAAAGCTGATCGCAATGGCGCGGTATAAATGGCCCACCAGACATGGCGTGATGCGAAAGGACGACATCACCCGTTTCCGCATCTGGGCACCGGATATCACCCTCATGTCACTCCAGATTCAGGGTCATGATCCTGTACCGATGCAGGCCCTTGATGGCGGCTGGCATGAGTATGAACAGAGTGCATCTGCCGGAACCAGATATAAATTCATCCTGCCTGATGGGCTTGCTGTTCCTGACCCTGCCTCTCGCTGTCAGGACGGAGATGTACATGGCTGGAGCATCGTCACCGATCCCGCTACCTATGTCTGGAAGCATACGGAATGGAAAGGCCGGCCATGGCATGAAGCCATTCTCTATGAACTTCATCCAGGCGCTTTTGGCGGATTCAAAGGCATCGTCGATTATCTGCCTTCCCTCAAAACTATCGGGATCACCGCTCTTGAACTCATGCCGTTGGCTGATTTTCCGGGAGCGAGAAACTGGGGATATGACGGTGTTCTACCCTATGCCCCCGATACGGCGTATGGCAGCCCGGACGATCTGAAAGCTTTGATAGACACTGCGCACGGGCTGGGCCTGATGGTCTATCTGGATGTGGTATACAATCATTTCGGGCCTGATGGTGCCTATGCCCATGTTTATGCCAAAGATTTTTTTGACGAAAGCAAACATACGCCTTGGGGTGCCGCCATCGATTTTACACGGTCGGAGGTTCAGGATTATTTCGTCGACAACGCGCTTTACTGGCTGAACGAATTCCGCTTTGACGGGCTTCGCTTCGATGCCACCCATGCCATAGAGCCACAATCTTTTTTGCCGGACATGGCGCGCCTGATTCGGGAACAAATCACGCCATCAGACCGTCATGTGCATCTGATGCTGGAACATGAGGGCAATGTTTCCCCCCTGCTCCGCCCGGCCAAGAACGGCGCATATTACGACGCGCAATGGACTGACGATTTCCATCACTGTCTCCATGTGCTGCTGACCGGAGAAACCGAAGGATATTATGAAGATTTCGAGGATGCTACCAACCTTCTGGCACGTTGTCTGAGTGACGGCTTCGCCTATCAGGGAGAAGTATCACGCCATAGCGGCCAGCATCGTGGCCATCCCGCCGATGGGCTGCCTACGACCGCTTTCATCATCTGCCTGCAAAATCATGACCAGATCGGCAATCGTGCCATGGGGGAGCGTCTGATCACCCTGACGGATCATGACGCCTTACGGGCGGCTACCGCGTTGCAGATCCTTATGCCTCAAATACCTCTGCTTTATATGGGCGAGGAATGGGAATCACATACACCATTTTTGTTTTTTACTGACCATCACGACGAACTTGCCGACGCCGTCAGAGAAGGACGGCGGGCTGAGTTCAAACATTTCTCCGCCTTTCAGGATCCGGAAAAACGGGAGCATATCCCTGACCCAAATGCCGAGACGACCTTTACCCGCTCAATCCCCGACTTTAGCGCTGCTCAGACACAGCAGGGGCGGGATGCACTGGCATTCCGGCAGATACTGCTGTCACTGCGTCATACTCTGTTGCTGCCCCGCCTGGCAGGAACACGCAGCGCAGGGGTTGATATTCTAGGTCAGGGCGCCCTGCTGGCACGGTGGAAGCTGGGAGATGGCGCACTCATGAGTATCGGCATCAATCTCGGCACAGAACCGGTTCCCCTGCCTCCGATAGCCGGAAAAGCCATTTTCAGTACGCGCGACCCATCCTCCAATCACACCCTGTTGCCGGTAGCCACCACCGCGCTATGGTTCAAGGAAGCCAGCGCCGAGGATGTTCCGTGATTGATGAAGACCTCCATCGCCTTGCCGACCGTGCCGGAGTATCTACCTGGTACAGAGATGCTTTCGGACATGATAATGCCGTCTCCCCGGATACATTGCGGGCCGTATTGCGGGCAATAGGACTGCCCGGCGACAGTCCGGGCCAGATTGCGGACAGCCTCGCCATTCTTCAGGCACGGGAAGACGGGCGGCATCTTCCTCCCCTGATGACCGCCGATGCGGGGCAGCCCATTTCGCTCGGGCAGCAGGAAGGCGCGTGGGAACTGACGCTGGAGAACGGCACACGCCGCAGCGGAACACTCAATCCTGGCGAAAGCCTGCCACCCATTGAAGAACCCGGTTATCACAGTCTGGAAATAGCCGGACAGCGCATCACTATTGCCAATGCTCCGGCCGAGTGCAAACGCCCCCGTCATGGAAGCTGGGGGGTGGCAGCACAGCTTTATGCCCTCCGCCGCGAAGGAGATGGGGGCATTGGTGATTTCGCCGCGCTGGCCCGCTTTGCTCCCGCCGCCGCACGGCAGGGTGCGCACGCGATCGGCATCAGTCCGGTCCATGCCCAGTTCAGCGCCGATCCGGACCGATTCAGCCCGTATTCTCCCTCCAGCCGTATTGCGCTCAATGTGCTGCATGGCGACGATGCCGGTCTTCTGGACGGTTTTTCCTTCCCGGAAGGAGAGGCCGAGCGCCAGCATCTGGAAAGCCTCAGCCTGATTGACTGGCCTGCCGCCACGCGTCTGCGTCTGCGCCGCTATCGCGCCCTGTTCGATGCGCTGGGCGGCACCCATCCCGACTTCACCGCATGGCGGGCCGGTCCTGGCAAAATGGTGGAGGACCACGCCCGTTTTGAAGCCCTGCACGGGCATTTCTTCGGAACCGACCCGTCCCGCTGGAACTGGCGGAGCTGGCCGGAGGAGTATCGTCACCCTGCCTCCCTCACCGTACAGCGTTTTGCAGTCGAGCATGCAAAAGAAGTCGATTTCCATGCCTTCCTGCAATTTCTGGCCGAGCGTGGGCTGGCTCATGCCCAGCATGCTGCGCGGGAAAGCGGGATGGAGATCGGGCTGATCACCGATCTCGCCGTCGGCACGGATGGAGGCGGCAGTCATTGCTGGAGCCGGCAGAAAGAAACGCTGATCGGCCTGTCCGTAGGCGCACCCCCCGATCTGCTCAGTCCGCAGGGGCAGGATTGGGGCCTGACGGCTTTCTCCCCCGTCGGTCTGATGGAGCAAGGATTCAGCGCTTTCATTGAAATGCTGCGCGCCGCCCTGCGCCATGCGGGCGGGGTACGGATCGATCATGTGATGGGTATTGCCCGGCTTTGGGTGTTGCCGGAAGGCGCGCGCGCGACCGAAGGCGCTTATCTGCGCTTTCCGTTGCAGGATATGCTGCGCCTGATCGCGCTGGAAAGCCATGCGCATCAGGCATTGGTCCTGGGCGAGGATCTGGGGACCGTACCGGAAGGGTTTAGTGACGCGCTTCAGGCCCGTGCCGTACATGGATTGCGTGTGCTGTATTTCGAGCGCGGAGAACATGGCTTCAAACCGCCTGAATATTATTCCCGCACCGCCGTCGCCATGACCAGCACGCACGACCTTGCCCCCGTTGCGGGGTGGTGGAGCGGCCATGATCTGGAAACCCGGAAGTCACTCGGCTTGCTGGGTGACGACACGGCTATCTGGCTCAGTTACGAAGAACGCGAGCGTGACAGACAAGCCCTGTGGGGTGCCATGCAGGCATCGGGCGCGGCTCAAGGCGATGCGCCCGAGGCACATAATACCAGCCCTGCCGTGGATGCAGCGATCCGTCATATCGGCCGTACGAACTCGACCCTCGTGCTGTTGCCGATAGAAGATGCGCTCGGATTACGCGAACAGCCGAATCTTCCGGGGACTTACAGGGAACATCCGAACTGGCGCCGTCGTTTCAATGGAGCAGCGGAAGCATTGTTCGACTCCCCGGACGTGTCGCATCGCTTGCAGGAATTGGAAAAAAGCCGCCCCTCATGAGCATCAGCGCCACGGCCAGACTGCAATTCCACAAGGATTTCACCCTCGCCGATGGCACGAAACTGGTCCCCTATCTGGCCAGTCTGGGTATCAGCCATCTCTATGCCTCCCCTTTGCTGAAGGCGCGTCCCGGATCGACTCACGGCTACGACATTGTCGATCACACTCAGCTGAACCCCGAAATCGGGGATGAGGCAGCGCTGCAAACGATGGTCGCTGCTTTACGGCAGCACGATATGGGTTTGATCCTGGATATCGTGCCCAACCATATGGGGGTCGGCGGCACCGATAATCTCTGGTGGCTCGACGTGCTGGAATGGGGACGCTCCAGCCCCTATGCCGAGTTTTTTGACATTGACTGGGATCCACCGGATTCATCCCTGCGCGGTCGTATACTGGCACCTTTTCTCGGCAGCCCCTACGGCGACGCTCTGGACCAGGGCGATATCACCCTTCATTTTGATGATCAGGACGGGCGGCTTTTTATCAGCTGCTATGGGTCTCACCGCTTTCCCGTGACCCCGCGGGAATATGTGACGATTTTGTCCGCCGAAGGTGGCCGGCTGGAGGAAATCGCCCGCGACATCGCCGAACTTCCTGCGGGCCGCGACAGCACCCGACGGCAGGTCGAAGACTTGCGGCAGCAATTGCGCGAGCCTTCCCTGCGGAGCGGAATAGATCATGCCCTGCGCGCCTTCGATCCTCATCAGCCGGCGGGGCGGGAACGCCTGCACCGCCTGCTGGAACGGCAGCATTACCGGCTGAGCTTCTGGCGGGCAGCCTCCGATGAGATCAACTGGCGGCGGTTTTTCGACATCAACGGTCTTGCCGGGGTTCGGGTCGAAGTGCCGCATGTGTTCGATGCAACCCATGAGTATACGCTTTCCCTTTATACGCGTGGGCTGATCGATGGGCTGCGGATCGACCATGTAGACGGGCTGGCAGATCCTCGCGGCTATTGCCGGAAGCTGCGGCGCAGGCTTGAAGCCGCAACGGAAAGCAGGCCGGTGGAGTTGCGACATATTAAACCGGTGATCTGGGTGGAGAAAATCCTCGCCCCGCATGAGAAACTGCCTGCCGACTGGCTGACCGATGGCACCACCGGCTATGATTTCATGAGTCAGGTGTCAGCCCTGCTGCATGATCCGTACGGAGAAGCGCCGCTGACGCATTTCTGGACCAGCCTCACGCATCGTCCCGGTGATTTCGAGGATGAGGCCAAGGCGGCCAGACGGCAAATTCTACGCGAAAGCCTGTCCAGCGAGACCTTTGCCACAGCTGCCGCCCTGCATCGTCTTGCCCGCCGCGATCCACATACGCGGGATTATACGCTCACCGCCATCCGACGGGTACTGGTCGAAATTCTGGTTCATTTCCACGTGTATCGTATCTATGCCGGGCTTGGAGGGATGGCGGAATCTGATGAGCGGGAGTTGGACTGGGCGATTGCCGGGGCCCGGAAAACCGTACGCTCTGCTGATATCGGCCTGCTTGATCTGGTCGGAAGATGGCTGGCCGGCAGCGGGCTGCGGCAGGTGCCGGCAGGACCCAGGCGTCAGGAATGGTTACGCGCCATGGTACGGTTCCAACAGCTTTCCGCCCCGACCAATGCCAAATCGGTGGAGGATACGGCATTTTATCGCTATGGACGCCTGCTGTCCCGCAATGAAGTCGGCGCCGAGCCGCAGCAATTCGCGCTGACTCCAGCCGCCTTTCATGCCGCCAATACGGACCGTCGCAAACGCTGGCATCGCGGCCTGCTGGCCACTGCCACCCATGACCACAAACGTGGCGAGGATACACGCGCACGCATCGCGGTTCTGTCCGAACTTCCAGAGATCTGGGAAAACGCCGTCATGCGGTGGAGCCGCCTGAACGCGCCCCTGCGACGGGAGATCGAGCATCATCCGGCACCCGACGAAGCCGATGAGGCCATGCTGTATCAGATGCTGATCGGCGCATGGCCCTTTGGCCTGTCACCCGACAACAGGGAAGGCATGGCCATTTTCATCGAGCGTATCGCGGCATGGCAGGAAAAAGCATTGCGGGAGGCCAAGCGCCACTCCGAGTGGGCTGCACCCGATGAGGCATATGAATCCGCCTGCCGCAGTTTTCTGTCCGATCTGCTCAATCCGGACCGCCCGGCAAAAGTAGCACAGGACATGGCGGCTTTCGCATCCGGTATCATGGCAGCAGGCGCCTGCAACAGCCTGTCGCAGACTCTGCTGAAAGCGACATCCCCCGGAATCCCCGATCTCTATCAGGGGGCAGAGTTCTGGGATTTCAGTCTGGTCGACCCTGATAACCGTCGACCAGTTGATTTTCCATCCCGCATGGCCGCTTTGCAGGATGAAAACAAGGCAGAGGCAGCCAGTCTGGCCGGGCACTGGCATGACGGACATATCAAGCAGGCAATTCTGGCGGCTGCCTTGCGCTTGCGCCGCCGGGCACCAGGCCTGTTCGAAGCAGGAACCTATCTGCCGTTAAAGGTGGAAGGGCCTCAATCCGGCCATATTCTTGCCTTTGTTCGGGCGCATGAGGGACGTGCTGCGCTGACAGCTGTCACAAGGCTGACGGTGCGGCTGCGAAATGAAGATGATTTTTCCTCTTCCCCGGCTCAGCCTCACTCTGGCAGCAACGGTTCCTTGCCCCTTGCGGAGCAGACGCAGTCAGAACTGTGGACCGTTCCGGCAACGTCATGGAAAGGAACTTTCATCCACGTACCGCGTCAGTTTCAGGGCCGAAAGGTCAAAAATCTGCTGGATGGGATGGAGACGAACGCTCTGCCTGCCCGGATAAGGGCGGAAGATCTGTTCAATATCCTTCCTGTCGCTCTGCTGGAGGCAGGATGAGTCGTCTGGTCGTCATATCCAACCGCGTGCCGCTGCCAGGCAACGATTCGCTTGCTGGGGGGCTTGCTGTCGCCTTGTCGGGTCTGCTGCAAAGCAAGGGAGGATTATGGTTCGGCTGGAGTGGTCGGATCAGTGACGATGGGGAAGATACCATCCACCATCAGGCTGACGGGCAGGTTGATTACGCGACCATCGATCTGTGCCGTCATGAGCATGACGGATTTTATAATCGCTTCGCTAACGGCACTCTCTGGCCATTGTTGCACGGAATGCCCGATCTGGTGCGCTTTCGTCAGCAGGATGCAGCGACTTACCGGGCGGTCAACCAACGTTTCGCCGACCTTGTGTCCACACTGCTGAAACCCGACGACTTCATCTGGATTCACGATTATCATTTCCTGCCCCTGGCCGGCATGCTGCGCCAGAAAGGGTTGCGTAATCCGATCGGCTTTTTCCTGCATATTCCGTTCTGTATGCATGAAACCCTTCAGACCGTACCCGGCATGGACGGGTTGGTACGCGAGATGCTGCAAGCCGATCTGATTGGTTTCCAGAGCACCTCCGATATGGACCATTTCAGTCAGGCCGCCCATCAGGCCGGTCTTGTAAAAGGTTTACCTCCCACCCTGGAAACCATGCAGGGGCACCGCGTCAGACTCGGTGTCTTTCCTGCCGCCATTGATGCACGCGGTTTTGCACAGACCGCCAGCATCGCGATGGAAGGGCCGGAATATCGCGCCCTTCAGGAAAGTCTGGGCACGCAATCCCTGATTCTGGGGGTTGATCGGCTCGATCCCACCAAAGGCTTGCGGCAGAAAATCGGGGCCTATCGCCAGTTTCTGCTTCGGCATCCAGAGTGGCGCGAACTGACCAGCCTGTTACAGATTGCCGCTGCCTCACGTCAGGATGTCGAGGCCTATCGTCGACTGAAAGAAGATGTCACGCGGGAAGCAGGGGCCATCAATGCAGAGATGGGCACACCGCACTGGCAGCCTCTGCGCCTTGTCACGCAGGCTGGCCGGAGGGAGATTATTGCCGGTTATATGCGGCTGGCCAAAGTTGCGCTGGTGACGCCAGCGCGGGACGGCATGAATCTGGTCGCCAAGGAATTTATCGCCGCCCAGCGCCCGGAAGACCCCGGTGTGCTGATCCTTTCCCGATTCGCCGGTGCGGCTGATCATCTGGAGGAGGCGCTCATCGTCAATCCTCATGATCAGGATTCACTTGCCGAGACGATTGCACGGGCGCTCTCCATGCCTCTGGCCGAACGCCGGGCGCGATGGGAAGCGTTGTGGCAGAGACTACAGCAGGAAGACCCCGTCAAATGGGGCCGGTCCTTCCTTGCTTCCCTGATGCGTTCTACGCACCATCCTGCTTCGTACATACCAACAAATAGACTCCCCCATACTCATACCTCCATCATCCGGGCCGGATCCCGACCGGTCGGGGTTCATAAGCAGGGTGCTTCCAAAAACTTCTCCCATCATTGAATGCCTGAATACGATTACCAACCCCTCTCGCCAATCGACTGATACAGAGCGTAAAAGCGGGGCCATGGCCCCTCCCCTTCTTCTTCTGAGCGATATTCATCTGTCTTTGGGCAGCGCGCCGCTGCTGACCGGGGCTGAACTCAATGTTGCTGCCGGTGACCGGTTATGTCTGGTCGGGCGTAACGGTTCCGGTAAATCCACCTTCCTCAAGGTCGCCGCCGGATTGCTGAAGCCGGATAGCGGTACCTGTTTCGTGCAGCCAGGCACGACTGTGCGCTATCTGCCGCAGGAACCCGATCTGAGCGGCCATGCTACGCTGCTGGATTATGTGACAGCCGGGCAAGGCCCTTCCGACGACCCATATCGTGCCGCCTATCTGCTGGAGCAGCTGGGGCTGGCTGGGGAGCGCACGCCCGTCAACCTTTCCGGGGGGGAGGTACGCCGCGCCGCATTGGCGCGGGCGCTTGCCCCCGATCCCGACATCCTGCTGCTGGACGAGCCGACCAATCATCTTGATCTCCCCGCCATCGAATGGCTGGAAGCCGAGCTGAAATCCATGCGCGGCGCGTTGGTGTTGATCAGCCATGACCGAAAACTGCTGACCGATCTCTCCCGCTCCATCGTCTGGATTGATGGCGGCATCACCCGTCGGCTGGATCAGGGCTTTTCCCATTTCGAGGAATGGCGTGATCAGGTGCTGGAGCAGGAAGAGCGCGATCATCACAAACTCGGCCGCAAGATCGCCATGGAAGAAGACTGGCTCCGCTATGGCGTGACGGCCAGACGCAAACGCAACCAGAAACGGCTGGGTGATCTTCACTCTCTCCGGGCACGGTTCAAGGAGACCAGACCCGGCCAGTCATCACTCAAAATGAACGCGGCGGATGCCCAGCTATCCGGCAAAATCGTGATCGATGCCGAGGACATCTCCAAAAGCTTCGCTGATACAACCATCATCAACACATTGACCCTGCGTATTCTGCGCGGAGACCGGATCGGCATCGTCGGACGCAACGGCGCGGGTAAAACGACCCTCCTCTCCCTCCTGACCGGCACGCTCGAACCCGATACCGGCACGATCAAACTGGGCACCAATCTGGTGGTCGAAACGCTCGACCAGCGCCGTGCCAGTCTGGACGACAGCCGTACCCTTGCCGATACGCTGACCGAAGGGCGCGGCGATCAGGTCATCGTCAACGGCCAAAGTCGCCATGTCATCGGCTATATAAAGGATTTCCTGTTCAAACCGGAACAGGCCCGCACACCGGTCGGGGTGCTGTCAGGTGGGGAACGCGGGCGGCTTATGCTGGCCCGGGCACTGGCCAAGCCGTGCAATCTGCTGGTGCTGGACGAGCCGACCAACGATCTTGACCTCGAAACTCTGGAACTGCTTCAGGAAATCATCGCCGATCATCCCGGCACTGTCATCATCGTCAGCCACGACCGTGATTTTCTGGATCGTACTGTCGGCAGCGTCGTGGTCGCAGAAGGTAACGGCGTCTGGACGGAATATGCCGGTGGCTACAGTGATATGGTGGCGCAGCGCGGTCAGGGCGTTGGCGATGCCCCCATATCCGGCACGACCGGAAAACCGGCGGCTCTCCGTACCAAACCGGCGCAGGCTGCCGCCAGAACACCGTCACCAAAGGGCAGGCTATCCTATAAAGACCAGCATGCTTTCGATACGTTGCCCGCCAAAATCGCCGTTTTGGAAGAGGAGATCGCCCGGCTGCGAAGCAAGCTGGAGGATGCGGATCTGTTCAGGAAAGACCCGGCCACCTTCTCGAAAACATCAGAAGCACTGGCCACCACCGAGGCAACGCTGGCTGAGACGGAAGAACGCTGGCTGAACATTGCCTTGCTCAAGGAACAGCTTGAGCAAGGCTGAGAGTCTCTTACTTGTAGCGATACCAGGGCTTACGGATACGCGGCGGATAGGAAAGCGTGAACTCCGTCTGCAATGACAGATTGGGGTTGTAGGTGGGATCCTGCCCCAGCACATGCTCCCACTGCCGCAGCATATAGAGATACTCCCGATGTGCACGCTCGGCGTTGGATTGCTGTGTGTCTTCACCACGGCTGATGGATTCCAGATGATCCAGCACCGCATGAGGGGTCCAAAGGACACGCCATCCAGCCTGTTTCACCCGCAGACAGAAATCGACGTCATTGTAGGAAACAGGCAGGTTTTTCTCATCCAGCCCCCCTACAGTTTCAAACACATCACGCCTGATCACCATGCAGGCCGCCGTTACGCAAGACATATCCTGCACACGGACAAGCCGACGATCATAGCCTTCGGCATCGGGGGGACTCTGCCGGAAAACATGGGATGCCACACCGCCATGCAGGCCGGTGATCACCCCGGCATGCTGCACCGTTCCATTCCCATAGAGCAGCTTGGCCCCCACCACCCCGACATTCGGTCGCAGCAGCTGGGACACCATCTCCCGCAGCCAGTCCGGCTCCCTCACCACAATGTCATTATTGACGAGCGCGATGACCTCGCCTTTCGTCAGCCTGGCTGCCTTGTTGTTGAGGGCTGAATAATTGAAGGGGCCATCATCACGCAGAACCGAGACGCGGTCATCGTCATCCTGAAGGGCCTTCAGAACACGCGCCGTCGCAGGCTCGACACTGCCATTATCGACGATAATCACCTCGATCGCAGGATAATACGTCCTGTAAAGCAGTCCTTCGACGCATTGGCGCACGAGTGCCGCATGGTCCTTGGTGGGAATAATGATACTGACCAGCGGCGGCTGCATGGGCAGCGGATAGACAATGCGCGGCCCATGCGGTGCATCGACAATCTGTGCTCCGTCCGGGCATTGCACCTGAAGAGTATCGAGCCATTCCGACCGATCCGGGGCCGCCCGAACCCTTCGCTGGATGGCAATATGGGCTATGTGGCTTACTTCTGACGGTTCAGAACCAGCAACCGCCTGCGCCCACACACGATGCCGCCACAGCGCCCCCGTCAGCAGATCGCCATCAGGCAGCAGATCGCTTCTGATGGCCACCAGACCATCCAGCGCGCAGGGGTCACGCAGGCTTTCCTCAGACCATTCCGGATAGAAATGCGGTTGAACCTCTGCCCCGGCAATCTCGTCATCCGTGTAGAGCATGACGGCACCCGGTGCCTGATCCGCTTCAGCCGCCAGCAGATACAGGGCATGGGAGCGTAAATGGTCCCCCGGCTCCAGCAGCACCGTGTAAAAACGCCGTCTTATTTTTCCGGTCGGCAGCAATGAGGAGAATCGGCTGTCCTCCCGCGCCAGCGCCTGCCACCATTCAGGGAGTGGAGAAACATCGGGCGCTGACAACAGCAGCATCGTCCAGCGCTGATATGCTTGCTCCTGCAGCGACGTCACACAAGCCCGCAGCGTGGCCTCATCACCATCCCAGCGCATACGCACATCGAAGGTTGGACGCTCCACCAAGTTGGCCATATGCCGATGGATGGCCGCAATGTCCTTGTCATCCAGCGTATCGTAAAACTGGCTCCAGAGAC
This sequence comes from Granulibacter bethesdensis CGDNIH1, assembly GCF_000014285.2. Lineage (NCBI taxonomy): Bacteria > Pseudomonadati > Pseudomonadota > Alphaproteobacteria > Acetobacterales > Acetobacteraceae > Granulibacter > Granulibacter bethesdensis. Next base: position 850,143 of record NC_008343.2, on the reverse strand, counting down.
TGAAATTACGCTTCCCGACGCGTTTCAGAATCTCAAGCCACGCACGCTGGACCGTTTTCGACAGGCCATGCCGCACTGCATACTGTCTGGCCCCCCGCACAAGCCGCAGAGCACGATACGCCTGATAACGGGCGACTGCCATTCTGCCTGGCGCCTGCCTGCCATCCGCAGCCACCGTGTTGACCAGTGCGGAAGCCATCGCAGGCCATGCATCCGGCACATGCCGCAGAGCATGGCTCTCTATGGCAGGGGACATGATCTCCGCCACCCGGTTTCTGAAGAAATCGGGGCTGTATTCCTGCTCAACACGCTTCAGGGCGGCCTGACGAAGCCGTTCCCACAAAGCCTGGTCCCGATACAGACGAGCGCAGGCGTCTGCAAATTCCTCTGCGTTATCGGCAACCAGCAACTCTTTCTCATGCGTCCAACCGAGCTGGCGCGCCAGCAGGGCAGTGGCCACAACAGGAACCCCGCGTGCCGCCGCTTCGCAGACTTTCAAGGGAATACCAGCCGCATAGCGGGTGGGCGCAATAAAAACCCTGGCGGTCTCGTACAATGCGTCCAGATCCTCGACTCTGCCCAATATGGCAATACGAGGCCCCTGTAGCGCCTTGGCACGGCGTGCGCCTGCACGGCCCGCCACCTGAAGGGTCCAGTTCTCCGGCATTGCTCTGGTCAATAGAGGCATGACATCGCTGGCAAACCACAGCAGACTGTCCAGATTGGGGGACGGATCGTCATCAAGCGCACCGACGAACAGATAACCCGATCTCTGATCGAAGCCGTTTCCAGTAGGGGCCGGTGCCTGTGCATGGCCCAGCACATGGACATCTGCACAACCTCCCTGCGTGAACAGAATTTTCTCATGCGGAGAGACGGTGACGATACGGTCTGCCAGACGGGCCATACTCATTTCCGCCTCCAGCATCTCCTTTCGTCTGGCTGCGCCGGGAGGATGACCTTCCAGCGTCATCTGGAGAATGCTGCGCTGTGCGAAAACCGCCTCCGCATCATAAATGAGGCGGGCAGACGGGCGGGTGGAAATATGGTCCAGAAACAGCCGCATATTATGGGGGCGGCTGACGAAAATCGTGTCGTAATAGCCATCCCGCTTATCAATCAGACGGCGCAGCCCATCCACCCCTTCATTCAGGGCAACTTCCACTTCCCGTGGGAACAAAGTGTAGATCTCGTCCCAGGAATCATTGGGGGTCAGAAGCGGATAATAGGTAACCGACCAGCCCTCCGCGACCAGAGCCAGAGTCAGTTCTGCCGCGCGGGGATAGCCTGCGCCGAGGGACGGAAACGGAACCCGGTCGTCAATAACCAGTACACGGCCCTTTCCACTGTCCCGGGCGCGGGCGAACAGGGGATCGGTTCCGGGAGCATGATGCTCGCGCTTCAATATCTGCTGATGCCGGGTTCTGAAGCGTTCATGGTTGGTTGCCTGCAATGCCAGCGCCGAGGCGGAAGAGGTCGCGCTGGCAAACTCGAAGTGATCGATCGCCGCATCAGGTTCGTACACAATTCTGTATCCGGCTTCCCGCAGCCGCATGCAGAAATCGGTTTCCTCGTAATAAGCGGGCGCAAAGGCTGTATCCAACCTTCCCAACGCCTCGAACGCCTTTCTCCGCACCAGCAGGAAAGCCCCGGAGCAGTAATCCACGTCACGCCTGAACTGGAATTCCGCCTCCAGAGGGTTGCGCCCCCTTCCATAGCCAAGGCAGGTGCCGTCGCTCCAGATAATGCTTCCGGCTTCCTGCAAGGTGCCGTCCGGCAGAATGATGGGGCCGCCAACCGCACCGATATCCGGTGCAGCGTTCAATGCGTTCCATGCCGCCTGCAACGTTCCCGGCCGCAGCATGGCATCATTGTTGAGCAATAGCAGCCCCGGACCCGCCGCATGGTCCGCCGCCAGATTGACCCCGCGCAGGAAATGCAGATTGTCCTTGTTCCTGAGGATCACCGCCCCATCAATGCGATCCAGCAGACGCGATGTCTCATCAGACGACGCATTATCTGCAATGACGACTCGCACCTGTAGAGGAGCAGCGTGCTCCATGATCGAACGCAGGCATCGGTATGTCAGGGGGGCCTGGTTATAAAGCACCAGCAAAATCGAGATGTCCGGAGTCTCACCGCCATAGAAAACCAGGCGTTCCTCCGAATCCAGAAAGCTTTCCAATTCCTGCCGGGCTTGCTCCCGGAAAGTGTCTTTGTCGATCCGCAGAACAGGCACACCAGGGCCGCCCGACGATGGAGAGGGTGGTTTGCCCAGTAGCCTGCCGGCGGAACGCTTTAAATTCCTTGATATTTTTCTGCGCAGCCGCCCCCAATCCAGCCTGCGGTCCTGCTGACGGGCCAGACCTGATATCCGAGCCATGTCCAGTTGAGCCGTCAGGACGGCCACCTGCGCCCTTAACTCAGCCTCTGAAAGCCTGGCCTGAGCCAGCTCTTCGCGTAAAAGGTCAAGTTCTGCTTCCGTCGATAGCTGGCCAGACAAAGTGTAAAAGCCCTTAATGTTCATATCCTCCGACCAACAGGATGGTCGGAGGAACCGCACTTGCACATGATCGCATGTCACGGCAGGAATATACAGGTTTGCTAACCTGCATATTTAATAACAAAGCATCTTTAAGAGGAGAAAGCGGTTGGGAGAAATCTTCCGCCAGGAACGAGCCAGCGATGGTCTCGAATTTACCGGTGAGCGCTTTACCTCGACCGTCTCTGGCCGCATCGAAATTGAACATTTGCACCGCTATTATCTGGCCAGGCATTTCTGCCGTGGGCTGGATGTGCTCGATATTGCCTCTGGCGAAGGATATGGGACGGCTATTCTGGCCCAGGTAGCACGCTCCGTCACCGGGGTAGACATCGCTCATGATGCCATTGCCCATTCTCGTTTACACTATCGCCGCCCGAACCTCACTTTCATGGAAGGGAGTGGAATTGCCATTCCATTACCGGACCAGTCAGTTGATAGAATAGTTTCTTTTGAAACCATAGAGCATTTATACGACCACCAATCTTTTATGGCCGAGTTGCGCAGGGTGCTGCGCCCGGGCGGTCTGTTGATCATTTCCAGCCCGGAACGTGATATTTATTCTCCCCCTGACCAAGGCTCCAACCCGCACCATGTGCACGAGCTGACACGCCTTGAATTTCATTCCCTGCTGCTATCGAATTTCAGGCATGTCCGCTCCATGGGACAACGCGCCTTCATTGGCAGCGCGATTGCAGCCGAACAGATTCCGGCTTTGCCCGGACTGGCAATACCTGCCAGTCCGCTGCCGCTGGTGATCGAACACCGTGGCGACCTGCATGCTGAAGCCTCCAACGGCCTGCCGCGTGCGACCTACCTGCTGGCCATTGCTTCGGATGATCCTCTTCCCGAAACGCCGGAAAGTCTTTTTATCCATACCAGTGATCTGGACAGAAAAATCTACGCCCAGCTTGACGAGCTGAAAGCGCTCAAGGAGCATCGGGAAGCTGAGATCGCGGATATTCAGGCAGGCTTTGCCAAAGATCATCAGATTATTGCCGAACAATATCGGCGCCTGAAATGGGTTGAACAGGAACGGGGCACCACACGGGCTGCCCTGATCAATACAAGGCAAACACTTGCCGTGGTGGAGCATGAGCTTCGACAGACCTGGAATGCCCTGCAGAATGCCGGCCAGCAATCCGAGAATATCCGTCAGCAGCTGGATAACGCCCATCATCAGATTGCGCATGCTCATCTACAGCTCGCCGATGCCGCCAACCATGCACAGGCATTGCAGCGTGAACGGGATCTGCATCTGGAAGAAGCCGGCCTGCTGCGGATGCGCCTGGCCATCGCCCAGCAACAGCCTCAGCGCTCGTTATTTTCAAGTGTTATACAAAAAATCGTGCCTTCATCATTGATGGTCCGATATCGCAACAGAAAAAAAATCAAACGGGCGTACCGCATCATCAAGGATAGCCCTCTGTTCGATGCGCGCTGGTATCTGGATACGTATCAGGATCTCGATAGCAGTAAAACTGATCCGGTTATCCATTATATTCTGTACGGAACCCAGGAAGAACGGGATCCCGGACCAGATTTCTCTACCACGTTCTATATCCGGCGTTATCCGGATTCGATCAGTGCCGGTCTGACGGCGCTGGAGCATTATGAGCTGCATGGCAGAAGCGAACAGCGCCAGATAGCGCCCTCCTCTCATGCCGAAGCGCCTGTCAAAGAGCCGGAACCAGTCATCGCGGAATACGACACAGAAGCAGACAATGCCTCCGAACCGGATGAAGTCATTCAGCCGCCAGTCTTGACTGCAGACGACAAACGTAAGCCCTACGTTCTGTGTATATCCGGTGAGCCGCATACGGCGGGGCATTTCTATCGGGTCGTTTATTTTGCCGATGCCATCCGCGCTGCGGGCGGCAGGGCTACTATTTGCACCATTCCCGAAGCCAGAGACGGCCACGAAATGGCCGAGGCTGATATTATCTATATTTGGCGCAGCCAATGGACGCCTGATACAGAAATTATTTTCCACCGTGCGAATGGTCGCAAGCTGCCGATCGTATTCGACTGTGACGATCTGATGTTTGAACCCGCTTTTGCAGAAAAGAACATTATCGACGGGATCCGCTCGCAAAATTACGCTGAAAAAGACGTCAAGCGGCTCTTCTCCCGCGTGCAGCAGATGATGCGCATTGCGGATTTCTGCACAGCCCCAACCCTGCCGATGGCCGCCAGAATGCACCGGCGGCAGAAAGCCACCTTCCTGATCCCGAATGGCTTTGTGGAATCGACATGGAGCACATCACGCAACGCCGTTCGTACACGCCATATACATGGACAGACGCCGCTGGTCCGCATCGGCTATGCGGGGGGAAGCCGCACTCATCAGAAAGATTTTGCCCAGATTGCTTCCATCGTTGCGGCAGCCCTGAAGGCTGATCCGGATCGTCGTCTGGTTCTGTTCCGGCGTGGTCCGTGGCCGGCCATGGATATTGAGGAATTCCCCGACCTGCATGCCATGGAGCACCAAATTGAATGGCGCGAACTGGTGCCACTCGAAAATCTCCCCACGGAAATAGCCCGTTTCGATATCAATCTGGCACCGCTGGAAGTCGGAAACGTTTTTTGTGAGGCCAAGAGTGAGCTGAAGTATTTCGAAGCGGCTCTTGTCGGCGTGCCAACCATTGCTTCTCCGACGGTTCCATATCGTGACGCAATCCGCCATGGGGTCACCGGTATGTTGGCAGACAGTCCGCAGGAATGGGCGGATGCGCTTGATCAACTGCTCAATAATCCCGACGCACGTCGGGATATGGCCCGGGCCGCATATCACGATGTGCTCTGGCGCTATGGTCCTGACGGGCGCACCGAACTTGTGGCGGGCTGGCTTGACCAGATGCTGCGCCCGGGCCGTGCGGCGGCATGGGCCTTTGAGCGGGAAATAAAACATCGGCAGGCATGGCCGCATCCGCTTCCGGAAATTCCCGAAACAGAGACTGTCTTCTTTCATGACAGCCTGCGGGATGCGGAAATGACGGTTATCATTCCCGTCTACAATTATCGTCAGTACATACTGGAGGCGCTGGAATCTGTCCGCGATCAAACGGTCGAGCAGTTGCATCTGGTTGTTGTTGATGACTGTTCAACCGATGATTCTCTGGAAGTCGTGCGTTACTGGATGGAAACCAATGCCGCCCGCTTCGGCCGGGCAGTGCTCCTGAAAAACAAGACGAATCAAGGTCTGAGCCTGACGCGCAATGCCGGCTTCAACGCCGCGGAAACGCTGTTCGTGCTGCCACTGGATGCCGATAACAAGCTGATGCCGGAAGCCGCGGTACGGCTTTATGAAGCCATTAAGGATACGGATGCAGCCTATGTCTATCCGTCCCTGCAGGAATTCGACGATGGCGACGGGATCTTCAGTGCACGGGATTATAATCCCGCCATCTTCCGACCCGGCAATTTCATTGATGCAACAGCTCTGATCAGGCTGTCCGCATGGGCCCATATCGGTGGCTATAAGCGCATGCCACTGGGCTGGGAAGATTATGATCTGTGGTGCCGGATGGCTGAATATGGATGGTATGGGAAACATCTCGATAAAATTCTTGGATTTTATCGGGTGCATGGCGAATCCATGCTTCGTACAACGACGAATAAAAGCCGGAATCAGGAAGATCTGATCAACGATATGCGCACCCGCCATCCGTGGATTCTGGACGGTATTTCTGCTGACAGTGATGAGCCGGGTGGACTGATTTTGCCATTGCCGGCTGAACCATAAGAAAATGTCCCAACCATCGGCCACCTCTGCATATGGTCATGCAGGAGGCTATCATACACGCTGTGCAGGTCTGGATATTTTCCGGGCCTGCGCCATTTTATGTGTTCTGTTCATCCATTATCTCAGCACATTTTCCCACTGGTTCGGCATACCGGTAAAAAACTGGCTGTTTAATTTCGGGCTGCTGGGGGTCGATCTTTTTTTTGCCCTCAGTGGTTTTCTTGTGGGTGGTCTGATACTTGATATCGTCGACAAAGGGCCGAGTATCGCCAATTGGCGCATTTTCTTATTGCGGCGCTGGACGCGGACACTTCCGCTGTATTATGCAGTCTTGCTAGTGCTGGCAGTTATTTATCCGCCCACAGAGCATCTGGTGCAGACATTGCTTCAGTATGCGACATTCACGCAAAATCTGCTGACACCGCTGCCGTCGCAAAACTGGTATGCCGTCACATGGTCTCTGGCAATCGAAGAATGGTTTTATGTTATCTTTGGCAGCCTGGCCATTTTAGGAAGTCTTCTTATTCGTAAAAGCTGGGCGATCGGTCTTGCCCTTGGCGTAATGATCATCGCCCCCCATCTGGCGCGATGGTTTTTTCTGACGCCTGAATTATTTGCCCAGGCATCTGGCACAATTGTCATTCATCGTCTGGATGGCATCGCATTGGGTGTGCTGCTTGCTGTTCTGTCGCGAAAAAACAGTCTGCTCTTCCTATACCCCAACCTGTTTTTTCTGATGGGGCTGGGGCTGATCATTCATCTACTCCTGTTTCCAACCCCTCTGCCGGGTCGCTATTTTCGAACCTATATCCTGACTTTGTACCAGATCGGTGCCTGTCTATGCCTTCCCGCCATGCTGCAGATCCGCCGTCTACCTGTCCTGCTGGATAAACCCGTCAAGGCACTCAGCAATCAGGCTTACGGGCTATATCTTTTCCATCTTCCTATTCTGGAACTCGTCAATATCTGGGTGCTTGAGGACAAAATCGGTCGCGGGACGGGTACGGTCATGATCATGACTCTGCCTCTTATTCTATCATGGGCATCTTTTCGATATTTCGAAATGCCTTTGCTGTCATTGAGACCAAAACAAAGATTTGCAAATGCCTCCTGAGCATACAGACCAGCAGCCCTCCCCCGATTTCCTTTCTTCGATTCCGTGGAAGCGCCAACAGTTTTATTGGCTCTTATTTTCCGCCTTCTGTTTGGTGACACTGGCTGTCCGGTATCCGCTTGGTCTGCATCATGCCACTTTGTGGGCTGAAGATGGCATCTGGTATCAGAATGCCTACCAGCACGGATGGTCGAGCTTATTGCTGCCTCATGTAGGCTATCTGCAAACTGCCTCCCGGATTGTAGCGTTGCTGGCCCAATCTTTGCCACTGGGAGATGTGCCGGTTTTTTTTGCTGTGATTGCGCTTCTGATACAGGCAGCCCCGGCAATATATGTGACCTCATCCCGTTTTGCGCCGCTCGTACCTGACTGGCGAATTCGCTTTCTGCTGGGTGGTTTCATGATCACCATGCCTTACGGGTTCGAGGAATTCGTCATTCTGACCAACACCCAATGGCATCTTGCACTGCTGGGCTTTCTGATCGTGATCAGCCCCGCCACTGCAACAACCAGGGGAGCCATTTGGGAATCTTTCTGTCTGGCCATTGCGGGCTTGAGTGGTCCCTTTTCAATTCTGCTGACACCATTTGCCGTTTATGAGCGGTGGCAGAGAAAGGATACAGCGGCTCAAAGGCGTCTCATCATCATGGGGGCATCCGCATTGATCCAGCTCGGGTTCCTGATGGTGTTTCACCACACGCGCACTCTCCCCGCACCACTCGGGGCTTCCGTTTCCGGTTTTTTCAAAATTGTCTCGCTGCAAGTTTTTGTGGGTGGGCTTGCCGGTTTTAACGGGGCCACCTGGATATCCAGGCAGCCATGGTGGGCAGACAGCACTCTGTTACCATTTATCGTGACAGTTTCTGGCATGTTCTTGCTGGCAGTGGCAGCCAAGACCGGGAGTTCTGCTTTCAGAAAGCTTCTGGTATTTGCCGCCCTCATGCTGACAGTGGCGATGATATCCCCTCTGGCGGCAAAGGTGGAACCACAATGGCAAGCACTTGCTCGGCCGGGAATAGGGGGCAGATATTATATGATGCCTATTCTGGCCTGGTTCACGGCCCTTCTTGTAGTGACCTTGCAGGCCAAAATACGTTCGATCCGTCTGGTTGGCATGCTGCTGCTCAGCACAACCCTGTTTGGTATTGTCATGGACTGGCATTATCCGGATATGCTGGTCGTTTCTCCTGCGGGTTTTTCCGACAGTGTTGCCCGTTTTCAAAATGCGGCACCCGGTAAGGTTATCTCGTTTCCGATAAGACCTCCCGGATGGAATATGTGGCTTCAGAAAAAATAGTTTGGCACTTTTGACAAAAAAAGCCGCCAGGAAAACCTGGCGACTTTCTTTTCGACAGCCTCAAAAATCAGGTTGTGGTGATTTGATTCTGGTTCAGCTGATTAACCCCGACCAGCGTGATTGTGGTCGAGTCAGACAGGGTAATCTGCAGGCTGGATGCTCCACCGACAACGGTTGACTGAGCAGCGTTAAGAACATCCTGCGCAGTCTGACCATATCCGAGGATAGCCAGATCAGAGCTGGCTTCAAACCCATAGATGCTGAGGTTACCACCGGCCTGACCATTGACCACGGCAAAGACATCTTCTCCACCACCACCAAAGATAGTGGCAGTACCAGCGCCACCGAAGAAGGTGTCGTCACCAGAACCGCCGAAGATGGACTGCCGCCCTGTTCCGCCTATAAACAGGTTATCACCGGAAGAGAAAGCGCTGGACAGGGTTACGTTACCATTGCCCGCAAAGAAGGTATTGCTGGCGCTGGATTGGGCCACGTCAATTTCACCGCCCGTGCCGCCATAGTAAACACCACCGACAGAGCCGCCGAAGACATGTTGCGTGCCACCACCATTGGTGAGCGAGAACGCACCGCTGCCCTGAATATACAGACCATTGCCGCTGCCACTGAACAGCGTTTCCGAACCGGAACCCCCGAATAGAGTCGGGCTGCCCGTATCATTGACGAAAGTGAGGTTACCGGATCCACCCTGATAAAAACCACCGCTGCTTTCGGCGAATACCGTATCAGAGCCAGCCCCCCCCATATACGTATCAATACCGTCAGAATGGCTGGTGAAGCTGAGGGAGGAACCACTCTGCCCACCCCAGATTTCCGAGCCATTACCGTAGGTTGCCACGGTCGCAACCCCAGAGCCGCCGACAAAAGTGTCCGTTCCCAAAGAGGCGACCTGCATGGAAGAATTGTTTCCGAAAACCAGGCTTCCTGCAGTACTACTCCCGCCATCGGTCATAACAGACCATGCGCCAGTGGTTCCGCCAACGATTGTATTATCACCAAGAGACCCCACAACAGTGCCAGATCCTTGTTCGAGCTGCAGAAGATTACCTGCCTGCCCAAAGAAGATAAGCTGATTATCGAGAGTGTTCTGGTTGAAATAAACCGTATTGGAGACGGCTCCCGCTGCTATGGGAGCAAGCACAGAAACCTCGTATCCCTGCGGAATACTGACACGTGCATTTGATCCTGGCTCAAAAATAGTGACGCTATCCGACATGTTTGTTGAAGATATCGGATTGATCACAGTATTCGGCTTATTAACCGAATAATTCTGTGGCAGAACACTATCCAGAAGCTGCTTTGAAAGCAACCCAAGGTTGGAATAATAATTAATCGTGAAGTTTGTACTATAGGCGTCGGTACCACTGGCACCTGGAACAGTGACAACGCTGGACATGGAATAACCCTCCGCTTCCCAACGTTCTGTTAGACGATGAAATAGATTTCATTCAAGCAATTTTACTATTTTTATAAATAAATAATCAGTCAAATATATTTTATATACTTATAGAATATTTTTTTCTATTATAAATCAACCTTTAGTTATTTTTATTATTACTATAATAATATTATGAACAAAGATTTTCAACCATACGGTTATAACCGATGATTTAAATTTTAGCTTGTTTTTGCACCCATTATGCTGGAGTGCCCCGCCGATGCTGCACGGCAGCATAGCGACTATCTCTGAGCATTTAAGCTGTGCACCACCGCAACATCGCCTTAAATATGTGACAGATCGCTTGGTCGTCGCACTGAGAGGTTTCTTGATCGGTGGCTGCTATACCTGCCTACCGTGCTGTTTCGGTCCTACTGCCCAGGAGTTCCCGGCTAATGTCTTTTCCGGTCACACGAACGACATCTCCGAAACAGCGTCCTCATGATGATGATTTACGCTTCGGGCGGACGTTCTCAGACCATATGTTCATTATGAACTATGATGAAGGGCAAGGTTGGCACGACCCTCGTATTGTACCGTACGCTCCGTTCACCTTCGATCCGGCCTGCTGCGTCCTGCACTATGCCCAGTCCGTGTTCGACGGACTGAAGGCTTTCCGGGGCGCAGATGGCGCCGTCCGTATTTTCAGGCCATCCCGCCACGCTGAACGCCTGAACCAGTCCTGTGAAAAGCTGTGTATTCCCCAGTTAGACCCGGCTTTGATTGAGGAGTCGATCGCGGCTTTGGTGCAGGTGGATCAAGACTGGGTTCCGGGCAAGGCCGGAACCTCTCTCTACATTCGTCCGACCGTCATTGCTTCGGAAACGTTTCTGGGGGTGCATCCCTCTCATAGCTATATCTATTTCGTGATTCTTTCCCCTGTCGGCGCGTATTATGCGGAGGGGCTGAATCCTGTGAAAATTCTGGCCACCGATACCCATGTCCGCGCCGTCCAGGGGGGGCTGGGTGCCGCCAAAACAGCGGGAAACTATGCAGCCAGCTTGCAGGCCGCCCGGGATGCGCAAGCCGAAGGATATACGCAGGTTCTGTGGTTGGATGGCGTTCATCGTGAATATCTCGATGAGGTCGGAACAATGAACATCATGCTGCGCATCGGGAATGAAGTGATTACCCCTCCCCTCAGTTCCGGGACAATCCTGGCCGGCGTCACGCGGGATTCTGTCCTGACTCTGATGCGTGAATGGGGCATGACAGTCAATGAGCGCCCCATTTCCATCCATGAGGTGATGGCAGCGGCCGAGCGTGGCGATCTTGCTGAAATGTGGGGGACAGGCACGGCCGCCGTGATCTCTCCGATCGGGGAGCTTGGCTATCGTGGGCAGAAGATCATCATCAATCGGGGAAAGATCGGTGATCTGACCCAGAAACTCTATGACACCATCATTGGTATCCAGTACGGCACCTTGGCTGATACCCATGGATGGACCCGTATCGTCGTCAAGGAGCCTGCTTCCGCAGCTGCGTAAAGTTCCGTTCCGTCTCCTCCCCTCGGTCACGTCTCGTTAAACAGGTAAGGTGACCGAGGCACAGGCCCCTCCCTCGCGGCGATTGCTAAGCACGACATCACCGCCATGAGCACGTAGAATATTGCGGGCAATGGGCAGCCCCAGACCAAATCCACCGGTTTCCCTGCTGCGGCTACCTTCCAGCCTTTGGTAAGGGTCGAAGACCCTCTCCATATCCTCGGGCGGAATACCCGGTCCCTCATCCTCGATGTCCATCCTGACCATTCCATTCACAGACAGGCTAATCCGTATGGTCGCGCTGCCCCCATAGGCGAGCGCATTATTCAGCAGATTCGTTATCGCCCGCTTCAGTGGCAATGTTCTTCCACGTACAGGCAAATGATCTGGACCTATATAGTGAAGCCGCTCGGTATAGTCTGGACGCGCATCAACTGCTTCATCAAGAATTGTCTTTGCCAGTTCTGGTAAATCAAGCAGTACCATCGGCTCCTGCATATCGGCATCTCGCCCGAATGCCAGAGTGGCACTGACCATTTCTTCAAGTTCATCCAGATCGGCGATCATGCGCCGGCGCAGTTCTTCATCATCAATAAATTCCGCGCGTAATTTGAGCCGGGTGATTGGCGTCCGCAGATCATGACCAATGGCGGATAGAATGAAAGTCCGGTCCTGTACAAAGCGACGGATACGGGCCGCCATCACATTAAATATCTGCGCCGCCTGAACAATTTCACGCGGCCCCTTTTCCTCTAACGGTGGGGCATTCACGTCACGCCCTAATGCTTCGGCAGCATGAGACAGGGTACGCACAGGGGCAATCAGACGACGGGTTGCCCAAATGCTTAGACATGCGGCTGTTAACGTCATCAGAATAAAAGCCGCCAGAAATGTTGGTGAATGCCACGGTTCAACAGGCGGAAGCGGAATGTACAACGTCAGCCACTGTTTCCCTGCTTTTCCAACCAAAGGATGCCAGGAAGGAGACCTGCCTTCAGACTCACCGGATAGATGCTCATGCATCTTATTATCCATTTCATCTTTAACAGATGGCATCTGCAGACTCACCTGCAGCATCCGCTGGGGCCTGTCCAACCTGACAATAATACTGACTGGATGGACCTCCTGCATCGGAGGACCGAAACTCATCCCCGCCCGCAGCAATTGCATCCATGTCTGCGGAATAGGCTGGGTATCACCCAGAGGAGGAGATTGGCTCAGAGCCAGCCGATAACCGGGCGGCAGATCCATACGCTGGATCAACGCCTGGCGCTCTTCCGGAGGAACCGACATGACGCTGCGATAAATCAGCGATATGCGACTTCCTGCATATCTTGCCTGAGCCAGTTGCTGAAGATCAATGCGATCCAGAGCATGAATGGCCAGCCCCGCCAACTGAACAATGACCAGAACACTGGTCAAAACCAGCGCCGTGCGGTTGGCGAGACTACGTGGCCATAATGGAAGCCTCATCATGACTGAAACGCAGCAATGAAGGTCATCAGATCATTTCAACGGTGGCAGCCAGCACGTATCCACCGCTCCGAACCGTTTTGATCAGTTGCGACTGACGACCATCATCTTCCAACTTACGGCGCAGACGGCTGATTGCCACATCAATCGCCCGATCAAAGGGGCCAGCCTGACGCCCCCGCAGCAGATCAAGTAGCATATCACGGGTCAAAACACGGTTAGGACGATCCACCAACGCGCTCAGCAAATCGTATTCTCCCCCGGTCAAGGGAACTTCCGCCCCTTGCGGATTGATCAGACGCCTGCGGGCTGGCTCCAATACCCATCCGGCAAAACGCCTGCTCTTCTGATTGGCTGTCTCAACGGTTCTCAATTCTCCTTCTGTCCGCCTGAGAACCGCACGGATACGAGCAAGCAATTCCCTGGGGTTAAAAGGTTTGGCAACATAGTCATCAGCACCGATTTCAAGGCCCACGATGCGATCCGTCTCCTCACCCATGGCTGTCAGCATAACGATCGGAACCAAAGACTGGGACCTAACCCAGCGAGCCAGATCAAGGCCACCTTCCCCCGGCAACATCAAATCAAGAACAAGCAGCTGAAAATGCCCGTTGACCCAAGCCCGACGCGCCTCGCGGCTATCACGGACTGCGGTCACACGGAAACGGTTTTTCTCCAGGAATCTGGCCAAGAGTTCCCTGATTTCCCGGTCATCATCAACGATCAGAATATGCGGCACTATTTCCATGCCACGACTGTAATCATCTTGTTGTACGATGGGGAGTAGCCGTTGCAATAAGTCACATTTCAGCGTGTCTAATCGCTGCTTGGGTGCTTATTGTATTGGGTACATACGAAAATAAGCCCATCCCTATTATTGAGGGATCGGCTTTATGGTTTCTATTTCAAAGTCTGGAAGTGGTTGCGGGGGCAGGATTTGAACCTGCGGCCTTCAGGTTATGAGCCTGACGAGCTACCGGGCTGCTCCACCCCGCGTTTGTGGTGGTAGGTAGCGTGAGGGGTGGGTTGGAAGACCTGGCGGCGACCTACTCTCCCGCATCTTGAGATGCAGTACCATGGGCGCTGGGGCATTTCACGTCCGAGTTCGGGATGGGATCGGGTGTAGTTTCCCCGCCATAGCCACCAGGTCGTCCAACCCACCTTTTTGGGTGGTGTTGTGATGGGATGTTCTGGTGTTTTTTAGGATGTGCTGTTTGTCATGTGTGGATGACTTCTGTGCATGATGGAAGTTCTTGAGCCTATCGGGCTATTAGGACCAGTTAGCTGAGTGCGTTACCGCACGTATACACCTGGCCTATCGACGTGATGGTCTTTCACGGCCCTCAGGGAGACCTGGTTTTGAGGTGGGTTTCCCGCTTAGATGCTTTCAGCGGTTATCCCGTCCGCACATAGCTACCCGGCTGTGCCGCTGGCGCGACAACCGGTGCACCAGAGGTGCGTCCATCCCGGTCCTCTCGTACTAGGGACAGATCCTCTCAAGTCTCCAACACCCACGGCAGATAGGGACCGAACTGTCTCACGACGTTCTAAACCCAGCTCACGTACCACTTTAATCGGCGAACAGCCGAACCCTTGGGACCTGCTCCAGCCCCAGGATGTGATGAGCCGACATCGAGGTGCCAAACCTCCCCGTCGATGTGGACTCTTGGGGGAGATCAGCCTGTTATCCCTAGAGTACCTTTTATCCGTTGAGCGATGGCCCTTCCACGCGGGACCACCGGATCACTATGGCCGACTTTCGTCTCTGCTCGAACTGTCGCTCTCGCAGTCAGGCGGGCTTATGCCATTGCACTCAACAGCCGATGTCCGACCGGCTTGAGCCCACCATCGCGCGCCTCCGTTACCATTTGGGAGGCGACCGCCCCAGTCAAACTGCCCGCCATGCAGGGTCCCGGACCGGGCTTACCGGTCTCGGTTAGACACCAGAAAAACGCAGGGTGGTATTTCAAGGTTGGCTCCACACAAGCTAGCGCCCATGCTTCAAAGCCTCCCACCTATCCTACACAGCATTTTCCTGGTGCCACTGCAAAGCTGCAGTAAAGGTTCATAGGGTCTTTCCGTCTGACCGCGGGTACCCCGCATCTTCACGGGGAATTCAATTTCGCTGAGCCGATGCCGGAGACAGTGGGGAAGTCGTTACGCCATTCGTGCAGGTCGGAACTTACCCGACAAGGAATTTCGCTACCTTAGGACCGTTATAGTTACGGCCGCCGTTTACCGGGGCTTCAATTCAGTGCTTGCACACCTCCTCTTAACCTTCCGGCACCGGGCAGGCGTCAGACCCTATACGTCGTCTCTCGACTTCGCAGAGCCCTGTGTTTTTACTAAACAGTCGCTACCCCCTGGTCTGTGCCACCCACACCCGGTTGCCCGGACATGGGTCTTGCTTATCCCGAAGTTACGCAAGCAATTTGCCTAGTTCCTTCGACATCGTTCTCTCAAGCGCCTTGGTATGCTCTACCAGTCCACCTGTGTCGGTTTCGGGTACGGTCTATTCGCTGGAGCTATTTCCTGGAACGATCCGGCTGCAGGGGCAATCCAGTAAGTCCCCACAACGCTTCACATTCGTCACTTCCAGCAGGCTCAGGAATATTCACCTGATTCCCATCGACTACGGCTTTCGCCCTCGCCTTAGGGGCCGGCTCACCCTGCGTGGATTAACCTTGCGCAGGAACCCTTGGACTTTCGGCGACAGTGTTTCTCGCACTGTTTGTCGCTACTCATGTCAGCATTCGCACTTCCGATACCTCCAGGAGGGGTCACCCCATCTCCCTTCACAGGCCTACGGAACGCTCCGCTACCGCGTAGATCACTCTACACCCGCAGCTTCGGTGTGTGGCTTGAGCCCCGTTACATTTTCGGCGCAGGATTTCTATTAGACCAGTGAGCTATTACGCTTTCTTTAAAGGATGGCTGCTTCTAAGCCAACCTCCTGGTTGTTTTGGAATTCCCACATCCTTTCCCACTTAGCCACAACTTGGGGACCTTAGCTGGCGGTCTGGGCTGTTTCCCTCTCGTCCACGGACCTTAGCACCCATGGACTGTCTGCCGCGCTATACTTCCCGGTATTCGGAGTTTGGTTAGGTTTGGTAAGCCTTTGGAGCCCCCTAGCCCATCCAGTGCTCTACCCCCGGGGGTAAACACGCGACGATCTACCTCAATAGATTTCGCGGAGAACCAGCTATCTCCGAGTTTGATTGGCCTTTCACCCCTAGCCACAGCTCATCCCCGACTTTTTCAACAGGCGTGGGTTCGGCCCTCCAGTGCGTGTTACCGCACCTTCAGCCTGGCCATGGCTAGATCACTCGGTTTCGGGTCTTCTACCTGCAACTTGACGCCCTATTCAGACTCGCTTTCGCTGCGCCTACACCTATCGGCTTAAGCTTGCTGCAAACAGAAACTCGCTGACCCATTATACAAAAGGTACGCCGTCACCGCAGATGCGGCTCCGACTGCTTGTAGGCATTCGGTTTCAGGTCTATTTCACTCCCCTCGTCGGGGTGCTTTTCACCTTTCCCTCACGGTACTTGTTCACTATCGGTCACTAGGGAGTATTTAGGCTTGGAGGGTGGTCCCCCCATGTTCAGACAGGATTTCACGTGTCCCGCCTTACTCATGTCCTTAATATCGCTATCGCATACGGGGCTATCACCCTTTGTCGCCGGACTTTCCAGACCGTTCCGCTACACAATATCAAGGCACTGGCCTGTTCCGCTTTCGCTCGCCACTACTGACGGAATCTCTGTTGATGTCTTTTCCTCCAGGTACTGAGATGTTTCAGTTCCCCGGGTTCGCCTCACGACCCTATGTATTCAGATCGTGATCTCCTTGCGGAGGGGTTGCCCCATTCGGATATCCACGGATCAATGCCTGCTCGCGGCTCCCCATGGCTTTTCGCAGCGTGCCACGTCCTTCATCGCCTCCTAGTGCCAAGGCATCCACCGAATGCCCTTATCGCGCTCAAGAGCTAACACAGATCGGTCAACCAATCCGTGCTCATCATGCACAGAAGACATCCACACCTTTCAGTGCAACGCTTCTGCGTGATTTTACTCAGCACATCTTAAACGCCTCTGATCATGATACCCTTCACCGTGGACGACAGGTCTCCCCGTCAATCCGGTCAGACAACCGGTCAAGGCATGCGCAGAGGCGCACCAGAACATATTCACCATAACAAAGAACAAATAGCAGAGCCTTCAACAAGAAGGCCCATCCCGCATGATATCAGAACCCGACCGGGGCCAGACTATCACCGGAAATTTTTAACCCATGCGACGATAAGGGAACCGGTCGGCAAACCGCCAGTCACCACACGCAATGGTGGAGGTGATCGGGTTCGAACCGACGACCCCCTGCTTGCAAAGCAGGTGCTCTCCCAGCTGAGCTACACCCCCATCACATCAAACCAGCCGCTTCCTCAAAAAGCGGCCGATCATCATGGTGGGCCAGGGAGGATTTGAACCTCCGACCCCACGCTTATCAAGCGTGTGCTCTAACCAGCTGAGCTA